>NZ_JBSGCA010000097.1:0-11014 GCF_053601535.1 Nocardia sp. NPDC004718
CCCACGACCCCAGTCCCGACTGCTCGACTTCCCCGCGCCCTTCCCCGCACTTCCCCGGACAGCCCTCAGCGCCCGCGCGACCGGCGAGCACCACTCCCGCACCCCGGCCGCGCAGAGCGCCCGCGAAGCGCGCGGTATTCGAGCCAGCGCCGTCCTGGGCCGCGGCGGCGCCATCGCCGGTGATCACGACCGCGAGCTGCGCGGGCCGCACCGGTGTGTCGCCGTAGGCGAGGAAGCCGCCGCCGCGCAGGGTCTCCAGAACCAGCCCGAGTTCCTCCGGGGTGCTCCGGGTTTGCCCGTTGGCCGGATCGAGCAGCAGCACCAGGCCGAGCAGATCACCGGCCATACTGCCCTGGTCCACCGCGCCGGTACGCAGCTGCGCCCCGGCCGGGATGACGTTCGTGACGGCCGTGCGCATCCGATCGCCTTCGCTGCCGTCGGCGAACGCCTCGGTGAACGCGATCCGTCCCGTGACGCCCGCGCCCGCGGCCGCGAGCGCTCTGGTCACCGCGTCGACGTCCCCGGGATCGGCGTCCGGGGTCGTGAACACGACGACACTGCGGTCGGCCAGCGCACCGCCGAGAATGCGGCCCGACGAACCGGCGATGAACCGGTCGGCGGCCGCGGTCTGCTCGTCGAGCAGGCGGTTCCGCTCGGTCAGTGCATCGACCTGCTGCCGCAGGTCGGCCTTGTCCGCACGCAAGCCCGACAGCAGATCGGCCGCGAGCGTCTGGGATCCGAGCACCACACCGATCGCGAGCGCGAGAAAGATCGCGACGATCGAGATGGCGTGCTGGCGCATCGAAATCATCGTTCTCCTCAGAATTCTCGAGCTCCGACTTGCCCCTGCGCCCACCGCGCGAAGCGGTTCCAGTTGTCCACACCCCAGTCCAGGACGTCGCCGCCGCTGTTGGACGCCAGCAACACGACGATCACCGCGACCAGCGCGGCGAGCACCACCAGCGCGATGGCGACTCCGGACACGCGGTTGCGGTACAAGGTGGCCACCGCCTTGGCGTCCATCAGCTTCGTGCCCACCTTCAGCCGAGTCAGGAAGGTGGCCGGATTGCTGTCGCGGCGGCCCCGGTCGAAGAAGTCGTCGAGCGAGGCGGGCGCTCCCGCGGTGACGATCAGCGCGGCTTCGTGATGCTCGGCCAGCAGCAGCGCCAGATCGGCGGGTGAACCGGAGGACGGGAAGGTCGTCGCGCCGATGCCGAGGTCCTGGATGCGTTCGAGCCCCTTGGCGTGGCCATCGGTGTCGGCGGGCAGGATCACCTCGGCGCCGCACTTCATCGTCGCGGTGGTGATCTCCTCCGGATCGCCCACGATGACGTCGGGCCGGTATCCACGCCTGCGCAGGGTGTCCGCGCCGCGCCCCACCCCGATCAGGATAGGGGCGTATTCCTTGATGAACGGCTTGAGCCGTTGCAGGTCCTCCGCGTGGTCCGGGCCGTCGGCGACGACCACCACGTGCCGTTGCTTCATCACCAGATCCAGTTCCGGGACGCCGAACCCGTCGATGAGCAGCGCGCTCTCGGTCCGGATGAATTCGATGGTGTTGCCCGCGAAGGCCTCGAGGTGATCGGCCAGACCGTTGCGCGCCTCGATCATCCGCTCCGCGATGGCAGGCCCGGTGAGCTCGATGCCCTCGACGAGCACCTCGGGTTCCTTCTTGATCAGCCGATCGGCGTAGACCACGCCACCATCGACGCGGACCTTGACACCGTCTTTGATCCGCTTGAACGCATCCGAACTCACCGTGTCCAGCAGCAGGATCCCGTGGGACACGAGCGCCTCGGGGCCCAGGTTGGGGTAACGGCCGGAGATGGACGGCGAGGTATTGATCACCGCGCCGACGCGTGCCTCGACCAGCCGGTCGGCGGTCATCCGATCGAGGTCCATCTCGTCGAGGACGACGATGTCGCCCGGCCCGATCCGGCCGAGCAGCCGCCGGGTGTTGCGATCCACCCGGGCCGTCCCGATCAGACCAGGAAGCGTTTCGGTGTTTCTCGACAACAGCGCCGGCATCTTCATGCAGCGATGATGACCGCAAACCCTTAACCATTGGTGGAGGCGCGCCGTCTCACACAGGCCCGTTCGCTATCACGCTATGTATTGGCAATCCCATTCGCCGACAACACCGCCTTCACTCGGTTCACCGAGTAATCCCTGCTTTTGTGTAGTGAGGCAGCGATTTCTGCCGAAGGTCTACCATCAAGCAATCCCCCACGATCGACTCACTCAGCAATCAATTTGCGAATGCCGCTTCGAGTCACACCGACGGCGCGGCACAAGTGCGCTTCCAATACATAGCGAATATCTCGCTACTCATCACCGGAAGCGATCCGGTGCGGAGCGACTTCGACAGCACGCGAGGACTCACGGCGCCCATCGCTGCGACGGAGTTCGCGCCTGGATCACCGGTCAGCACCACTTCGCCCGCGGACGGCACACAGTCCAGCCACTGCCGTCCGGGTTGGGCGCGAGACCAGGCCGTTTCGCCAGAGCCGTCGCTCGCACCACTTTCGTCGGGTCGCGGCATGTTCTGCCGGTGATACTCACGCAGGGCATGCTGATGCTCGTTCTGCCGGAGCGGATTCGGGTCGGAGTGCCGGTATCCGAACGGATCGATCTTGTGCCACCCCGTCGAGTCGCCGTGCGAACCCGAACGCCCTGAGTGATCGGAGCTCGACAAGGACTCCGCGGCAGCGCCGCCCGCCGCGGCGACCGTTCCCGCGGCGAGACCGGCGAGGAGCAGGGCGAATGCCCCCTTCTTCGACCTTTCCCGGCCACCTCCGGTCGCCGGGCCGCGGCGACCCGCTTCCTGCGTCGCGATCGTCACCGTAAGAACACTGCGCATGATGGCCCCTTTGCCTCGGCGCTTCCCATGTTCAGCGGAATTCAGCCGCCGGTCAGTTACTGACTTCAATAGTAGGTTACTAAACGGACATTACGGACATAGATTCCCTCGATATCTACATCCGCCGCGAAAATTCCTGATACACAACCCTTTTACTGCAGCGGACTCCCATCGCCTCTGGGCCATCCTCGGGTCCGGCAACCGAGATCCGCATCCATGACTAGATATTTCACGGAGGTCACCAGTAGATCGGACCGGTTACGCGTTCGACGCTCGTCGTCACCGCGCATCGACTCCGAGACTTCACACCCGCGCGGCAGCCGCGCGGAACACCGGCCACCCGAACGGCTCGCCGCCGATTGTGATGCGGACGACACGATCACCGAGCCGCGCCCGCTGTAGCTATATGCTGCCCGTCACACGTAACTGGAAGAGGAGAATTTATGGCCAGCACCACCGTCGACGCCGTCATCGCCGCCCCGCGTGAGGTCGTGTACCGGCTCTTCGCCGACCGCGAGAGCATCAGCCCCTACGTTCCGGTGCAGGTCAAGCTGGTCAAACCCGGCCTGACCGAGCGGGAGGGCGTCGGCGCGCAGCACCTCATCGGCCTCGGCCCGGTCGGTGTCACGGAGGAGATCACCAAGCTCGTTCCAGGTGAGCGAATGGAGTACAAGATCGTCAAGGGCGCGCCGGTGAAGCGGCACATCGGCATCGTCACCTTCGCCGACGCCGACAACGGCACTCTCGTCTCCTACACGATGGAGTCCGATCCGTCGCTTCCGGTGCCGGCCAAGGTGCTCGAGTTCGGTTTGAAGAACCTGATCGGCCAGTTCATCAAGGGCGCGCAGAAAGCGGTGCGCTGACCCGCGCGCTCAGCGCGTGGCCGCCTCGGCGCCCGCTTTCTCGGCGCGCGCCGTCGCCAGCAGTTCCTCCGCGTGTGCCCGGCCGGTCTCGGTGTCGTCGAGACCGGCCAGCATGCGCGCCAGCTCCACCACCCGCTCGTCGTTTGTGAGCGCACGGACGCCACTGTTGACAGTGCCCTTGCCGTCGTCGGATTTGTCGACCACCAGGTGGGTGTCGGCGAACGCCGCCACCTGCGGCAGATGGGTCACCACGATCACCTGGTGGGTACGTGCCAGCCGGGCCAGCCTGCGGCCGATCTCCACCGCGGCTCGCCCGCCGACGCCCGCGTCGACCTCGTCGAACACCATGGTCGCTCCATGCTCGGACCCAGCGAGCACCACCTCCAGCGCCAGCATCACCCGGGACAGCTCACCGCCGGACGCGCTCTTGCTCAACGGCAACGACTGCGCGCCCGAATGCGCGGCCAGCCGGAACTCTGCCTCATCGACGCCAGTGGACCCCGCGTGCAATTCCTTGCCGTCGACGGTGAGCGGCGCCGAGTCCTGCGCGCCCGCGAGCATCGGCCGCACCTCGACCTCCAGACGCGCCTTGCCCATGGCGAGACCACCCAGCTCGGCACTCACCGCGGTCGCGAGCTTGCCCGCCGCCTTGGTCCGCGCGGCGCTCAGCTTCTTCGCCGCCTCCCGCACCCGTTCCGCGGCGGTGTCCACCTCGGCGGCCAGCTTGGCCAGCGCCTCCTCGGAAACGTCCAGCGAGCCGAGCCGGGTACGCGCCTCCTGCGCCCAAGCCAGTACGCCATCGATGTCCGGCGCGTACTTCCGGGTCAGTGTCTTCAATTCCGCCTGGCGGGTGAGCAGCGAATCCAGCGCACCCGGATCCGAAGGCAGGTCCGAGAGATACCCGCTCAGCTCGGTGGTCACGTCGACCACCACGGCGATGGCATCGGCCAGGCGCGGCGCGAGCGCGACCAGCGCCGGATCGTCGGCGGCTTCGATGCGGGCGCGCGCGGCGCCGAGCGCCTCCAGCGCGCCGGAACCGTCCTCGGGCGCGTCGGCGGGCCCGGACAGCGCGCCGTGCGCGGTGGCCGCCGCCTCCCGCAGCGAGTCCAGATCGCTGAGCCTGCGCACCTCGTCGACGATGCGCACGTCTTCGCCGGGTTCCGGCGCGACGGCGTCGATTTCGTTCAACGAGTGCTCGAGTCGCTCGGCCTCGAGCGCCAGTTCCCGGCTGCGAGCGGTCCGTTCGAGCAGTTCGGTGCGGGCGTCGAGCCACGATCGGCGCAGCACCTGGTATTTCCGCAGCAGCGGACCCACCGCGTCGCCCGCGAACTGGTCCAGTGCCGACAACTGCTGGTCGGGGCGCTGCAAACGCAGCTGATCGTTCTGCCCGTGCACGGTCAGCAGGGGCGCGGTGAAATCGGCCAGCACCGAGGCCGGGACGCCGCGGCCACCGAGATGCGCACGCGAGCGACCGTCGCTGCCCACCGTGCGGATCGCGATGACGCTGCCGTCGTCGTCCTGCTCGGCCGCGGCCGCCTCCAGTACCTGCGCGACCTCCGCGCAGGCGGCTTCGTTGACGTCGTCGATGGTGAACCGGCCCTCGACCACGGCACGGGACGCGCCGAGCCGGACGCGGCCCGCGTCCGCGCGCGCACCGCTGAGCAGATGCAGGCTGGTCACCACCATCGTCTTGCCCGCGCCGGTCTCGCCGGTCAGGCAGGTCAATCCCGCGTGGAACTGCGCGGTCGCCGTGGAAATGACGCCAAGCCCGTCAATCCTGATCTCTGTCAGCACTTGTGCTCTCCGTTCGCCGTCGGCCACGCCAGCCTGTCACGGGCAATTGGAACTTACGCACCATCCGGTCGGCGAACGGTGCGGAGTCCAGCCGCACCCAGCGCACCGGTTGTGCGCCGCGAACCGCTTCGACCCGTCCACCGCTGGGCAGTGCGAGCGTGCGCCTGCCGTCCAGGAAAACTATCGCATCGTGTCCGGTCGCCACGGACTCGACCGCGATCCGGGAATCCGGGCTGGTCACCAGCGGTCGCGCGAACAGGGCATGGGCATTGCTCGGAATCACCAGCAACGCTTCCAGTTCCGGCCACACCACCGGGCCGCCCGCGGAGAAAGCGTAGGCGGTCGATCCGGTCGGTGTGGAGATGAGGATGCCGTCACAGCCGAACGACGAGACCGGGCGGCCGTCGACTTCCAGCACCACTTCCAGAACCCCCATGCGCGAAGCGTTTTCGATGCTGGCCTCGTTCAGCGCCCATCCGCTATCGACGACCTCGTCCTCGATCCGCACGGTGACGTCGATGGTCATCCGGTGCTCGATCGTGTAATCACGTCGGAC
The DNA here is from genome assembly GCF_053601535.1 of Nocardia sp. NPDC004718. NCBI lineage: Bacteria > Bacillati > Actinomycetota > Actinomycetes > Mycobacteriales > Nocardiaceae > Nocardia > Nocardia sp. NPDC004718. The sequence continues at coordinate 6,074 of NZ_JBSGCA010000097.1, forward strand.
CACCTGCGCGAGCGCCTCGTCCAAGTGCTCGGCCTCGGCCTCGGTGAGAAAACCGATGCGGCCGAGATTGATCCCGAGCACCGGCACCCCGGCCGGGCGCGCCAACTCGGCGGCACGCAGGAACGTACCGTCGCCGCCGAGCACGAGCACCATCTCGCAGCCGACCGCCGCCTCCGCGCTGTGCTCGACCACGCGCACCGGAAAACCGCCCGGCTCGGACTCGAACCGCGTGCTGTCCGCTTCGTCGGCGAGTACACGCAGGCAGATGCCCGCGTCCGCGAAGATCTTCGCCACCCGGTGGGCGGTTTCGATGATCTCCGCGCGACCGGGATGCGACACCAGCAAGATCTCCCGGCCGCAGGGCTGGGCCAGAGTGTTCACTGTGGACCCTCCTCAACCGCACGCTCGACCAACGCAGCGACCTGCTCACCGTCGTATTCGAACGGCCCGTCGTTACGCAACCACAAGAAGTATTCGACATTGCCGGACGGGCCCGGCAGCGGGCTCGCCACGACACCGGCGGTACGCATGCCCAGTTCCGCGGCCGCGGCCGCCACCGTGCGCACCGCCTCGGCGCGCAACGCGGGATCACGCACCACACCGCCCGAACCGACCCGCTCCTTGCCGACTTCGAACTGCGGTTTCACCATGGGCAGCAGGTCGGCGCCCGGCGCGGCGCACGCGGCCAGCGCGGGCAGCACCAGGCTCAGCGAGATGAACGACAGGTCGCCCACCACCATTTCGACCGTGCCGCCGATGGTTTCGGGCGTCAGGTTGCGCACGTTGGTCCGATCGAACACCCGGACCCGCTCGTCGTTGCGCAGGCGCCAGACCAGCTGGCCGTAGCCGACGTCGACCGCGACGACCTCCCGCGCTTCCCGTGCCAGCAGCACGTCGGTGAAACCGCCGGTCGAGGCGCCCGCGTCCAGACAGCGCTTACCCGCTACGGACAACCCGTCCTGTTCGAACCGCTCCAGCGCCCCGAGCAGTTTGTGCGCACCGCGCGAGGCCCACGACACCTCGTCGGGCTCGTCGCGGACCACCAGCGGGGTGCCCGTCTCGACGGCGGTCGCCGGCTTCACCGCGACCGTTCCAGCTATCAGGACGCGGCCCGCGCCGATCAGCTCGACCGCGTGTTCTCGCGATCTCGCCAACCCGCGGCGAACCAGTTCGGCGTCCACCCGCGCGCGTCTGGCCACCTCAGATCTTGTCCACCGTGGCCAAGGCCTGTACCAGCACGTCATGTGCCTGCTCCAGGATGCGAGCGCGACGGGTGATGTCGACTCCGGCTTCGGCGCTGTCGGTCGCGACTCCGCTTCGGCCGGGGAAGTCGAGTTCGGCGAGCAGGCTGTCGACCTCGCCGCGGATTCGATCCGGATCGGCAGGCTCCGGGCGCCCTTGCGCACCCGGCAGGTGCTGACCGGGCAGTGGGGCCCCTGGGCGGGGACCCGGTGCACCGGCGCCCGTACCGGGGCCGTGCGGACGAGGCGTTGGAGTAGTCATCGTGGCGTCAACGCTATCGGATTTCCGAATCGGCCGCGCGGACCGTCACAGCTCGCCCCGGGTTGCGCTGAAGCATTGCACCGAGATCGGTTTCCGGCTCGGCGGCAACGACCGCGTGGTTGAGGGCGTCGAGCGAGTCGGCGACATATGTCGGGATCTGCCCGTCCGGGGCTTTCCGCAGTTCGTCCAGCGTGCTGACACCGGTGAGCACAAGCAACGAGTCCAGACCGACACGGTTGGCGCCCTCGATATCGGTGTCGAGGCGGTCGCCCACCACCAGAGCGGAGCGGGAACCGGCCCGCACGAGCGCGTCCTCCAGCAGCGGCGCATACGGTTTGCCCGCGACGATCGGCTCCCGATCGGAGGCGGCGCGCAACGCCGCGACCATCGCACCGTTACCGGGCGCGAGGCCGCGTTCGTTCGGCAGGGTCCGGTCGGTGTTGGCCGCAATCCACAGCGCGTCCGCACGCAGAGCGTAGGCGGCTTCGGCGAGGTCCGGCCAAGAAGTGTGGGGTGAATGTCCTTGCACCACAGCGGCGGGCGCGTCCCCGTCGAAGCGCCGGATCGGCCGCAGTCCGACGCCGTCCACCTCGGCGGCCAGGTCGTCGGTGCCGACCACCAGCACGTGCGCACCGGGGTCGAGCCGCTCGGCCAGCAGCCGCGCCGCTGCCTGGGCGCTGGTCACCACGTCGTCGGTGGACGCGGGAAACCCGAGTTCGGACAGATGCGCGGCCACCACCTGCGGTCCGCGGCTGGCGTTGTTGGTGACGTACACCAGCCGCTGGTCCGCCTGCCCGTCCGCCACCAGTGCTTCCGGCGCCCCTTCGATCACCGCGTGACCGCGATACAACGTGCCGTCCAGATCCAGCAGCAGGGCTCGGTAGCGCTCTCGTAGTCGCTTCACACCACTCTCACTCCGTGTCACCGATCGGCGCCGCGCCGACGCATCACCGGCGGACCTCCGTCCGCCGAGTCCGAGACACCGACACTACGCCAGCGAGCGGACCGGAAAGACGTGGCGTCAGCCACTCCCGTGACGTCGGATCACATACCCCGGCGGCGGTTTCCGACCAGCGGCCTCGTCCTCGATACGTCCGCGTCCGCCGGGCAATTCGCTCGGACTCGGTATCACCGGGAGCGACCCGGACACGGGGTGAGGTCGCGCAGTCGAAATCGCCTCCGCGCGACGTCGACAGGCTGCACACCCCGAACGATTGAGGTCCGCATGCGCAGTGTTCTTCCGGTGACGATCGCGACAGAGGGAGCGGGTCGTCGCGGCCCGGCGACCAGAGGCGGCCGGGAAAGGTCGAAGGGGGCATTCGCGCTGCTCATCGCCGTCTCGCCGCAGGAACGGTCTCCGCGGCCGACAGAGGGCACATTCGGACGGCCCATGATCCGCCTCGACCAGGCCGAGTCGCGGCGACGACCTCGCGGGACCGGCACAGCATGGGCACCACAGCTTCCGAATACCGCAAGTCAGCGGTCGCGTCTCGGGTTGCGCATAAGCCACGAAAGGGCCTGCGCGCACGGCATCCGGTTTCTCCAGTCGAGACCGCGCCGCCCGCGATCCGCCATGACGGGCCGCGGAGGGTAGCCCGCCTCCGCGGCCGCGATCGCAGGTTCAGATGTCGGTGTCGCCCGTGAGTTCGGCGGCGCGTTCTTCGGCGTCCGTCTCCGCGTCCAGGTCGGCGGAGGCGGCGTTCAGGAACCAGGTGAGGCCCTCGTCGGTTCGGCCGGCGGCGACCAGGGCGTCGGCGTAGGCGTAGAAGAGGCGGGCCGCGGCCGAGCCCGTCCGAGACGGGTCGAGATCGGAGGTCTGCAGGGTCACGACGGCCTGGTCGTACTGACCCAGGTCCATGCGCGCGCCCGCCACGACGATGCGCAGTTCGGCGGCATCGTCACCGCGCAGGGCGCGCGCCTCGTCACTGCGACCGAGCTCGATCGCGCGCTCGGGACGCCCCAGGCCGCGCTCGCAGTCGGCCATGACGGCGAGCAGCCCCGAGCCGCCGGACATCCGGCGCGCGGTACGCAACTCCGACAGGGCCTCCGCCCATTCACCGGCGTGGTAGGCCACCACTCCCGCGGTCTCGCGCACGACCGCGATCCGCCCGGCGCGCTGCCGCGCCGCCCTGGCATGCGCGAGAGCAAGCCCGGGATCGTCATCGAGGAGACGCGCCGCCATCACCAGGTGCCGGGCGACCGTCTCCGCATTGCCTTTGTCCAAGCTGAGCAGATCCCGCCGCACTGCCGAGTCCAGATCGGTCGCTTGCACCTCATCCGGCAGATCGGGTTCTTCCGGGCGCGGCGGGCGGCGGTCGAGCGAACGGCCTCCGCCGGCACGGGCACCTTCGCCGCCCCGGCGGCGTTCCTGCGGCGCCTCGCCACGCGGTGCCGATGCCTCGCGGCCCCCGTCGCGCCGGCCTTCCCGGTCCGGTCCTTGGCGACCGCGATCGTCGTCACGGCGCTGGAAACCGGACTCACCACGCCGTCCGGCGTCGCCGCGCTCCTCGTAGTCGCCGCGCCGCTTGAACGCACCCCGCTCGCCCGTTTCGCCGCGGCGGGCATCACCTCGATCGCCGAAATCGTCACGGCGACGGTCGGATCCACCGCGCGGGGAATCACCACGACGGAATCCGCCGCGACTACCGGAATCGCCGCCCTGGCGAAAACCACCCCGCGATTCATCGCGCCGCTCTTCGGAATCACTCCGGCGTTTGAAGCCGCCGCGCTCGCCGGAATCCTCGTACCGCTTGGGGCCACCGCGGTCTCCCTGGCCGCCTCGACCGGCGGCGCCACGGCCAGTGGGCTCGTCCCGCCGCTGAAAACTCCCGCGCCTGGGCGCGTCACCGCCGCGACGAAGACCACCCGTGTCACCGGGCCGGTCGCCGGAATCCCGGCGTCCGAATCCACCGCGCTCGCCACCGCGCTTGTCGTAACCGCCGCTGTCGCCGCGACGATCGGACCCGCCGGAATTGTCGCGGCGCTGGAAAGTGCCCCGGTCGGACGAACCCTCCCGTGCACCGTAACCGCCCGAATCACCGCGCCGGCCGTAGCCGCCGCGTTCCCCGGAGTCACCACGACGGTTGAATCCCCCACCGCGGCGGCCCGCGTCCTGGCTGTCGCCTCGCCGGCCGGACCCGGAATCGGGAGTGCCGCGCCGGAAGGGCTTCCGATCGTCGTTTTGTTCCGGCACGGTGCTCCCTTTCTTTGTTCCGCGAGAAGTCTGTATCCCCACAAATTGAATCACGCACCTGGGGTGGGGCGCGGGCACGGCGAGTTCGCCGGAGCACCATCGGGTGCTCAAATGCGGATAGGGGACCCAGAGTCTGGGTCCCCTATCACAAAAGGATGTTCCGGCGGTGTCCTACTCTCCCACACCCTGTCGAGTGCAGTACCATCGGCGCTGGCAGGCTTAGCTTCCGGGTTCGGAATGGGACC
>NZ_JBSGCA010000098.1:0-10952 GCF_053601535.1 Nocardia sp. NPDC004718
TGCGCGGCCGCCGCGTACGCGACGAAGGAGCAAGCGGCGGTCGCGCAAACGCGAGCCATTAGGGGCCGCGAACACGCCGCGACGAAGTCGCGGTTAAATACACTGCCAGCATGCGTCGCTATGTGGCCGCCATCGACCAGGGCACGACCTCGAGTCGGTGCATCGTCTTCGACCGGCAGGGGCGCGTCGTCGGCGTCGCCCAGCGGGAGCACGAGCAGATCTTCCCGCAGCCGGGCTGGGTCGAGCATGATCCCGAAACAATCTGGCGCAATACCGAATTCGTCCTCGGTGACGTTCTGGAGCGCAACGGCCTCGGCGCGGACGACATCGCCGCGGTTGGCGTCACCAATCAGCGTGAGACGACCGTGGTGTGGGACCGCGAGACCGGCCGTCCGGTGTACAACGCGATCGTCTGGCAGGACACCCGTACCGACCGGCTGTGCGCCGAATTGGGCGGCGCCGCGGGACCGGGCCGCTACCAGGATCGCACCGGCCTGCCGCTGTCCACCTATTTCGCCGGGCCGAAGCTGCGCTGGATCCTGGACAACGTGCCTGGCGTGCGGGAGCGCGCGGAGGCGGGCGAGCTGTGCTTCGGCACGGTCGACAGCTGGGTGTTGTGGAAACTCACCGGCGAGCACATCACCGACGTGACCAATGCCTCCCGCACTATGCTGCTGGATCTTCGTTCATTGCAATGGGATTCGGCGATCTGCCGGGAATTCGGCGTGCCGGAGTCGATGCTGCCGCAGGTGCGCAGTTCCTCGGAGGTCTACGCGCCGATCGGTGCCGGGCCACTGGCCGGGGTGCCGGTGGCGGGCATCCTCGGCGACCAGCAGGCCGCCACATTCGGCCAGGCGTGCCTGTCACCCGGCGAGGCCAAGAACACGTACGGCACCGGCAATTTCATGTTGCTGAACACCGGAACCACGCCGGTGTTCAGCAAACACGGCCTGCTCACCACGGTGTGTTATCGCCTGGGTGCCGCGGACACGGTATACGCCTTGGAGGGCTCCATCGCGGTCACCGGTTCGCTGGTGCAGTGGTTCCGCGACAATCTCGGCATCATCTCCTCCGCCGACGAGATAGAGCCGCTGGCCCGTAGCGTCGACGACAACGGCGGCGCCTACATCGTGCCCGCCTTCTCCGGGTTGTTCGCCCCCCGCTGGCGTCCGGACGCGCGCGGCGTGATCGCCGGGCTCACGCGTTTCGTCACCAAAGCGCACCTGGCGCGGGCGGTGCTGGAATCCACCGCGTTCTAGACCCGCGAGGTGGTCGACGCGATGCGCGCGGACGCCGAGTCCCAGCGGCTCGGACTGGAGCTGACCACGCTGAAGGTGGACGGCGGCATGGTCGCCAACGATCTGCTCATGCAGTTCCAGTCCGACGTCCTCGACGTGCCCGTTGTGCGCCCGGTGGTCAACGAGACCACCGCGCTGGGTGCGGCGTACGCGGCCGGGCTCGCCGTCGGCTACTGGTCGGGAACCGACGACATCCGCGACAACTGGACCGCCGACAAAACTTGGCACCCGACCATGCCGGAGGCGGAACGGGACGAGCGCTTCGCCGCGTGGAACAAGGCGGTCGAGCGCACGTACGGCTGGGTGGACTGACGGGCGGACCGGGCACGCTCCTCGACCTCGCGACGCGTCGCGCGGCACGGTCGTCACAGTAGACCTGCCACCGACGAACACCTACCCCGGCAGGGGCGAGGCAAGCGACGCCCCGCGCGAGCGAGACGACGACTACGCTCGCACGTCCGCGACATAATCGCGCGAACCATCCGGCGGCAATCGAAAGTGGTTGTCCCCGGATCTATTCACCTATCGCGCGCGCCAAGCGCTCGATCGCCTCACGCAGCGTCGCCGCGTCGGAGGTGGTGAAGCACAGACGCATCGAATTCCGGTGGCCGCCGGATACCGCGAATGCCTCGCCGGGGACGTAGGCGACGCCGAGATCGATGGCGCGGGGCAACAAGTCCACGGCGTCGGTCCCATCGGTGAAGTCGACCCACACGAACATGCCGCCCGCGGCGTCGGTGCTCACCAGACGGCCACCGAAGCGGGTGCACAGCTCGTCGACCAGGACACGCGCCCGCGCACCGTAGACCCGCCGGATCTCCTCGACCTGCCCGGTCAGCCAATCCGCATCGGCGAGCAGATCGGCGGCGATCTGTTGGGTCAGGGCCGACCCGCACAGGTCCGCGCCCTGCTTCAGCAGTTCCACACCCCTGCACACCGCGTTCGGCGCGGTCATCCAGCCCACCCGCAAGGTCGGCGCCAGAATCTTCGACACGCTCGACAGCCGGATCACGTTGGGTGAATACGTCGCGATCGGCTCCGGCGACGGCCGGTCGAACCACAGCTCGCCGTAGGGATCGTCCTCGATCACCCAGAATCCGAACCGGTCGGCGAGCTCGGCGAGTTCCTGCCTGCGCCGCGGGCTCATGGTGACACCGCGCGGATTGTGGAAATTGCTCACCGTGTGCACCACCGCGGGCCGCTCGCCACGGCCGAGCAGTTCGGCCAGCGCGTCGACCCGCATCCCTTCGGCGTCGAGCGGGACCGTCACGATGCGCGATCCGGCGGCCCGGAACACCTGCAAGGCGCCGACGTATGCCGGATCCTCGACCACGACGAGCGCGCCCGGATCCAGCAAAACCTCGGCGAGCAGCGACAACGCTTGCTGCGAACCGTGCGTGACGAACACCTCCTCGAGCGGCACCGGCCGCCCCAGCCGCCGCGTCTCCCGCGCGGCGAGCACGTCACGCAGCGGCCCCCACCCGGCCGATTCGGTGTACTGCAGTCGGGCGCGGTCCGCCAGCGCCGACTCCGCCGCCTGCGCGATCCGGTCTCGCGGCATCAATTGCTCGTCGGGCAGGCCACCGGCCAGGCTGATGACGTCGTCGCGCGCGGCTACCTTCAGCAGATCACGAATCGCCGAACTCGTCAGGCCCTCGAGACGCCGGGCCAGGGGTGGAGTGATCGCCGTCATGAAACCTCCGGAAAAGGACGCCACGGTACGCGTTGTCCTCACTGTTTCACATCGACTACCAAAATATGAAATTCTATTCTCATTATGTGAGATACCCCGAGGCATGGAACGGGCCGACGAACGCAACACGACTGGACCGACCGACTCACTTGCCCGACATGCACCCCGCCGCAGCCGCCCCGACGCGCAGCGACCTCTGGAGTGATCCGCATCACTCGATGGAACGGTATTCGCGCCGCCGCCGTCCAGATCCACGTAAGGATCATCTGACCGAAGGAACGAAAAGCCATGAAACACATCGCATCCGCGCTTGCTATCGGCGCATTGACCACCGGCGTACTGGCCTTTGTGGCGCCGTCGGCGAACGCCGCCCAGCCTGGTCAGAAGTGCACGGTTCCAGGAGCCACGGCGCAGGACTATGTGGACGTGGGCAACGGAGTCCAGCGCAAAGCGGTTCTCGGCTGCGTGCGCTCCGGCGGTGGGTACGTGTGGCAGGTCACGAACTACCTGCAGCCGGGCGTCAACGACGGCTGATCCGTCGTCCGCGGCCGCGGCGTGCGCGGTTTGCGCACACCGGCGGCCGCGGCGCACCCGTTCCACCACGCACCGCGTTCATCGCTGGAGCGAACCCCGGTAGCCCGACCTACTGCGAAGCAGACTCAATCGATCAGATAGATGAGGGTCCGCCCGTCCAGGGTCACCGTCGTGATCACCGGGAAGTACTGGGCCTCGGTGCCATCGGGATGGCGCTCGGTGATCTCGACGTTGAAGCGATCGGGAGTGATCTCCGCGATCCGCAGGCAATAGGCCGTGCCCCGCGGAATGTGCTGGTCAATGGTTTTCTGCAGGTCCGCGGGTGGCTCGACGTTCGCGCCCGGCGCCACGAATGTGTGCGCGCGGGTGGCGCTGCGCTCGGAATAGTAGGCATGCTCGAAGCCGAGAATCGCCCGGATCCCACTGCTCGTATCACCCGAACCATTGCCGAAGGTGACCTTGCCCTCGGTGCGGGTCGGGCAGTCCACCGCCGCGGTGCTCGGGCCGCTCGAAGCCGCCGTGCCGTCCTGGTCCTCATCGCTGCCGCTGGTTACAACGATGGTCACGGTCAGCGCGATCAGCGCCACGACCGCCGCGACCGCACCGAGCACGATCCACCGCGTCGAGGAGCCCTTGCGCCGGACGGGCGCCGGTGCCGTGGGGACGCGCAGCGCCAGCCGCATGGCGATCGGGTCCTCGGCCCAGGACAGACCCGATTCGGACGGCGCGGGAGGCTTCGGCACGCCACCCTCGGCGGTCGGCTGGTTCCACCAGGATTCCTGCGGCGCGCCGTCTTCGGGCTGCGGGCGCTCGGCGCCGGAAGAAGGCTGCTCGGGCGTGGCGGAGGCAGGTCCGGCGTAAGCCGTGGAATCCGGCGCGCGGAACCGCGACGGCAGTGCGGGTGTCGTTTCCGGCTCGCCCGCGGGCCGCCAAGTCAGTTCCGGGTGATCGGTGGGCTGCTGCGGCACTTGCCAGCGCGGGCCGGTGTCGGCCCCCATCGGCGGACCGAATTCCGAAACAGGCGGACCGAATTCCGAGACGGGCGGTCCGAATTCGGAAACCGGCGGACCGAATTCCCCCAACGGCGGACCGAACTCCGAACCGGACTGGTCGGATTCGTTCTCCCTCGCGTCACCCTCGGAGGTCACACCCAATCCTTTCCCGGACACACAAGCGGGGCGGCCGCGAACGACCGCCCCACCCGTCGAAACAGCACGTGTCAGTACTGGAGTGAACCACCCCACTGGGTGGTGACACCACCCACGTCGACGGTCTGCGGAGCGAAATCGCCCGGCTGAAGCGGAAGCTTAACCTGTGCGGCGGCATCCAGGGCGGCCGATCCGCCCGGCTGCTCCCGGATCCAGTCCTCCACCGCGGCCTTGGCCTGGTTCAGCTGGGTGGTGTCGAACACCGTGGTGGTGTTGTTCGCGGCCAGGCCCTCGCCACCGGTGTAGGTGGTCAGCTTGACCGTGTTCTTGTCGACGAACTCCACCGAGACGCCCGCTTCACCCGAGCCGGTCGGCGTGCGGTAGCCGATGGTGCCGACGTAACCGGCCTCGTTGCTGAAGTGGTGGGTGTTGGCCACGTGGCCCGGCAGGACGGTGCCGCCGTCGATGTTGGCGCCGATCTCCGCGTGCGGGCCGGTCATCTCCACGACCGGCGCCGCCGGGGCCGCCTCCATACGCGGGGCCTGCCAGCGCGGCTGCGCCTGCGGCTGCACCAGCGTGGAGCTCTCCGGCTGCCGCGCCTGGGCGTTGTCGTTCTGCGTGCCCAGCTGCGGAGTGGTCTGCTGCCCCGGCTGCGGCGCGGCCTGCTGCTGGCCCGGCTGTGGCGCCGCCTGATCCGGCACGACCGCGGGCAGCGGATCGCTCGGCTTCTGCTGACCGGGGACCGGCAGCGGCGCGACGCGCGGCGGGGTCACGCCCGGCTGGGTCGGCTTGGCCAGCTTAGGGTCTTTCTGGTCCGGCGCGGCATGATCCGACTCCGGGGTGGTGACGCCTGGCTGGCTCGGCGTGGGCTTGCTCTCCGGCTTCTGCGGATCCTGCTTGGATTCCGGCTTGTTCGGCTCCGGCTGAGTGGTCTCCGGGGTGCTCGGCGACTCGTTCACGCCCGGCTGCGTCGGAGCAGGCGTCGGCGGAGTGGTCGGATCGTTGGGAGCCGCCCCCGCCGGCGCAGCGAAGAGAGTGGCCACGGCAGCCGCTGTGGCCAGTGGCAACGAGGTGCTCGCCATCGCTCGCTGCGCCCGACTCGGCTTACGATGTTTCACTTTTCGCAATTCCCTTCCCGGGGCGGCCCGGCAGGCCGCATTCAGTTGTCCCTGGGTGAGACGCCTGACCGTCGAACGACCCGGGCCGTTCGGTCGTGCCGATTCGGAAAGGACCCATCCCCCCACACCGAACTCCGCGACCGTCCTTCGATCGCATCTCTGCCGAGAGTGAACCACATGTGCGCATATTGGGCAACGCAGTGAATAGCCAAGGGTGGCAAGAGCGCCCACGTCCCGCGCCCGCACCGAGTTCACCGGGCCTGATGTCCGGGATCGGACACGGCACCGGATGCGCCGAACCGAGCTCAGTCCAGGTCGTCGTGTCGCATCAGCAAACGCGCCGCCTCGGTCACCGAACCGGTGAGCGACGGGTACACCGAGAAGGTCTGGGCCAGGTCGTTGACCGTCAGGTTGTTCTGCACCGCAAGGGCGATCGGCAGGATCAGTTCCGAGGCGATCGGCGCGACGACGACACCGCCGATCACCACGCCGGTCGCGGGGCGGCAGAAGATCTTGACGAAACCGCGGCGCAGCCCGGACATCTTGGCGCGCGGATTCGTGTTCAGCGGCAGCATCACCGTGCGCGCGGGCACCTCACCATTGTCGATCGCGGTCTGGCTGACGCCGACGGTCGCGATCTCCGGCCGGGTGAACACCGCGGAGGCAACGGTCTTCAGACGGATCGGGCTGACGCCTTCCCCGAGCGCGTGGTACATCGCGATGCGTCCCTGCATCGCGGCCACCGAGGCCAGCGGCAGCAGGCCGGTGCAGTCCCCCGCGGCGTAGACGCCCGGCACCGACGTACGCGACACGCGGTCCACCCGCAGATAGCCACCGCGGTCGAGTTCGATGCCGACTTTCTCCAGCCCGAGGCCCGTGGTGTTCGGTGTCGAGCCGACGGTCATCAGCGCGTGCGAGCCGGACACGGTGCGCCCGTCGGAAAGCTTGACCACGATGCCGTCGGCGGTGCGCTCAACGGCGTCGGCGCGCGCGTGCTTGACCAGTTCGACGCCGCGCTCGGCGAGCGCGTCCTCCAGCACGAGCGCCGCGTCGGCGTCCTCGCCGGGCAGCACGCGGTCGCGGCTGGAGACCAGCTTCACCCGCACGCCCATCTCGGTGTAGGCGGAGACGAACTCCGCACCCGTCACACCGGAACCGACGACCACCAGGGTCTCCGGCAGCTCTTCGAGGTCGTAGAGCTGCCGCCAGTTGAGGATCCGCTCACCGTCCGGTTCCGCGCCCGGCAGCACCCGCGGGCTCGCGCCGGTCGCGATCAGCACGACCTCGGCCTCGATGATCTGCTGCGCGCCGTCGGCCAGCTTGGCCAGCACGCGGTGCGCGGCCAGGCCGCTGCCCGGATCGATCAGCTCGCCGTATCCGGCCAGCACGGTCACCCCGACGGTCTGCAGTTTCGAGCGGATGTCGGAGGACTGCGCCAGCGCCAGCGCCTTGACGCGCCCGTTCACCTCGGACAGCTGCACGTGCGCCTGGGCCGGATCAAGGGTGATGCCAAGATCGCGAGCGCGGCGCAGGTCGGTGCGCACGCCGGTCGAGGCGATGAAAGTCTTGGAGGGAACGCAGTCCCACAGCACGCACGCTCCGCCGATGCCGTCGGAATCGACCAGTGTCACCGACGCTCCGTGCTGGGCGGCTACCAGGGCCGCCTCATAGCCGGCCGGTCCGCCACCGATGATCGCGATGCGGGTCATTGGATACCTCCGCTCGTGCTTCGCGCCGGGATCTCCGGCACGGGTAAACGTTATCCGGCAACCACCTCGCACTATCGACCGCGTTACCGGTGCGCGACAGTTCCCCGCCGGGCGGCGCGCCGCAGGTGCGGCAATCGAACGCGGTCTGCGAAGGTTATTGGCTACCCTTTGCTGGTGCCGATCTATGCCGCCTATGGGTCCAACATGGACTCGACGCAGATGCTCGAGCGCTGTCCGCACTCCCCCATGTCCGGGACGGGCTGGTTGGAGGGCTGGCGGCTCACCTTTGCCGGTGACGACATCGGCTGGGAAGGGCCTCTCGCGACGGTCGTCGAGGATCCCGGTTCCCGGGTGTTCGTCGTGCTCTACGACGTGTCCCCGGAGGACGAGCAGCGGCTGGATCGCTGGGAGGGCTCTGACTTCGGCATCCACAAGAAGATCCGCCTTCGCGTGACCCGCAACGGTGACGGTGGCGATCCCACGCTGGCCTGGCTGTACGTGCTGGATGCCTATGAGGGCGGCCTGCCCTCCGCCCGCTACCTTGGCGTGATCGCCGATGCTGCCGAAAAGGCCGGTGCGCCAGAGGATTACGTGCACGCGCTACGCACCCGCAACAGCCGCAACGTCGGCCCTGGCAACTTCGGCTGACCAGGCACCTCGACGGAACGACAGCGGCGTGGCCGGACCCTCGGGCCTGCCACGCCGCTACCGGTGTGACGAAGAACTCAGCTCGCGCCGAGCGCGAGGTTGCTCAGCACCCGGACGCCGACTGCGAGCGCCCGCTCGTCGATGTCGAAGGTGGGCTGGTGCAGATCCAGCTGCTCCCCCTCGCCGGACCAGACGCCCAAGCGCGCCATCGCGCCCGGCACCTCCTCCAAATACCAGGAGAAGTCCTCGCCGCCGCCGGACTGCGGAGTGTCGGCCAGCGCGTCGGGGCCGAGTGCGCGAATGGCGTCCTCGAAGATGCGGGTGGAGTGCTCGTCGTTGACCACGGGCGGCACGCCGCGCCGGTAGTTCAGCTGGTAGCGCACGCCTGTCGGGGCGAGCAGGCCGTCGACGATCTCCCGCACCATCGGCTCCAGCAACGACCAGGTCGCGTGGTCTCCGGTGCGGATGGTGCCGGTGAGCATGCCGGTCTGCGGAATGGCGTTCGGCGCCTTCCCCGCGCTCACCGCGCCCCACACCATCACGGTGCTGGTGCGCGGGTCGATGCGGCGGCTGAGCAGGCCGGGCAGGCCCGTGATGACCGTGCCGATGGCGTAGACCAAGTCACTGGTCAGGTGCGGACGCGAGGTATGGCCGCCGGGCGAGTCGAGCACCAGCTCGATGGTGTCGGCGGCGGAGGTGATCGCGCCGACGCGGATGCCGATCCGGCCGACCTCCAAGCGCGGGTCGCAGTGCAACGCGAAGATTCGCTCCACCCCGGTCATCGCGCCTGCGGCGACCACGTCGATCGCGCCCCCCGGCATGACCTCCTCGGCGGGCTGGAAGACCAGCCGCACGCCGACCGGCAGCTCCGGCACCTCGGCCAGCGCCAGCGCCGTGCCGAGCAGGATGGTGGTGTGCGCGTCGTGGCCACAGGCGTGCGACACGCCGGGGACCGTCGACGCGAAGGGCAGTCCGGTGAACTCCTGCAGCGGCAGCGCGTCCATGTCGGCGCGCAGGCCGACCCGCGGTCCGTCCGGTCCGAGGTCACAGATCAGGCCGGTGCCGCCGGGCAGCACCTGCGGCGTCAATCCCGCCTTGGTCAGCCACGCCGAGACGAACTCGGTGGTGCCGAACTCGGTACGGGACAGTTCCGGGTTGGCGTGGATGTGCCTGCGCCACTGGACGAGGTCGACCGTGTGATCGGCCAGCCACGACTCCACCGCTTCCCGCCCTGATCCCCCGGTTTCCGACACTGCGGAGCTGCCGGGGCCCTCCGTGGCCACACCGATGCCCGCTGCCGGGCCCGTCGCCGGCGCCGCAGAACGGCCGGTTGTGCTCACCGAATGTCCTCCTGTCGTTGAACTAGCCGTTGCAACAACCTGTCTCTATGGATGTCATCGCGGGCGACGGCGATTGCGGTACGCGTGAGCGCGAGCGCGCCGTCGAGGACCGCACGATCCGCCGAGGCGTTGACGCTGGCCGCGGCGAAGCCTGGCTGATGTGTCACCGCACCACCGGCGTCAATGCCGATGACCGGGTGAATGCCCGGAATGACATTGGTGACGTTTCCCATGTCGGTGCTGCCCAGCGGCCGCTGCGCCTCGAACTCCGGAGCGAGCGGCACGCGTCCCAATCCGGTGAGCTGCTCGCGATAGACGAGCAACAAGTCCGGATCCGGGGTCAGCTCGGTATACGTCGGCGCGAGCGTCCGGATTTCGTGGGTGCAGCCGGTCGCGAGGGCGCCCGCCTCGAAGCAAGCCGACGCTCGTCGCATCAGATCGTCGAGGGATGCGGAGTCGACTGCGCGTAGGTAATACAGCAGTTCCGCACGTCCGGGCACGATGTTGGGAGCTACGCCACCGTCGCCGACTATACCGTGCAGTTGCTGGCCGGGCAGGAAATGTTGCCGCAGCAACCCGAGGGCCACCTGCGCGACGGTGACCGCGTCGCCCGCGTTGCGGCCCTGCTCCGGCGCCGCGCTCGCGTGCGCCTCGCGCCCGTGGAAGACCACCGACACGTCGGCCAGAGCCAGCGAGCGGGCGCCGACGATGTCGAGCGGCCCCGGATGCACCATCATCGCCATCGCGACGTCGTCGAACACGCCGCGTTCCAGCATGAGCACCTTGCCGCCGCCGCTCTCCTCGGCCGGTGTGCCGAATACCAGCACGGTGAGATCCAGTTCGTCCGCGACCTCGGCGAGACCGAGCGCCGCGCCCACCGCGGAGGCGGCGATGACGTTGTGCCCGCAGGCGTGGCCGATCTCGGGCAACGCGTCGTATTCGGCGCAGATGCCGACGGTCAGCGCGCCGCTGCCGTAGCGCGCGCGGAAGGCCGTTGGCAGCTCGGCCACGCCCCGCTCGATCTCGAAACCGCGCCCGGCCAGCGGCGCGATCGTCTTGGCGACGCTGCGGGTCTCCTCGAACGCCAGCTCCGGTTCCTCGTGAATCGCGTGCGAGAGCGCGATCAGCTCGGCGGACGCGGCGCGGATGGCGGCGTCACCGCGAGCGGTGGCGTCGACCTCGCAGACTGCGTTGCCGTCGTGCTGCGCTTCCTGGCGCCCGCTGCGAGATGGTGGCATGCAACACAGTCTCGCACTGTGTTCGATTTGCCGCGCTTTCGCGCGGCGTGTTCGCGGCTGGGTTGGTTTTGGCCGCGACTTCGTCGCGGCGTGTTCGCGGCCCCATTGTGGCTCGCGTTTGCGCGGCCGCCGCTTGCTCCTTCGTCGCGTACGCGGCGGCCGCGCAAACGCGAGCCGGGCCGCGAACGGCGCATGCTCGGTCTCGCTTCGCTCGAAAGACGTGGTT
>NZ_JBSGCA010000099.1:0-10501 GCF_053601535.1 Nocardia sp. NPDC004718
CAAAAGCCTCGGCTGGAAGACGCCCGCTGAAGCCTTCACCGAGCAGCTACGATCGCTCCAACAAACCGGTGTTGCGACGACCGATTGAATACGGCTGGTGTTCGGTTATCGGCATGCACGATCAACCCCTCGGCGGTGACGCGTTCTGTCATTGCCATGTTGACCGCGTTGTCGACCAACAGCATGTCGGCGATGGTGGAGAAGGCTCGGCCGACGATCTTCTTGCTGAAGCAGTCCAAAATGGCGCAGCGATAGACTTTTCCGTCTCTTGCGGGATGTTCGGTGATGTCGGTGCACCACAGCTCGTTGGGGCGGGCAGCGGTGAAGGCCCGGTTCACCAGGTCGACGGGAGTGCTCACTGCGAGCATCGGGTGGCCACGTCGTTTGCGTCTGGGCAGGCCGAACAGCCCCCGCTCGGCCATGATCGAGGCAACCAGCTTGTGGTTGACGATCATCTCGCACTCGGCCAGCAACGCGGCCTTGATCCGGCGTTTGCCGTAGGTTCCACGGGACTGGGCACCCAAACGAGGGTCTTCGTCACTCTCCCCATCTGCGAGATCAGCTGCCACATCCCCGACAACAGACCCCGCGCACGGCACGTAGATCGGTCGACCACTCCTCGAGATGCTGCGGAGCCCACTGCCACCGAAACTCACCGGAGTGGTCCTGAAACCGCCGTAGCAGATCCAATCGGGCATTGACAGTGCCGAACGCCAGGCTCCGACTCAGCTGCTGCTGCCGCCACCCTTCCAGCATCGCCTCGAACACCTGCACGTCTGGACGCAGCAACGGCACCCCGGCCGCCACAACCGGATGGGCCGCGCCAGCGACCTCCAACCTTCGCGATCCCGCCACCCAACACCCCAACACCCACCGAATGATTCCTTCATCAGATGATAGATGGGGTGAAGAGTAGCTGATCACAGCCCCGGCTCCGACATCTCTCGCGCTATCGACCGAAGTCGAGGGCCAGCAAATTCCCGCAGCTCAGAGACCAGATCTGTAGATGCAGAGAATCTTTCATCAAATGAAATACGGGCCAGAGCCGGATAATGACGTATTATCTGACAACACCAGGTGACGCTCCTGAGGAAACACCCCGCCGTGCCACACCCCTTTCCCGCGTATTATCTGACATTCGAGGAGTCGGTGAGCCGATGGCCCCCGCTCGGCGCCTGGCTCCGGTCATCGCCCTCACGGTCGGGATGCCGACCGCCGCGGCGCTGGCGCACTACTTGCGCTGGCCGGCGGGCCATCGCGGTCGCGCCGGGCTCATCACCTCCCCGGAGACCGTGCGCGCCTACACAAGTGCGTTGCCGATCGTGTTCGCCGGCATCGTGAACCTCGCCGAGCTCGACGGACCGGGCCGAGACCGGCTGCACCGCAACATCCGCACCGCTTGGGCCCACCGTGCTCCGGCGACGTTCAACGCCAAACGCGCCGCGGTCACCAGCGCCTTGGGCTATTTCCAGGCCCAGCAGTGGATCGGCGACGCCGCCGCCGTGCTGGACGGGCTGAGGCGCGAGCACCAACCCAAACCCGACGCCGACCGGGTCCGGTCCCGGGAGGCGATCGACCGCCTGATCGCCGACAAACGGTGGCCGCTCGAGAACCGGACCCTGTGGGCGATGCTGTACGCCACCGCGGCCCGCGCCGAAGAAGTCCTGCGCCTGGATATCACCGGCACCGACACCCGCCCCAACCGTCGCGCCCGCACCCGCCGCAAGGGCGGCAAGGCCGACGATTCGCTCTCCGACATCCGCACCGCGCGCCTGCTCGGCCAACTGCTCACCGGACGCAGCAGCGGGCCGATCTTCCTGTCGCGCCGCACAGCACCCGACGACGGCACTGTACCCACTCGTGACATCGATCCGGTCAGCCACCGACGGCGGATGAGTTGCCGCATCGCCGAACGACATCTGGGCGTCGTCACCGGCGGGTGGGATCCTCACGATCTGCGTCACTCCCGACTCACCCACGCGGGGGAGGACGGCGCCACCGAAGCCGACCTGATGAACCTGTCCGGCCACGAGGACCGCCGCGCCTTGCAACGGTATTTGAAACCCAGTAAGGACGGCACCCACCGCCGACTCGACGCCATCGACGCTTGCCGCCGCACCCGGACACCCTGCGCAGACGAGATCGCCGCCCGCCTCACCGCAGCCACGCAGCCCGCGCCTGCCGCAGCGGCGAGGCGCGAGTGAGCAACGGCATGATCAGGGCCATAACCCGGGCCATGGAAGAGCTGAAACGCCTGACCAGGAAAGAAACGCAGGCCTGGCGCGACACCGAAGAAAGCATGACTCGCCTTGTCAGGCGGGATATCGATGAGAAGGTGAACCTCGACCAGCGCGGCAGGCGCGAGGTCGAGGAAGCAGGTGAGGGACTGGGAGCGCAGGGACAGGGTACGGGGGTGGATCGTGCACCCGGCGCACGGGCTCAGGGCACTGACGCCGTCGAATTGAGTGTCAGCGGCAGACAGCTACACGCGCTGGCGCAGAGCGACAACGCCGCCCGCGACCTGGAGCACATACTCAGGGAAAAAGGCACCAAGTGGGACAAGGTATACGAAAAATCGGGCAGAGTGCGCGAGCAACTGCGGCATGCCATTCTGGCCGACAATCGGGAAGCAGTCAGGAAGATCATCACAAAAAACAAAATGACCGGAAAAGAAACTGACGAACTGCTGAGTTCCTTGGATGCCGACATCTCATTGAACAGAATTATCAAAGAACCCCCGTACGACGGCGACTTCCTGAATTCTCTACCAAATTCCATTCGCCACACCGGAACGCCGACGCGAAGCGGCACATACGTGATTCCAGAGCTTAGGACACGAGTCGAGGTCGATTTCGAAAAAAACACCGTCGAATTCTCTGTGAATCCATATCATAACAGACCTGGGTGGGATGACTGGGAGCAGCATGTAGCACTGCCGCTGCAGGAACAGCGCTTCCCCTGGGTATCTTCTTCCGATATCTACGGCACGCAACGGGAAGCTTTCCGCTCCCAGCTCGATACGTTCGGCGCGCTGTCCGAACGTGGCAGTACGGTATATACACACATGACGGGCGAGCCGAATCTTCCTGGGATATTGACGAGCGAATCCTGGGGTACCACGCGATTGCGGGGTCAGGACGGCCTGAACGGGCTGAATGTCGAGCGAGCATCTCTGGGAAATCCTGAAGACTATGCCGCAGCGATA
This sequence comes from Nocardia sp. NPDC004718, assembly GCF_053601535.1. Classification (NCBI taxonomy): domain Bacteria; kingdom Bacillati; phylum Actinomycetota; class Actinomycetes; order Mycobacteriales; family Nocardiaceae; genus Nocardia; species Nocardia sp. NPDC004718. Next base: position 3,206 of record NZ_JBSGCA010000099.1, read on the forward strand.
CGAGCCGCAGCCAACGGGGATCCGATCAAAGCCCCGATCAAAAACGTCAGCGGTAGAGGGTCGTTCGTATCCTCGCACTACGTCACTCCAGGCTCGTCCAATCCGATCATTCTCTTCGACGAGTCCGTGACAGACCTCCGCCACACCATACCCAACCCGGGTGGTATAGGAATCGTCGACAGAACCCGTTTCGATGACCCGAGCCTGATCGGGATATGGGTTCCGCCGACGTTCCGGGAAAACCTGCTGCACTGGATATCGGAGTGGCCGGAAGCCGAGGTGACAAGGCTTTTCCGAGGCAGGTCACCCGAGTCGATTCTCATCTCCTCCGCCGAGCACCTACCCGAGCTACCGCGCGGCTGACGACAACTGCCGTGAGCAGTGGTGAGATCACCGCGAACCAGGATCCCGGTCGAGGACAAAAGTCCGGATGGTGTTGTCCGTACCGACCGGAGCCCCGACACAGGAGCCGACGGACATGGCCCAGCTCTTCCGAAAGTAGTTATCGCACAACGATTCTGGAACAAAGCTTGCGAAACGAATTCCGATCACTGCCGGGTAAACCCACACCGGTGTTCATATGCCTGGTGGCGCGATCCTTACCGGCACTCGACCAGCGTGAAGGCGCTTAGTACTCCAGCATCACTTCGTGATGTTGTTGGGTAGCATGTTGTTTCGTGGTGGTTGATGAGGATCTGGCTGTGCGGGTGGCTGGGCTGGATGATCTGTTCGGTCGGGTGGCAGGCCGGTTCGTGCGGGCGGAGCCGCGGCGGCGGGCCCGGGCGTATGTGCGTGGGTTGCTGGCGCCGATGGCGGGCAAGAACAGCTGGACATTGGCCGAGGTCGCGGGTGATCTGACGCCGATCGGGATGCAGCGTCTTCTGAATGCGGCGGCGTGGGATGTCGATGGGGTGCGCGACGACCCGCGGGCGTACGCGGTCGAGCATCTGGGTGATCCGGATGGTGTGCCAGTGGTCGATGAGACCGGGTTGGTGAATAAGGGTGTGAAATCTGCTGGGTGCAAAGGCAGTACTCGGGAACCGCGGGGCGGATCGAGAATTGTCAGCTCCGTGTGTTCTGCGCGTACACGAGCGTGCAGGGACGCACGCTGATCGATCGGGAGTTGTATCTGCCCAAGTCGTGGATCGATGATCGAGACCGGTGCCGCGATGCCGGGGTGCCCGAGGAGGTCGAGTTCGCGACGAAACAGGTTCTGGCGCAGCGGATGCTGGCTCGCGCGTTGGATGCGGGGGCGCCTGCACGGTGGGTGACCGCTGACGAGGCATACGGTGGCGATTCGAAGTTTTGCAGGTGGCTCGAGCGGCGGCGGATCGGGTATGTGGTCGCGGTGCCCAGCAGCGCGCCGGTCGTCATGTCGCTCGCCGGTAGCAGCCGCGCCGACCAGATCGTCGCCGACGCGCCACCGCAGGCATGGAAGCGTCGTAGTTGCGGAGACGGCGCGAAAGGCCCTCGGATGTTCGACTGGGCCGTGGCCACGGTCCCCACGATGAGTGAAGCCGGGCCGGGTTGGCGATGCTGGCTGCTGGCTCACCGGTCACTGACCCCCAACGCCGAAGGTGAGCTCGAAACCCCGTACTACCTGTGTGGTGCCCCGATCGGCACCGGGGACGAGGAGCTCATCCAGGTCGTGGGTGCCCGTTGGGCGGTCGAGGACTGCTTCCAGACCGCGAACACAGAAGTCGGGCTCGACCAGTATCAGGTCCGCCACTACGACGCCTGGTACCGCCACATCACCCTCGCGCTGCTGGCGCACACCTACCTCGCCGTGACAGCCGCTATCGCCCCAAAAGCATTGGCAGCGGCCTCATTCCACTCGCACTCGGTGAGGTCAGACGTCTCCTGGCACACCTGACCACACCGTCACCGAACCTCACCACCGCGTCGCACTGGTCAACCTGACGCAGACGACACCAATACCAGGCTAAACAGGCCCACCACCAGACACGACACCGATTACATCACGAAATGATGCTGGAGTACTAGTACTCCAGCTGCACTTCGTGATGTAATCGGTGTCGTCGCTGGTAGTGGGCATTCTTCGCCCGGTATTGATGGCGTCGGCGCCCGGTCGACCATCGCTGTATGGCGGCGAGGGCTGGGCGGTGGGTGATCAGGTGTGCCAGAAGACGTCGGATTTCTCCGAGGGTTGGTCTGACTACGCGGGACAGCCACGACATACCCGATCCGGCGTTCGTCGAGCCAGGCCCGGAACTTGCCATCGCCGCCGTAGGCCTCGTCAGCGGTAACCCACCGGGCCGGCACTCCCGCATCCAGAGCTCTGGCCAGCACGTTCTTCGCCAGCGTCGCCTTGGTCGCGAATACGACGTCATCGGGCACGCTCGCCTCCCGGCATCGCTGCCGATCCTCGGTCCACGACTTGGGCAGATACAACTCCCGATCGATCAGCGTGTGCCCCCTGCTGCCGGTATAGGCGCAGAACACGCCCAGCTGACAATTCTCGATCCGACCCGCTGTCCCGGAGTATTGGCGTTGCACCCCAGCAGATTTGGTTCCCTTCTTCAAGAAACCGGTCTCGTCCACAACCAGCACCCCGTCCGGGTCCCCAAGGTGCTCGATGGCGTAACCGCGCACGTCATCACGCACCCCATCCGCATCCCACGCCGCCGCATGCAGCAGCCGCTGCATCCCATCCGGCGTGCGCTCACCAGCAGCTTCCGCCAGCGTCCACCCGTTCTTCCCCGCCAGCGGAGCCAGCAACCCCCGCGCATACAACCGAGCCCGCAATCGCGGCTCCGCCCGCAAAAACCGGCCCGCGACCCGCCCGAACAACTCATCCAACCCAGCCACCCACGCAGCCAGATCCTCATCCACCGACACGCCGAAACAGGCTACCCCACAACCCATCACGAAGTGCAGCTGGAGTATTAGGCCAGCGTGGCGGAGATCCGGGTTGAGCGAGACCAGGGCCGCTGCTGGTATGGACCCTCTCAAACAATCCGCGATGAATCACTTCTAAAGTGAAAATATTTCTAGGCTCTACCGACTTTATGTGATTCTATAATCCGCACGATCATAGTCGACGAAGTCAAGGAGAGCGAGCCTGTGGTAAAACATTTTCGACTGGCGGTTTCTGCGTGAATCGAACGGAAGGCACTCAGGGCAATTTAAGCAAAGCGCCTGCTTTCGGTGACTGTGACGAAATGCGGAAGGTTGCGATCTCTTTGTTTCGCGCAGCCGATAGTTTCATAGTAGCCGGACTGGCTTGCGATTCTTCTTACGCCGGAATTTTAAAGGCGGCCGACGACCTGACCGCGAAAATTGACAATTCTTCCGACAATGTACCTGATGCATGTTGTCGAGCGCATCTCTTTATAAGAGCCGCCACAGAAATATTCGAAGCCGCTGCAATCATGGAAGGCGCTGATTAGTCGAAGAGATTGTGGTTAGAGAAAGGGGTAAACGCTCGCGCGCTGAGGCGAGTATCCATCCATGGACAACAGCGCCGAGTATCCTAGCTGCATTCTCGAGAAAAATCCCCCGGTAGCAGCCCGCAAGCACGAACAGGCTTGTGAAGGCTTGTTTACGAGCACTGACATGCCCGAAAATGCCGATGCCGCCCGTAAGAAAGGCGTCATCTATGCCAGTGATTCGGCGGTTAAAACATTGGGGCGTACTGACGCTCGCCCTCTATCCGACGATCAGAACCAGGACGAATTTGGCATGTGCGTGATCGCGGGTTCATCTAGCAAGTGGCCCGCGCGTCAGGGTTCCTTACCCAAAGCTGCCGTCCCAGCACTAGTTTAGTAGGTTTGATGCCGTAGTAGAGTCGTTGAAGCTAATCTGACGGGCTAACCTGCAGATTGGTGCACCCTGCTTGGGCGCGTCTCCGCAATGGCAGTGAGGCTGTATTTGCACAATCGACACTGATGATGATTGGGGAGCACGGGCGATGATTGTGGAGTACGGTTTCTTCTATCTATAAGTGGGATCCGCAGCGGTCGGTTCGGCTTCAAGTCCTTTTCGCTTCCGTGTTACGCACCTCTTCGGCTGTGCGGCGAACGCGGCCCAGGTAACGCGATCCGCCCGCTCGAGTCGATAGCGACTTTTGCGACAGCAACCTCAGGAGTCAAACCGTCCGGTTCGCTACGGCACGCTACGGGCGTTGCTCCGACTACTCCGTCAATTCGATACTATCTTTGAGAGAATGTATGGCTGTCTGAAGCAACGATGTACCTATCGCAGGTGACTGCCGTACAAGACCGCAACCGCCACCGCCCGGAGCCCTGTGTGCGATACTTGATACTTCGGGCTTCGAGGTCCTACATCCCGCGAATCCGCTCACGCGTCTTAGCCGCCTCGGCGACCGCATTTGCCGACGCTGCCACGAGCGTAATTCACGGCGAGATTGTGTGCATAAAAGCTCTAAAATGGCTGCACACCGCTATCGGCCTGATGGTACTAAGATGAATTTCCCGTTAAGGTACAACGACGCAGAGAATAAGCCGTCGCAGCCACGCCGATGAGCAACAATTTACCTTCGCTTCTGAGGAACACTGCGCGACATGTGACAAGAACACTCGATCTGAAAGCGAGGTCGATAGCTGGCCACTACGTCGATACTAGCGCCACGATGAAGGCCGGAGTCCGCGCGTTTCGCGGTTCTGACACCGATACTGCGGGTTCGCTCGAAGAAGTCCGCACAGTCCGGCAACCGTACCCGAGGCGAGCAAAGTATCAACCTACCGCCGCAGAGGCATCTATGGCAGCACGTCGAATGATCACTTGAGTTGATTTTGTCGGTGATATGGCAGAAGATGTGTCGCAAAGCGCTTCCAGAGTCTACCAAATGCGCTCAGACGACGGAGAATTGAACATCTACAAACCTATACATGGCGAGGATTACCGCGGTTGAATGGGCTCTGCGCCCGAACGTGGAGCCCAGACCAGCAGGGAGATCGCTACTTATCGGGTAGACGAACACCTGGGATTCAATCGAGTGCCCCCGACAGCGCATACAGACGGCATCATCGGCTCCGATGGCAACGTCGTCGCGGATGGCAATATCGGTCCGGGGTACGTTATCTCGGGGCCCGGCATGATCCAACAATTCGTACCCTCCAAGCCCCCGAGAGCAGTTCATGAGTATCCAATCGTGCAGCAACAACAAGTCGCCTGCTTGGACTATATCATCGGAAATATGGACCGCCACCGCTATAACTATCGTACCGTCGAGGGAGATCAATTTATAGACATCGTTGCAATCGACCACGGTAGAAGCTTCCCACAGTCCCAGCGCCCGCTAGAAGCACCCATTAGATCGCCGTTTGTCGAGACACACAGAGGGCTTCTGCTCGAACCCGATGTTCTCGATTCTGTGAACAAAGTTGACACCGGAAGCCTTCTATTAGCGATTCAGGACGCAGGCCTACACCCATACGCTATCGATGGGGCGCTAGCCCGGCTCGAAATGATCCGGCGACGAGGTCAAATCCCCGCCGAAGTCAGGATCGTGGATCCCATTTATGGAATCTAGGCCTGGCTCGGTCGATAGATCCACCGGTTAACCAGATATTCGGCAGCGAAGCTCGGCAGGGCCGAAGCCCTAATCTTTGAATGCGTCTTATTTGTCGGATTTCGCAAGTCTTGTAGCAGGTCAGTACCGCAGCGAGGTGAGGGAGCGAGGAAGTGTGTGGCCTTGCGGTCGTAGCGGAGGTTGCGGCGGTGGTATCCGGTCAGGTAGGGAATCGTGCGCTCGATCACCCACGGCTGGCGGCTGAGGCGCTGGGAGGATTCGGCGCCTTGGCGGGCGATGCGGACGCCGATCTCGCGGTTGCGCACCCGTTGCCGCAGATCGGCGGTGTCGTAGGCCTTTCGGCGTGCAGCTTGCCGGGTTTGCGTCGGCGCGGGCCGCGTCGCGCTCGGATGGCTTAAGACGTCAGTCTTAAGCATCGGTCACATTAAAGCTGTGCCGTCCCCACCACATTCGCGCTGCCCACATCAACGTGCGGCTCTGTCCACTGCGCCGCCCTGTTCTATTCACCGCAGATAGCGGGCTCCTGTGTGCTTCGGCAACGTGGAAGCTCGCCACGAAAGCAGTTGGACGGTCGTCCGTAAAAGAATCCCGGCAGAGATCACCTCTTCTACCTGATAACCATCGCGATTCGTTCAGCAGACAGCTGACCGCGGCCGCCAGCGGATAGTTTCCGGAGTCGGCCACATCCAGCTCGGTTAAGCCCGGTCGACGCCGGTCCCCGTCGATCGTTGCCTCGCTTGGGTCGCCAGCGCGCCGAGGACTGGGCTGGGTGTCGAGCGATCGACGATGGGTCAGACCGGTTCGCGGTGTTTGAGGGATCGGAGTTGGGGGCGGATACGTCGGCGCTGGCCGGAATGACCCGGCACAGAGGTCGCTGCAGCATGGACATCGTCGTCGTTATCGGTTCCTGGACGTTGAGAGCCCCTAGGTGTTCGGTAAATGCGAGCAACATGACGAATCCGGTCGCGCGTTCGACGAGCGTGCCTATGGCGGAGCAGTTCCCGGCCCAGGCACGATATCACCCTCCCAATGGCCCCGGCAGTGTCCGGTCCTAGTTGTTGCGGGTCATGAGGTTGTTGACGCCCGCGACAGGGGTGAGCTGAAGGGGACGGATTTTCCGGCGGCAGGATGGAAAACGCCAATCCTCCGCCCGCGCAACCGAAAGACCCGTCCGTGCTCCACCGTAACGCCGCACTGTCCGTCGAGGGTCGTCACCGTGGTTCTGATCGCCAACCTGGACGTCACCTGATCGTGAATTCGGGCACCGGCAGTCGGGGAGCGAGGCTTGTGGTCGCGAATTGCGACACCACCGGGGAGGTTGACATCGCTGCGTATAGCCCGCCCACGCCACCCACCTTTGAGAAGTCGGCATGCTCAGGTGACCCGATGTGCTCGATAGCCCGACTGAATGTGCGCTGCGAAGGATGCAGCCGGTCGTAGGTGGTGGTGCTGTGAGTTATGACTTTGCGGTGATACCGGCTGCCCAGATGGGTTCGGTCGAACAGGCTGTTGAGCTCTACGTTGCGATGTGTACGTCCCCGGAAGAGACGGCACTTCTGCCGGCCGTGTGCGACTTCGTCGCCGAGATCAATCATCGACACGGCGGGGCGGAGGAGGGGTTTCTGTCGGTCGAGACCATCGCAGACACTCGGGGTGCCGTCGTGTCGACTTGGTGGTCGAGCTTTAGGGACTGCCCTCGGTTTGGTTGACTCCTGACCTGTGAGGATTGCTCCTCGCTGGAAGGATGTCCCCCATGCCGAAGCCGTATCCCGAAGAGTTCC
>NZ_JBSGCA010000100.1:0-10286 GCF_053601535.1 Nocardia sp. NPDC004718
GCGCAGGGAAGCGGGACGATGCTGCGCTCGCCCAGAATTCAGAGGCGTCGGCAGATCACTCGCATACAGCCACCCAAGGACAGCGGCCTGGAGCGAGAGGCTGTTCCCGACCGCTGCCGATCGCCACCCTGTGGGCCGGGCTGGGCTTCGCGGTGACGACTCCCATCGATTCTACTAGCGATCGGCCAGCGAACCAGCTACCCCGTCGATGACGCGAAACCCGCTCTGGGGGCCGGTAGACCCGAGAATGGGGGCCTGCATCCACGAACAACGGCCCGGAAGGAGAAGTGCGCGCGTCCGGGCCGCGGCCGGTCACCGTCACTCGCCGAGGGGCGGGGAATCCCAAGCCCGAGCAGAGAATCCCACCAGTCCCAGACGACGACTCCCACCCAGTCTATTAGCAACCGTTCAGCGAATCCGCTGGCTTCCGGAGAAAGGCTCCGTTTCTTCTTTCTTCTGTCCTCGGCTTGGTTACCGGTTGCTGTCGCGGCTGGTCAGTGACGTCAGCAGGGTCACGATCCGGGTGCGCAGCCGGGCCAGGCCCTGACGCATCGAGGCGAAGTTTTCTCCGGCGGCCTGGCGGAAGTCGCTGATCTGTACACCGACCTCGCTCACGCCTCCGATCCGCACCACCGGCGAGCGGTCCCTTGTGCCTGTTCCACCCCTATCGGATTTCGTGGAGGGTGGTGGCGCGGGCGTGTAGTACGTCGTGCAGCATCGTGCGGGAGATCGTCGTGTGGGACAGGTGTCCTTGCAGGGTGATCACCGCGTGCGCGGCGGCATTCTTGGATCAGGTCGGCGAACGCGGGTGGGAGAAGCCCGCCCTGTGGTGGTGGTTCGTGGAACACGGTGGCCAGTTCGTAGCCCAGTGCTGTGGCCGCGGCCCGCAGCCTCTCATCACCCGCGTCGCGGTCGTGGTCGGTGATGAGGTCGTCGCGCAGGTAGCCGTAGGCGAGGGGACGCAGTTCGGTCATGGTAGGCGCTGTGTGGTGCGGGTGAGCTCGGCGGCGTGACCGGCCGGGCGACAGGTCCCCGGGCGCGGGCCCGGGTGGCCGCGGGTGGTGGTGCATACGGTGCTCTCGGCGAGGGTGCCGGTGAGGTGGGCTCGGAGGTTGCGGCCCTCGGGTGCGGTGACCGGATGGAGCAGGCGCAACGGGTTCAGGGTCATGAGAATCGAGGGGTTTCTGGGTTGGTGGGTTTGCGCGGTCCGGCCCGGTGTGGCCGACTTCTTTGTCGGCCTGCTGACGTCGTTGTCGATGCCGGGTTCGGTGCGGGCCGCTTACGGCCGGTTCGACCACCCAACCCACTATTGATGTGAGTACTCACATCAATAGTGTTACTTCCATAACCCCATGTCAAGCCCATCCCAGCCAGATCCGGCTACTATTTCGCAATCGCAATCGCAATCGCAATCGCAATCGCAATCGCACTCCGACGCCCGGACCGTGGACCGGTCGCAATGCCTACCACCCACGCGAAACGCCCGGGTTCCCGACCCGGCCCCCGCGAGGGGCTTGATGGTGATGACCGAGAGGCGGCCGGATCACTCGAGTCGCTACCGCAAACTGATGCCGGTCATTCGTGGCGCCCCGCTCGGCGTGCGAGGTTTCCCGGGATCGGGATTCGCGTGCGGGCCGGGGTCCGACGGAGCCGAGCCTCGATCACCCTTGCCGGGTGTGTGTCCGACGCTCGGCTCCGACCCCGCGTGGCCCCTGGACGCTCGAAGCGAACCAGAAACCGACCGAATGGTACTAAGGGTTCCTAACAGATTGAGTTCTTCTTGAGTCGACGCCAGCAGATGATGCTGCAGGCGATGCTGAGGAAGGCTTCATGGATGTCGTCGCGGATCTCCCAGCGTATGCGCAGGCGCCGGAACCAGTGCAGCAGTGCAATGGTTTGCTCGACGACCCAGCGGTAGACACCCAGCCCGGAGCCATGGTCGGTGCCCCGGCGGGCGAGCTTGGGGTCGATCCCCTTGCCGCGCACCACTCTGCGGTGTTGGTCGTAGTCGTAGGCGCGGTCGGCGTAGAGCGTGCCGGGGCGGCGACGGGGGCGTCCGCGCCGTCCACGTACCGGCGGAATCGCTCCGATCAGTGGGGCGAGTTGGGTGACGTCGTGGCGGTTGCCGCCGGTCAGTGTCGCCGCGAGCGGGATGCCGTGCCCCTCGGTGATGACATGATGCTTGGAGCCGGTCCTTGTACGATCTACAAGGCTCGGACCGGTTTTCGGCCCCCTTCAACGCTCGGATGTGTGAGCCGTCCACCACAGCGCGGGACCAGTCGATCAGCCTCGCAGCGTTCAGCTCGGCCAGCAGCAGCTCGTGCAACCGTTGCCACACCCGGGCATCGTGCCAGTCCCGCAGCCGCCGCCAGCAGGTCATGCCCGAGCCGTAGCCCAACTCCTGCGGCATGAACTCCCATGGGATGCCCGTGTACAACACGAACAGGTTGCCGCATAAGGCCTTCCAGTCGTCCGCTCGCGACCGGGATAACGGAAGCGTCGCTCGATCGTGGGCAGCAGTGGCTCGATCCGCTCCCACAACCCGTCCTCGACCTCCCACGGCCTGCGCTGGGCCACACCAACCTCCCGCCAGATGATCAACAACCGGCAAGATCAAACCACACCAAGATCAATCTGTTAGCAACTCTTACGAGCCTCCGTGGGCTTGCCTCCGATGAGCTGTTCGCGATCCCAGCGCACCCGCACGGCGCCGGTCTTGACCAGAGCTACTCGGCTCTCGAACAGATGAGGCGTCAAGCCGCGCGGGCGGGCTCGAACCACGAGCAATCCCACCGGTCCACACCGGCTCGGACGGGACAACACACCGCACCGCCCGTCCGGACCAGCGAGCCGGCCTCGGCGCTCACGGTCTGACATGAGGGCTTTCGCCCAAGATCGGGCCAGGAGTCACCAGGCAGGGTCGGTGAACGGTGCACGACGTCTCCGGCACCAAGCCTGTGAATAGGCCTACCCGCGGCCCTGTTTCGCCGAGACCGAGGTCACTGTAGGTCTTCTTGATCCCCACGAGGTGGTTGGCCTTGACCTCCTGGCTCATAGGCAAGCCGTAGGCATCCCCAAGGTTCCGGCGAAGATTGACGAGGTAGTCGAGCGCATCGGTCCAGGTGTGCATCGGAATGAGGACGCATCCAAGGGTGTAGGTCTGCGAACCACCCCCGTCTACTGCCCCTGTGTCGCCCATCTCGTCGATGTAGGCGAACTCCGCAGTGGGCGGTCGTTTTTGAACCGCGGTCATCCGACCACCTTGCCGTCCTGGGGCCAACCTCACCACCGGCACCAACCCTGCGGACGTAATCAGACTCGAGTCATCAAAGGTCGACTCTGCCACCGGCCGAGTGAGTGAGAGCTGCATCTACGGCGTGCTCGTTGACGCGTTCGCCGCCATGGAGCAGTCGTAAAGCACCGCGTAAGACGGAGCGGCGCCATAGATGCGCGGATCGACGGGTGCGCAGTGGCCGGTAATCCAGGCTTGCCGGGTGCTGGAGGGTCCGCGGGTTCCGGGCATTGGGATCAGTGAGACGAACCGGAGTTGCCGGGAGTCGACGAGATCACTGAGTTTCTCTACGGTCGGATACGGCATCGAGGCGGTGAATCCGCCCATGGGCAGCACACTGTGCCCGGCAGCGATATAAGTCGCGGCGCTGCTGGCGTCTCCGACCGCGAACAGGTATTTCTCGCCACGGTGTTCACTTTCGAGGTATTCCAGGAGGCGACCGTCTGGGGTGGTTCCGAGCAGCGGCGTCGCGACCGGCGGGGGCGGCGAGCCTGTGGGCGCGCCGAACATCATCATCAGCCCGGCACTGCCGACCTCGGTGCCGTAGACCGCCAGCGTCGTCGGTGGACCCGCCACGGGGTTGGCGGTCAGCACCGACGACGGTGGGACGGCCGGTGACGCCGCTATCCACGCGACAGGCCCGACAGCGACGGCGACCACCGTGACAACGGTGACCTGCGTCATGGGTCGCCGAGCGAGAACTGCGACCACGCTTACGATTGTGAGGATTACGATCACCGCGACCAGTGGTTTCGTCCACGACTCCGACTTCACGCGCCCCACCTGAATCGTCGCTGTCGCCGCTGCGACGGCGAGTGCCGAGAGCATCACCCGGCCGCAGTGGCGCCGGTCTCGGGTCTCGGTGGTCAGTGTGATCAGACCGCGTCCGGCCAGCGCAGCGATCGCGGGAGCGAGCATGATCGCGTAGTACGGGTGGGCCCCGCGGGTCGCGCTGATCGACGCGCCAGCCACGAGCAGCCACCCACCCCACAGCACCCACCCAGCAGCCACCCGTGACTGGGCCTGCGGAGTCAGCGCGGCCCCGGCGATGGCGACGACGACAGCGAAGGGCAGCAGCCAGCCGACTTGGCCGCCGAACTGCTCGTTGAGCAACCGCAGCGGTCCCGAAGAACCCCCGAACGGCACCCCCATCGGCCCCTGGTCGCCGCCCACGCGGCTGAAACCGTTGTAGGAGAACACCATCTGCCACGGCGAATTGGTTGTACTGCCGTCGAGATATGGGCGCCGCGCTGCGGGAATCAGGGCGACGGTGCCCACCCACGACAGCGACAGTGCCGCCGTGCTCACAACGAAACCGGACAGGTGGACCGCCCGGGCGCGGAAGGGCGCGGGCGACCCGATGGCGTATGCGGCGACGAAGGCTGGCATTACGAGCCAGGACTGCAGCATCTTCACCTGAAACGCCGCGCCCACCAACACTGCGGAGAAAATCAGCCACCGCGGGCCGTCATCGATCGCCCGGGTGAGCGTGTAGGCGGCGGCGACCAGCAAGAACACCATCACCGAATCCGCGAGATTGACTTGCGCTGCCGCGAACGTGACTGGGCTGACGAGAAGAAGCGCCGCCACCACCGTCCCGGAGAGAGGATCGGCCCAGCGGCGCACCGTCAGGTACAGCATCGGCACCGACGCGATCGCGGCCACAGCTCCGGGTAGCAGGATTACCCAGTCGTGATAGCCGAGCACCCGCACTGCCAGCGCCTGTAACCAGAACGCGCCGGGCAGCTTGTCGATGGTGATCGACCCAGCGCTGTCGAGCGCGCCGAAGACGAAGTTCGACCAGTCCTGGCTCATACTCCGCACGGCTGCGCTGTAGTAGTAATGTGTGTTTCCCCTGGTCAATCCCCATACGTACAGCACGGTCGCCAACAGAGTGAGTATCGGCAAGGTCAAGTTCGCGCGCATGGCGACGGTGAACCGAGCCGATGGCATCACGGGGCTGCCCGATGGTCGGCCCGCGTCTTCGATGCGCGTCGTCGCCACTCGTGAACTCCTTCACTGTAGTGCTACACAACGTAGCACTACAGGCGGTAGCAGTAAGGTTGACGGCAGGCTGTCCTTCGCACACCTCCAGGACGCCGCCGGTCGCACTTTTCCGGCGGAGGTCCTCCAGCGCAACGATAGTGGATCTTCGCGGAAAAGGTGGGCTTGCCGCCGCCGACATCGCCGTCGACCAACGCTGCTCCCGTCTGTCGATCCGCCGAAGCCGTTACCCGCTGCGATCGCACTAATCGCAATAACCGCAACTACCGTGTTGACGGCCACCCCCTTCAGCCTCTATCTCCTTCTCCTGTAGCGGGGAGATCGAGACCAGCGGCTCGCCCCAACAAAGTTGCATCTCCGAGATGCCCCTCGAATCGACTCGAAACGATCGCTTGGCAAACCCGAATCTTCCAGGCCGCACCCGGTTTCGCGATTTCAAGTCCACCCGAAGCAGCAAAGCAATTCGGTGGATCAAGATTAAGGTCTATAGTCTTGCGTTAACTGCTGTTTTGCTTGCCTCGCTGATGATGAAGTGGATGGTGGAGCGGCCGGCGCTGGATTCCTCGGCGAGGTCGGCCAGGCTCGCGTCGTCGTCGGAACCAGCCCATAGGGTCCAGTGACGACAAGTCGCGTTAGGGGTTGAGGAACATTTGAACGAAAACCGGCGCCAAGAACTCAGTTCAGAATAAGTTGGGGTGTCGGTTTGGTTTGCTGTGCAACGTCTTTGAGACTCCCGCTGTGGTTGATCGATCAAGTGGTGACCGATGCGTTGCGGACGAGGCTGGAGCCATTGATTCCGGCGCGGCAGCGGCCGTTTCGGCATCTCGGCCGTCGGCGGACCAGCGACCGAGCGGCGTTGAAAGGCATCCTGTTCGTGGCCCGCACCCGTATCGGCTGGAATCAGCTGCCGAGCGGACTGTTCGGTGCCCCCGGCGCGACCTGCTGACGGCGGCTGGCCGAATGGCACGAAGCGGGCGTGTGGCAGCGGCTGCATGAACAGCCGCTGAGCGAACTGCTTGCCGCCGGGCAGCTGGAGCTGTCTGCGCGCCCTCAAAGGGGGGGACCACACCGGCCCCAGCCCGGTCGACCGGGGCAAGCCCGGCTCCAAACACTATTTGATCATCGACGCTGCCGGAACACCCCCGGCCGTCACACTGACCGGCGGAAACCGCAACGACGTCACCCAGCTCATCCCGCTGCTGGACGCTCTGCCCGTCATCGGTGGGCGGGTCGGCCGCCCCTGGCGGCGTCCCTGATGGCTTCACGCCGACCGCGGCTACGACCACGACAAATACCGTAGGCTGGGCCGCGCTCGCGGCATCACACCAGTCATCGCCTGCCGCGGCACCACCACGGTTCCGGACTCGGCACTGTCGGCTGGCCGGTAGAACGGACCTTCGCGTGGCTGTACGCGTTCAAACGCCTCAGGACTCGCTGCGAACGCCGCGCCGACATCCACTACGCCCTACTCAGCCTCACCTGCTCGGTCATCTGTCTCCGAGACCTAATTCTGAACTGAATTCTAAAGGGTTCAGGGCTTCGGGGGCCAGTTGCCGGTGACGATCATGGCTAGGTTCCTCAGTGATTGCGTACCGCGATCGAAATAGGACATGTGATTGTCAGGGTTCCAGCCTTGTGACCCCCATGGGTCCGTGTCGCCCTTCGCCGCGACGCCGCGGGTGGAGTCGGTGTGGAACGAGGTGCCGCCGAAGTCTGGGCTGGTCGGCGCCGGACCGTGCGTCGAGGGCATCAGAAGGATCGAATCATGTTCGGCGACAGTGGAAAAAACGTGCCGGTCGATATCGGCGGGATCGACACCGACCAGGCGAAGATCTGTCGCTCGCTCGACCCCGGTGCCGAAGCTGCCCATGAAAGCGACTTGGTCGGCGTACAGTGGCTGCATAGCCGCATGGCCAGCGGTAACGGCACCGTAAGAGTAGCCGACGACGGTGTTGAGGGAGGCAGTTCCCTCGTGCGTCGCCCGCAGCCCTTCCTGGTAGTCGCGCAACAGCGGCGCACCTTCACGTGCATAGCGACTATCGATGCTGGCAATGACGCCTTCAGGTGGCTTGTACCCGATCCACGCGATAGCCGAGGTTTCGCCATCCGGAGCAACACTGCGAGCACCATCGCACAGATTGCCGCCATATTCGACAAGAAAGGGTACTCCGTCGGTTTTTCGCCCCGCAACCATCGGTAGAGTTACGACATATTTGGCGGTGTCCGGATTACCGACGGCGATCGCCGTCCGGAACTGGTCGTCGAGTAGCGACAGATAGCGGCGCGGCGAGCCGCTCGGCGCATCTAGGGCCCGGGCGATCTCCGAGTAGTGGTCCATAGCGTCGATATCGAATTCCCGTTCGGCCCGGTCCTCCAACATGGTGAGGGTCCGCCGGTTGTAGTGATCACGATCGATCTGTGGGATCCCGTTGCGGTTGCCTAGGAACGGATCAGCACGATACAGCTCGTCCCTAGCCTCGGGTGACAGGTTGGACCAGTACGTATGCAATTGTTTTGGGTGCGTCGGCACCGTAATCCCGCTCGATTGGTGAGGCAGGGAGACGTCCGGAATCTTGCCGCCATCGCGGAACTGACGTCCGGCATGGTCTGCGGCATCGACCTCAGCCAGAACATCACGCACCTGCTGGCTGGTTCGGTGATAGATGGAATCATTGAGACCGGTACTGAGCTCGTGGAGCCGCGATGCGACAGTGCGCCGAAGATTCAGCCACTGGGCCTCAAGGACCCACTCGTGGAATGTGCGCAGCCTCCCCTCCTCTCCGCGTGCGCCGCGAAGCACTCACGCCGGGCGCGGCAATCGACCTGACCACAGGGCTGCCGTTGCCCACCCTATCGGGGCCAGAGCACATAAACTGTACCGCGCAGCGAAAGCCGGCCCGCTCTCCCGGCACAATGTCCGGGTGAGTTACGAACTGTGTGACGATGCGTCGGCCGCCGACTGGCTCGTCGAGCAGCGCCTTCCGTGGCATCGGCTCGTGACTCGCGGCCCAACGGGATATCCCGGTTATGCCCGGGTGAGGTTTATCCCCGATCCGAGCTTTCCCGGACAGAAGACCAGCGACGTCGACTTCGAACCGCACGGATTGCCGGAGAAAGACGAGGTCGGCGCAGCGCTGGAGATCTTGTCCCGATACACGGCCACGCCGGGCCAGTGTTACTTCTGTTTGTGGAACGGATGGTCGACCACCGCTATCGAGTCACCACCCAACTTCCGCATCCCTCACCGCGACTACTGGCTGTTCCGCGGCACACTGGCGGACTACGCAGACTGGAACAGCGACAACCCCGCGCAGTGGCCCTACGGCGACTGCCCGGATCCCGCGTTTATCTGGCCGGCAGACCACACCTGGTGCCTCACCAACGATGTCGATTCCCACTTCGCCTCCATCGGAGCCGACCCCGAAGCGATAGATCTAATCGTGACCGACCAACGAATCGACGCGGTACTCGACGATCCAGCACGACAGCCACCGTACTGGCTCTAACCCATACCGAACTCAGCTAGGCGGTGTCTCGAAGTAGGTGTCGAGGTCAGCTTGCCGAGTGCATCTATAGCATCAGCTGCTCCTGCGAGCGCCGCCGCTCACCTGGAGGAGCTGCTGATGGCCAGCGGGATCCTGCCCCAGGTCGACAAGTAGATCTGCGCGTTCGAACGCTGGCTTACCCAGCACATCGCCACCATCACCGATCCGGAACACGCCCGCCTGATCAGGAGGTTCGCCGCCTGGGATGTCCAGCCACGACTACGAGCACGCGCCGACCGGAAACCTCTCACCGTCGGAGGCTACCGGGGGTTCGTCAACCAGATCAGCCAGGCGACGCAGTTCCTCAGCTGGCTCTCTCAGCGCGACTTCACCCTGGCCGGCTGCGGCCAAGCCGACATCGACGTCTGGCATGTCGAACACAACGCCCACGCCCGCACCGGCATCCTAGGATTTCTGCACTGGTGCATCACCAACAATCTCACCCGCCGGTTCACGCTGCCTACCGTCGTGATCGGCCCGGCCACCCCCATGCCCCCGAATCAACGCATCGAGCTCCTCGGTCGCGTGCTCACGGACCCGAGCCCGCCGTTGGGGTCCCGCGTCGCGGGGGCGATCGTGCTGCTCTACGCCCAGCCCGTCAGCCGCATCGTCCGGCTCACCATCGGCGACGTCCTCGACATCGACGGTCAGGTGCTGCTGAACCTCGGCGAACCACCATCACCGGTCCCCGGACCGGTCGCCGAGTTGCTGCTGACCTGGACCGACCAGCGCACCAACATGAAAACCGCCACCAACCACGACTCCCGCTGGTTGTTTCCCGGCCGCCGAGCCGGCCAGCCGATGCACCCCAGGACCCTCAGCGACCTGATCAACGCCCTCGGCGTTCCAACCCGGCCGGGCCGGGTCGGCACACTGCATCAGCACATCCTCGAACTGCCCGCCCCGGTGGTCGCCGAAGCACTCGGCTACCACCACCACACGACCACCCGCGCCGCCGCCCAGACCGCCGCGACCTGGGGCCGCTACGCCAATGGCCCCCGCACCCGGAAACCGACAGGCTGGACACCTACTCGCGACAGTTGATTACGAGAGCCTACCAGTCCGGAACCCCAACAAGTCGGCCTGCTCGGTGGTGGTTCCGGTTTCGGATACGAAAGCGAGAGCCCGTTCGCGCGGTGTTGGCGTGGGGACAGTTTCGGGAGTCTCCGCGCCGCACAGCGGCTCTTGACATTCCCCCGTGTAGTGGCAGTGTCGTGGGTGAGGCCGGGGTCTGGGCCGCCGCTCGGGCACTGGTCGAAACGCCGCGGGCTCGGTCGTTCTCCACGGACCGGGCCCTGCGGTGTGGTGGACTGTATCGACCGACTACCCGAAATCGGACGGTCGTATCGAAAGTGTGGAAGTGTGCGGTGTCGGTCGTTGGGCGGCGTGGTAGGGCTGGGTGTGTCGGGTGAGTGAGCGGTGTGTGGTGGTGGTCGGTCTCTACG
>NZ_JBSGCA010000101.1:0-10140 GCF_053601535.1 Nocardia sp. NPDC004718
GTCCGAAACGGTTGCCGGCGACCTACCGGCGCACCCAGGGCGTGCGGCACCTGCTCGGCGCTCTGGATCTGTCGACCGGCAAGCTCCACTATCGGCAGCGCGGCCCGGGGTTGGGCGCCTTGCCGGCGCGCGGCGCGCTGCCGTAAACCCGGCGGGCGGCCAGCCTCGGGCGGCTATGTCCGGAATCCAAGGTGCAGCGAGGAATAGTCAAGACTTGTGGGTGAGTTGAGCTGCGACTCACGGCGAGTGGTGCTGCTGAATGTTGGTTCTGGCGGTGTTGCGGATCCGCTTGGTGCGACCGCTGTGTGCGAGGATGTCGAGGGCGGCGGTGTCCGATGCTTCGGCAGTTTTGAGCTGGAGCCAGTTGGATGATTCGAGCAGGGCGTCCGGATGCCAAGGCTGCCCCAGCATGACGGCTCGGAAGAGGGACCACTCTCGCAGGCGCTGGGTCAGCAACGGGTAGCGGATTGTGGCCCGCGTCATCATCTCGGCCCAAGGCTCGTAGGCAGGCTGGGGGTGGAGTTCATCGGCTCGGCGGTCAAGGTGCCGCAGGACCGCGGACTGGGCCACGTTCTGGTCGGAGTCGGTGAGGACTTCGCTGACCATGCCAGCCTCGTCGGCATCGGTGACCTGCTCCAGCATCCTCAGGTAGGCCCAGAAGCGGAGGTGCTCGGCCGGCTCCTCCTGGGGGGTGTTCTGGTGGTTCATGCGGCCTGTTCCTGCCGCTCGACCAGGACGCCGTTCTCGAATCTGGCGCCGGCGCGGACCAGGGGGACCAGGTGGGCGCCTTTGATCGCGCGCCAGCGGTCCTGGGCAGACTCGACAAGCTTGAACACCATGGCAAGGGCTGCAGCCGGGCTGCCCGCGCCGCGCGTGACCTTGGTCCGCAACTTGACCGACGAGAACGTCGACTCGATGGGATTGGTGGTACGCAGATGGATCCAGTGCTCGGCCGGGAAGTCGTAGAACGCCAGCAGCTCGTCCCGGTCGTCGGTGATCTTCGCGACGGCCTTGGGCCACTTCGCGTTGTAGGTCTTCGCGAACGCCTCGATCGCTCGCTCGGCATGAGCGCGGTCCTCGGCGTTGTAGATCTCCTGCATCGCCTTCGTCGCGCCAGGCTGTGCGGATTTCGGAAGCACGTTCGAGACGTTGCGCGCCTTGTGAACCCAGCACCTTTGGTGCCGTGCGGAGGGAAACACCTCGGCCAGCGCTTTCCACAGGCCCATTGCTCCGTCACCGACCACCAGCTTCGGGTCGCGCATGCCCCGGCGGCGGCAGTCGCGCAGCAGGTCGGCCCACGACTCGGTGGACTCCCGCAGGCCCTCGGCGAGCGCGATCAACTCCTTGGTGCCGTCAAGGCGCACCCCGAGCAGGACCAGCACACAGCTGTGCGCCTGGCCGAGCCGGACTTTGGGGTGCACGCCGTCAGCCCACACGTAGACGAAGTCGCGCTCCGACAGGTCCCGGTCCTGGAAGGCGGCGTGGTCGTCCCGCCACTGCCTGGTCAGCCGGGTCACGGTCGCCGCCGACAGACCAGCCGCCGAGCCGAGGAACTGCTCCAGCGCGGGCACGAAGTCCCCCGACGACAGTCCGTGCAGGTAGAGCAGGGGCAGCACCTCGGAGATCTTCGGCGACTTGCGACACCACGGGGCCAGAATCTTCGAGGAGAACTGCTTCCGATCGCCGGTCGCCGCGTCCACCCGGCGGTCGTTCACCCGGGGCGCGGTGACCTCGACCGGCCCGGCCGCGGTGCCCACGGTCCGAGGCCGGTGATGGCCGTTGCGGACCACCATGCGGTGCCCACGCTCGTCTCGCTCGGCAGCCAACTCGGCTATGTACTGGTTGACTTCCGCCTCCAGCGCCGCGGCCAGCATCCGGCGTGCGCCCTCGCGGACGATCTCGTCGATCAGAGAGCCGTCTCGCGTGGCGGCGTCGTCATTCACTACGGTGAGCACGGGCGTACCTTCCCGGCCGGCACTCGCAATGCCGGCCTACTCGGTGACCATCAAAGGATCATTCGGGAAGGTACGCCCTCCGCGTGCCCCTCCCGGAACTGATCCACAAGTCCTGAGCATTGCTCAGGTGCAGCCCGATCTGGCACATCCACCGTGCGAGCGGCGGGACCATCGCGGGGTGCTGATGACTCCGTGCTTCGAGAGCGGGGGCAGATCGTGCCGTGGGTGGCACCATTGCGGCAGATCGGAACCAACCGTGCCGGTCAGCTCGGCGGCGGTCGCGGTGCTAACCTCGGCGTCCAGGGCGCGGCGGCGGTTTCCGCAGCCAGGGTCGGATCCGCACCCGAGCAGTTCTACGGCGACCACAAGTGGAACGTCAAAGACCTCGTCGCACAGGACCGCTCCGACGTCCAACACCGCGTCGCTATGACCGCGCTTATCATCGCACCGATCGGCGTTTTCTTCGCGGTGCTCACCGCCTACGAGACGCTGTGCTATTACGGGCGCGAATAGGCTCGATCGCCGCATTCGATGGTTGGTCACGGGCGCTTGAGCCCCAGTCCCACAGAGCTTGCAACACCGGAGCAAGCGCGCGTCCGCGCTCGGTGATCGTATAGCACACCCGCGGTGGCCACCCGGGTCTGCGGGTCCGATCGATGACTCCGGCCCTGGTCAGCTGGGTCAGCCGATCGGTGAGGACCTTGTCCGACAGGCTGGGTAGCGCCCGCGCGAGGTCGCTGAATCCGTGTGGTCCGTGGAGGAGTTCGAGGACGACAAGGGTGGTCCATCTTCCACGTAACGCGGCAAGGGTGATCTCCACCGGGCACTCCGGGTCGGGCGCGGCATCGGGCCTCTGGCAGCTGTCGAGCAACTCCGTCGAGGCGTAACCAACCGTTTGGTGAGCCACGAATGGCCTCCTTAGCGTCACTGTCGCGAACACAGCTAGAGACGCCCTGAAGTCGCCTCCGCGATCTAGGGTGCGGCGCCTCGGCTGCGGTTCGAATTATAGGAACCACTACCAATCCGGTGATATGGCCGGTGGAGGACACGACATGACGCTGGAGCACGAGAAGTTGGCGGCCGCGGAAACCGTCACCAGGATTTTTCACGCATTGGACGCGCACGACTGGGGCACGATCAGCGCGCTCACTGCGGACCCCGTCGATATCGATTACCCATCCAAGGAGGGCGGCCCGGAGACGCTGCGCACCGCCGATTTCCTGGCCGGGCTGCGGGGATTCCTTCCGGGGTTCGATGCCACGCAGCATCTGCTCGGTCCGATCGTGGTCGAGATGGGTACCCGTATCACGGCGACGGCTCGGTTCCATGCCCGGGTCACCCACCTGCTCACCGAGGTCGCCGGCGAACAGATCTGGGTGATCGGATGCCACTACACCGTCGGCCTCGCACGGCTGGACGACACCTGGAAGGTGTCATCGTCCCGGGTCCAGATGTCGTACGAGGAAGGCAGCCGGGAGCTGGAGTCCAAGGCGCGCCGACGGGTGAGCACATCACCGGTTCACGCATGTCGCGTATCGGGGGTCTGATGAGCCCTGATGGGTCAGGGTGGGTCATGCGTTGCAGATGTTCAAGGGTCGTCGTGGGCTCGCCTGCCTCCATTACGGTTGAGGGCTGTCGGTAACTCCTGAAGACTGGATCTGGCACAGACTTCGGGCTCTGGCGCAGTCTTCGTGATCCCGGGAGTTGGCGTGTTGTCGGTGGAGTGTCAGGCTTGGTAATGGTGTCGGGGGTGTTCGGGTGATGTTGTTTAGAAGTTGTTGCCGCACTTGGCTGATCTGGTGATAGAAGCAGTCGACAGCGAGGGAGGTGGGCTGGTTCTCCGGGCTGGTCGCATAATCCGGAGTTCTACCGGCGCCAGGCGCAGCGATTCAGTACCTGGAACACGCCGCGGATGGTGTGTTGTTTCGACGCGTCGGATCCCGATCGGCTCAAGCTGCCGCGCGGCGTGGCCGAGGAAGCCGCCGCCCTTGTCGCGCAGGCCGGCGGTGTCCTGGACATCGCCGGCGACATGCCCACCCCCGCACCGATCAGCGCTGCATTCACCGGAACTCTCACCGAGACCGAAACCGGCGCAGTGCAAGCCATGACCGGCCACGACAACGGGATACTCGTCGCCCCACCTGGTGCTGGGAAGACCGTTATGGCCTGCGCTCTGATTGCGCACTACCAGGTCCCGACCGTGGTGATCGTGAACCGTGCAGAGCTGTTGACCCAGTGGCGCGAGCGGCTTGCGGAGTTCCTCGACCTGGGCGACGGCGCGGTCGGTTCAGCAGGGTCGGGCAAGGACCGTCGGCACCGCGTCGTTGATGTGATCATGCTGCAGACCCTCGCCCATCGCGGCGCACCAGCGGACCTCCTCGACGGGTACGGGCTCGCTGTGGTCGACGAGTGTCATTGTGTCGGCGCGCCGGCCCCGGCCGCAGCGATCGGCCGCGCAAGAATTCCACGCTGGATCGGGCTGTCGGCGACTCCGTACCGGGCCGACCAGATGGATTCCATCATCACGATGCAATGTGACCCCATCCGGCACGAACTCATCGACACCAGCACCTTCGCGAAGGTACCACGTCGTGCACACCACGGACTTCACTACCGGTGAGAGTGGCACCGACGGTGCTTCTATGGCCGAGATCTACAACCAGCTGGCCCGCGACACCGCACGGAACGCGCAGATCGCCGCCGACATCGTCGACGCCGTCACCCGTGGCCGGACCGTGCTGGCGCTCACCAACCGCCTAGAGCATCTCACTGCTCTCGACCACGTGCTGCGGGCCCATAAGATCAGCGCGCTGCAACTGCATGGCGGGATGCGGCGCCGCGAACGCGCCGACACGCTCGCCGCCCTGCGCGACGGCAACGACGGAAAACCGATCGTGCTGCTGGCCATCGACAAGCTGATCGGGCAGGGCTTCGACGCGCCGGTGTTGGACACCGTCTTCCTCGCGATGCCGATAGCGTTCAAGCCCCGGTCATCCAGCAGGTCGGGCGCATCATGCGCCACACTGAAGCCCGCAAACTGCACGTCGAAGCCCACGACTACCTCGACACCGCGGTGGCCACATTGCAGAAGATGCACCGCAAACGACGCCGCACCCTGCACTCACGCGACTTCCTCACCGTCACCGCCGCCGACCTACCCGGGACCGACCTGTTCACCACCATGACCGTTCCAGCAGTCGACAGCCCCTCCGACAGCAACGGCTTTTCGGCTTCGAGCACCGCCGGGATCCGTGCGTGGGCTATCGAGCAAGGGCTGACCACGGCTCGGTCCGGGCCATTGTCGGCCGCGATCAAACGTGCCTGGCACGCTCGCGGCAATCAATGAGAAGTTGCCACACCGCCTGTCTCGCACCCTGACCCACCGGAAAAGCGAAGTTGTGCCCGATATTCCCGAGAATCCCGAAGAGGTCCAGCGGCGTGCGAACGCGTGATGCTGGCATACCTGACCGACGCGATACCGACCGCATCCGATGTCGGGCATCTGGCCTCCCCGACGGCGTCGCTGCATGCCGAGTCGCTGGCATTGCAGGCCATGGAGAACCTGACGAGGCAGACCGGCTACGTCGGCGACTGGCGTTCACTGAACTGCCGGACAACGAGGTGTTCTCATTCCTCGCGCCCACGATGCTTCAACTGCCGCGTTCCCTGCGCGCCCGGCTCGCCGGCCGGGAACCGATCCTGCCGCTCGACGCGGACCCGCGATTCGTCGCCCACCCTCTGGCTCCGGCGTTCGTCCCACTCGCCCGCAGGCGGTCGCTGAGACCGGTCCATCCAACCCGTGGCCTGAAGTGCAGCATCTCGCCTCCACGAAACCGGGGGAACATCACAGTCTCCGAGAAAACGGGGGAAGCACACCCTCATGGGCAACCCCCTCCAACGAGTGTGCCAGTAGATGAGGGATACCGCCACGCAGCGGAGCCAACCCCAGATCTCTCATGCCGACACACCCCGACACTCTCCAAGCCGATCACGCACGAGCTTCCCGCGGCCAGGCCGACCTGACCAACACAGCCCACGCGAACCCGAGCCCCGACACACCGCCCCCGTACGAGGACGACGACGCCGACACCGACGCGTTCGAATCCACCCTCGCCGCCTACCTCACCAACCCCACCTGGCAGGCCACGCACAGAGCCTGAGTCAAAGTTGGGAACCCGCGATCGCCCACTCCGTAGGACCCGTATACGAGGAATCGGCCCGCGGTGGCCACTTGACATGTCAGGGTGGCGTGGGAGGCTGCTGGGTGAGGTCGGGGTCTGAAGCATCGAGTTCGGGCACTGGCCGTAACGCCGCAGGTTCGGTCGTGACGCCAGGGCTGGGCCTGCGGTGCCGTGTCTGGTGAAGGTCTCCCCCGGCGTGAATGCGGTGATACGGTCGGGCTCGGCCACTCGGGGCGCTGGTGAACGATCGGGTACTCGTGATCGACGAACTGCACAATGTCCTGGCGGGCCGCAGCGGCACGGTCCGGCGGGAGTTTCTGAACCTGTTGCGGTTCCTCGGCAACGAGCTGCGGATCCCGCTGGTGGGGGTCGGCACTAACGACGCCTACCTGGCGCTCCGCTCGGATCCGCAGCTGGAGAACCGGTTCGCCCCGTTCATCCTTCCCCGCTGGCAACCCGACGCCCAAGGGTATGCGCTGTTGGCCAGCTTCGCCGCCGCGTTCCCGGTGCGCCGGTCATCGCCGATCGCGACCGTGGAAATGGCCACCTACCTGCTGACCCGCAGCGAGGGCACCATCGGCGAGCTGACCACACTGCTGACCGACGCCGCGATCGCGGCGATCGAGTCCGGAGAGGAAGCGATCAACCAGAAGACCCTGGTGCTGGCGCCCTACGTCGGACCGACCGAACGCCGCCGGATGTTCGAACGAGACCTGGCGTGAGCGCACCACCGCGCTGGCCGCTGCATCCGCAGCCGGATCTGCTGGAGTCGCTATCGTCCTGGCTGGAGCGGCTGGCCAGGATCTACCGGATGCCGGTCAAAACTCTGCTGGCCTCGCTCGGGCCCGAGATGCCCGCGCACATGGTCGACAACGACTGGTGGGAGGTCCCCGAACCGCTGGTGAAAGCCCTGGCCGAGAGGACCGGGGTCGAGCCGGCGCTTCTGCGGACGATGACGTTGGGCGGCTGGGCGGGCTCACTGCTGGACAAGTATGCGGGGCGTGAGTCCGATGCGCAGGAGGTGTTCGACACCTACGTGCGGGAGAACTCGGTGCTGCTGCGGCCCGGTGAGGCCGGACGCAACCACGTGAACGACCGGCACTGGCGCGGGACTTGGCTGCCGGGCCCGCAATTCCGGCTGCGGCACTGCCCGGTCTGCTACACCGACCCGGACCGGCCACGAGCGCTGGCCTGGAGACTGCCGCTGGTGAGCGGGTGCGCCGAGCACCGATGCCTGCTCATCAACGCCACCGAGACCTGGAAACCTGCACCTGCCCGAACACAAACGCCCGCAACCGGTCCCGGTTCCCGACCCACTGGCGAGCCTGGACCGGTACACCTATCCAGGGCCTGACCACCGGCCGAGTGCGGTTGCCGGGCCGAACGATCGACGTCGCGGTGTGGATGCGCCTGCTACGGACCCTGATCGACGAGGTCAGCATGCTCGGCCGCCGACAAGACACCCGAGAGCGGCTCGAACTGATCTGGCAGACCACCGGCCGCGGGCCACGCGGCGGGCTGATCGTATGGAAACCCTACGACCTGATGGACCCGCCGATGCAGGAAGCGATGCGGCACGCCGCGGCGGTCGCCCTCGAACTCGTCGTGGCACGGAGGATCACCGCCGAAGGCGATTTCGCTTCGGCGGTGGTGACCCCACCGCATGCTCCGGTCTACGAGGGCGACAGACCGACACCGCTGGTGAGCGTGTGGAGGCAGGCGATCACCGAGGTGACTGCGGCGATCGACCGCGCTCGCTTCGATCCGGCCACCGCGCAGCAGCTGCTCGCGCTGGCGACGCTCTCGATACGGACGCTCGAGCACTTCGAGCGCGAACGCGACTTCCTGGTCGAGCTCGGCATCCCCACCGACTTCCTGCCCACGACCACGAGTACGCCACCCGGCTGTGCCCGATGTGCGATAACGACGTCTACGCGGTGATCCGCACCATGGGCGTGCGAATAGACGGACTCCCCTCACCGATGCGCATCGGGCCTGGTCCGCCGGGAGCCACGTCCGTTGATGTCGTCAAATGACCCTTTGACGACATACTCACGAGAGGGCCTCCCGCCCCCTCGAATCATGCGGGAACGGTGCACCCGATCCAATGCGATCCATTCCCGATTGACGACAGGGTTGTGACTCGCGGTGATAAGTGGTGGTGATTCCGCGCCGCCAGATGGCGCCGATGGATCCTCCGTGGCCCGGCCCGAGAGGTGGCGGGGATGCTCTTACTGGCCGTCGCCTAGAGTGAAGAGTCGATGCTGTATCGACCGATCGAACGAAATACGGGCGCGTTCCAGCAACCACCGACCGAGCGCGAGTTGCAGGCGATGGCAACCCGGATCTTCGGTGCCGGTACCCAGATCACCTCGGTGGTCGAGCTGGCCGACGGCATGTACAACAATACTTTCCGAGTCGACATCGGAGCCGATCGTCCGGTGATCCTGCGCATCGCTCCCGAGCCGAGACGCCAGCACCGCATCGAACCGGAACTGATGCGCAACGAGCACTCCACCATCCCCTACCTCGCACCGATCGCCCCACTGATGCCACAGATCCTCGGCATCGACTTCACCCACGCCGTCATCGGACGCGACTTCATGTTCCAGACACAGCTCGATGGCATTCCGGCACCAGCGGGAATGAGGAACTATCCCGCTGCCCAGCTACCCGGGTTCTTCCAGCAGATCGGAGCGTGGGCAAGATTGATACACGAGGTGTCCGGGCCGGGATTCGGACGAGTCGCTGGCCCGCACTACCCGACCTGGAGCGAGGCGCTGATCGCTTGGTTCGAATGCGCGGTCGCCGATCTGACCGATGCCGGACTGGATGCCGCCGACGCCCAGCAGGTGATCGGTATGCTCGACCGCCACCGCGACGTGCTCGACGGCATACGCACGCCGCGGTTGCTGCACGGCGACCTGTGGATCGTGAACCTGATCCTCGCCGAGTCCGCTGACCGGCCGACCATCACCGGCATCGTCGACAACGACCGAACCTGGTGGGGCGACCCCGAAGCCGACTGGCCGATCTTCATGGCACTCCGCAAACCAGGCACCCAGCGAGACGCATTCTGGGATGCCTACGGCCGCCTCGACGATAGCCCCGAAGCCCGATGGCGCCGCCGGATCTACCACGCCCGCCACACGCTCTCGATACGCCTGGAATACAGTCGCCGTCTCTCCCCCGGCTCTGAACCCATCACCACTACATACCAAGACCTGCGACAGCTTCTCGCGCAACCGCATCCACACCGCTGAAGATCACCATGCGTTTGGTCGCGCGCACTGTTGCGGGTCAGTAACGAACGTTCACGAGACACGCTGGGGCGCAGCGCGTTTCCGCAGGGCACATCTGTAAAGGTTGCCGTGTGCGCGGCAGTGTCAACCTGTCGGGGGTTGGCGATACATTCCCGGGTCATGCGAATCGGCTACGGGCGCGTCTCGACGCGCGATCAGCACCCCGAAGCACAACACGACGCGCTCACCGCGGCCGGCTGCGAGACGATCCTCGTGGACAAGGCGTCCGGGAAGCTCGCGACCCGGCCTGAGCTGGGCAAGGCGCTGCTGTCGGCCAACCGTGCCGGTGATCAGCTGGTGGTCACCAAGCTGGACCGGCTCGGCCGCTCGCTCGAGCACCTGACCGAGCTGTCCAACACCCTCCAGGCACGTGGAGTGGACCTGGTGGTCCTGGACCAGGGCATCGACACCTCCACCGCAGTGGGGCGAATATTCTTCCAGATCCTCGGCGCGATCGCCGAATTCGAGCACGCCTTGATGTCGGAGCGCACCCGCGACGGGCTGGCCGCCGCCCGCGCTCGAGGTCGCACCGGTGGGCAGAAACCCAAGCTCGGGCCGCGGCAGGTGCAGCTGGCCCGGGCGATGTACGACGAACTCGATCAGGCCGGCAAACGCCAACTTGTTGAATCGGGGCCGGAGTTCGTGGTCTGCAGCCATGATCTTCGAGGCTGCGGTCGGGGTCGCTCGGCAAACACCTGTCGC
>NZ_JBSGCA010000102.1:0-9762 GCF_053601535.1 Nocardia sp. NPDC004718
CGTAGAGACCGACCACCACCACACACCGCTCACTCACCCGACACACCCAGCCCTACCACGCCGCCCAACGACCGACACCGCACACTTCCACACTTCGTAGGAAAAACTTCTATAGCCTAGACCAAAGAATTCAACCGGCCATTTCGTCGGGATTCCCAAGCGGACGAAGGATCGAGTGGGGCGGAAACACCGCAGCTAACTGTTGCGTGGTCGTGACGTGGCGCGAGCGTTCTTCGCCGTCCACGGCATCAGCCACATCCAGCGGATCGTCACCGATGACGGCGCCTGCTACCGGGCGACCGACTTCGCGAAAGTCCTACTCGGAGTTCGCCACCAACGCATCACCCTCTACACGCCGCGGCGCAACGGCAAGGTCGTGCGCTACCACCGGATCCTGGCGCCCACGAATGGACCAGCGAAACCCAACGGACCGACGCACTCGGAATCTGGAACATCCACTACAATCACTGTGAGTCTTCGGGTGGCTGGTCTGGGACTGGCCGACCAGGGTAGGCGGCCCGGCTCGACTTATACAATTACTGGCCCTCGCAGGTGTCCTTCGGTTGGACATGTCCGTTGCGGAGTCGCAGCGGCCGAAGCCGTCCTGTCCCACTTCGGTTTCCTGATCAGGAGATTGCCCGACCTGCGGATCGTGGCCCATCACAGTGCTGAACCGGAGTGACCTCTTCCCAGAACGGCGTCGGCCGCGCGCGGCCGGACCGCTGTTGCTGCAAGGAAGGTAGCCGACGTGACCATCGTCGCGCACAATCACCCCTCCGTCATCGGCGTGGACACCCACGCACGCAACTACGCTCTCGCGATCGTGGCTGCTACCGGGCAGCCCATCGACTCGGCCGAGTTCCCCACGACCAGGGCGGGTATGGCCCGCGCGATCGCATGGGCCACGCGACGCACCGGCGGGGACCTTGCTGCCCTATGGGTCGTCGAGGGCGTGGCGACATACGGCGCCCAACTCGCTGGCGCCACAGCCGAGTCCGGTTACCAGGTCGTCGAAGCGCCGCAGATGAACGCCCGTGTCCACCGCGGAGTCGGGAAGTCCGATCCGCTCGATGCCCGCCGCATCGCCGAAGTCGCACCGCCTCTGGAGGAAACCCAGCTGCTTCACCCACGCTCCGACGAGGGCGAACGAGCCGCGCTGCGTGTCCTGGTGACAGCTCGAGACCACATGACCGGTGAACGCACCGCGACCGTCAACGCGCTGACAGCGCTGATGCGTGCGATCGATCTCGGCATCGACGCTCGTCGCCCACTGCGCAGCAAGCAGATACTCGAGATCTCCCGCTGGCGCCCCCGACAAGAGCCACTGGCCCGGGCAACCGCTCGAGCCGAGGCCACGCGCCTGGCCGACCGCGTCGTGGCACTCGACGACGAACTCACTGCCAACAAAAGACAATCGCCACCCTCCTACGCGCCACCCCAGCCGCCGGCCTGCTCGAGAAGACCGCAATCGGACCCGTTACCGCGGCCGCCTGCCTGATCGCCTGGTCACACCACGGCAGGATTCGTTCCGAAGCTGCGTTCGCCTGCCTGGCCGGGGTCAACCCCATCCCCGCGTCGTCGGGCAACACCGTCGGTCATCGCCTCAACCGCGATGGAGACCGGCGGTTGAACCGTGCCCTCCACATGGCCACGATCACCCGCATGATCCACGACCCCACCACGCGCGGATACGTCGAACGCAGCCGCGCCGAAGCCCGAACCACCAAAGAGATCCGACGCTGCCTCAAGCGCCACCTCGCCCGCCAGACCTACCGCCACCTCAACGCCACCAGCGACAAACCTATCCCAGCTTGACAAACATCGAGGGGATTCCTGCTCCCGACCCCCGCTCAGCATTGGCCACCGACGATGGAGATACCCGAAGTTCGATCTAGGACCTGACCCGTTCCACGGGGTTTGATCTTGAAGGGGGATCGGGGCGGCCCCCGATCCCCCTTCCGGAACGAGATGTGCGGATTTCGTCGGTCACCACGGCGTGTCCGGGTATCCACCGGGCCGCGCCGGGTTCGGCCGCGGTCTGCGTGTCGTTATGATCATGTGTTGATCGCTGTCGCCGTTTTCCCTTTGCAGCAACGGCTTCCGTACCGGCGAGCCAGGCCAGGGCGACCATGGACAGGGTGACGTGGGCGTACTACGTCCGCCAGCTGCGGACCTGATGGTGGCCCAGGCCGACTTCGCCCTTGGCCTGCTGGAAACACTCTTCGATCCGCCGCCGTGCCCCTACGGTCCACGCCAAGTCCGCGAGCGTGGACCGGCGCGGTCCGTAGCAGATGTATTAGGCAATCTCGGCAGGGTTGGTGATGCTGCGTCGTGCCAGGAGCTAGTTGTATGAGGCCGTGACGTTGGTGACGCCGATGTGGAGGCGGCTGGCTACCTAGCGAGTGATTTAGATGGCGCTCAGCTTCTTCTTTGTGCGCCAGCAGCCAACGCGCGCCCGATAGCGACTTGCGCCAGATTGCGACAGCGAGGACAGCGGTACTGCACGTCTCGCCGCAAGTCTGAAGCGGCTGGGTCTCAGTCAGCCGCTTGGGATGGACACCCTTCCAGCCGTACGAATCCCTCACACCGGGAAGCAATGTCAAGCCAGCCGCCAGTGTTGTAGATGACAGCATTCCCCTCGCCGTCCCACAGCACAACGCGGTACCGCTGATTACGGTGACCTTCTCGAACGACAGCATAAACGTCACCGAGTGCTGAGTGCGGCGGTCGTGACCCGTCGGCAATAATGTGACCCATGAAATGAACCATGCTCTCATCGAGAGCCGCTGACATTGAAAGAAATTTACTTCCGTGGCGCCCGAGGGTGTCGACTTTTATTATACGGCATAGGAAAGAATAATTTCCCCCTCCCGGGCTGGCACGTATCGTTGGCCGCTGAACCGACCCACCCTCCGCGATTGCACATGCGGTAGCGGTGGTCACGCTTTTTCAAAACGCCCGCCCTCACTACTCCGTGACATAATCCAGCGGCACCGAATATCCGAAAAATGCAATTTACAGCCAACCACAACCGCGCAATGCGTCAGTGTAGGCATTGTCGCAATCTTCGCATATGACTATCGAGGAAGTAGGATCCCATCCTGGATAAGCGGCACTCATCTAATCAATCGCCTAGCATGAGTCGTCTAATCAATCGCCTAGCATAAGTCGACTTCCCTCTGACGCATTCTTTATGGATTTCTAGAACTCTCGTTTCGGCTCGCATTTAATCGAGAGACGATCTGCAGATCCGGTTACTGATATCTCATCCCGCACGTACTCCGCGAGAAATATGGGATCTTCTCGCAAAATATCTTCATCCATTACCTACGTCATCACCAATATGCCCATTTCGATTCTCCCTCCCATGCGGCCCCTGTGCCTATTTCTTCAACTCCGCTAAGAGTATGTCTCATGTGGCTGATTTGGTGAGTTTCTTGTAGCAGGTCAGTGCCGCGGCGAGGGTGAGGGAGGCGAGGAAGTGGGTGGCCTTGCGGTCGTAGCGGAGGTTGAGCCGGTGGTAGCCGCCCGGCCAGGAAATCGTGCGCTCGATCACCCGCCGGTGGCGGCCGAGGCGCTCGGAGGATTCGATACCCTTGCCAGCGATGCGGACGCCGATCCCACGGTTTCGCACCCATCGCCGCAGCTCGACGGTGTCGTATACCTTGTCCACGTGCAGCTTGCCGGGCTTGCGTCGGCGCGGACCGCGCCGCGATCGGATGGCAGGAATCGCTTTGACCAGTGGACACAGCGCTTCGGCGTAGTTGGTGTTGGCAGCCGATATAGCCACCGACAGAACGATCCCGCGCGGTCGGACAGCACGTGAATCTTCGAGCCGGGCTTGCCGCGATCGACCGGGCTCGGACCGGTTAAAGATCCCCCCTTTTCGCCCGCACACTCGCCGCGTCGATCACCGCTCTCGACCAGTCGATCAAGCCCGCGCCGCCCAGCTCACCCAGGACAGCGTTGTGCAGACGCCGCCACAGCCCGGCTTCGGTCCACACACTGAACCGGCGATGCGCGGTCAGCACGGTGACCCGAACGAGAGCGGCAGCATCCGCCACGCCGCTGGTCAGCACGAACAACACCGCGGTGAACACCGCACGCTCATCAACCGGGGCGGTACCACCACCCTGCGGACGCACAGTGAACTGCGGAAGCAACGGCTCGACCAATGCCCACAACTCGTCCGGGACGAGACGTTTCGACAACTCATCGACCACGAGTCGAACATCATGCAGCACAGCCGATTCCGGCACAACGTGAACGAATCACAACCACGTAAGACACGGTCTAAATGCGGAGAAATATCCAGCTATCTTATGGCCTTGCCGATCGTACCGCTCGCTCATGGTCTTCATCTCGCGGAAGAGTCGCTGAGGGGCTGCTTCGGGATCAGACCCTCGCACAAGTTTTACCGTTGCACGAGTCTCTCCGCCCAAGTCGGCCGCCTTACCAAAGAAAGCGCCTCTCCAACCACCGATCAAGTTCCGACCACAGATAGGTGGACGCTTGCGGCCGGCGGCATACCCCAGACCCCTCACCACGGCGTTCCCGGTGCGGGGCACGCATCCAGATGACAACGGAGAAGAGTTCGCGGGGCAGTAGCCATACCTCTACGCATTGGGGTTGACATGCCGGTGTTGAAGTAGCAGAGTATTGAAGTGAGCGCTCACATCAAAACTGGACGTGGGAGCGGCCAGCCCGACCGTGAACAGCTCACCTCAAGCCCGGCATCGACAACGACGTCAGCAGGCCGACAACGAAGTCGGCCGCGCCGGGGTAAATCTCCACGACGCCCACCAGCCAGAAACCCGATCCTTATGTCCTTAAACCCGTTCAGTCTCTTCGGTCTGGTCGCTGCGCTCGACGACAGCAACATCCGAGCCCACCTCACCGGGACCGTCGCCGACTGCACCGTGTGCACCACCACCTCCAGCCCGGACACCGCTTGCCCAGCCGGGCGCGCCGCCGAACTCACCCACACCAAAATGCAGCGATCGAAGGCCATCGACATCGTCGACCACCTCGCCGCAACAAAGGAGAAGGGGGAGACCATGGCTTCGAAGACAGACCCCGCGACGAGCAATCTCGCCAGCCGCCCGGCCGATCGCGCGGGTGCAGGCGAGGACCCGCGGTGGCCGCCGACGCAGAACCGGGCTCTGCGATGACCGCACTACGCCCTCTTGCCTACGGCTACCTACGCGACGACCTCGCCAACGACTGCGACCGCGACTCGGATGAGGAGAGATTGCGGGCCGCAGCCACAGCACTGGGCTACGAACTGGCCGCCGTATTCTACGAACCCGCACCACAAAGCGGACTGCTCCCCCCCGCATTCGCCGACCTGATCCAAGAATGCCGCCGCGCCGCCGCGCACGCGGTGATCACCATGCAAGGACACCTGTCGAACATGGCAATCTCCCGCATCATGCTGCACGAGGTCCTACACAGCCGCACCCAAGCCATCGTCCACGAAATACGACACTGAACCGACACAGAAGTCGTGAGGCTCTCTTGCCGGATCGAGTCACCGCCCCCCGGCTCAGGTGGAGAGGTCGTCGAGCCAGCTGCCCAACGCGGGTGTCGTTAAAAATCCGTGCACCAGCCGCAGTGCGTCACGATACTTACCGTCATCCCGAGCGTGCCCGGCGCTGCCAGCACCGAGGTTTTCTATTACTGGAAGCTGCCGCTGCCGGAAGGCTTCTTGAAGTCCACGGTGGTGCCGTAGGCGGTGCCCTTGGCGCCCGGTGCCACGCTACCCGCAGCGGCGCCGGTGCAGTTATCGGATTCATGGATGTAAGCGGTGCGGTTGCGGGTGTGATTTTCTACAGTGATCTCCATCGGGCCGACCTTAATGCACCGGTCGAGGTCACCGAACCTATCCTCGTACGCAATGCGGTTGATGATCGCGAGCTCGCCGGAAGCCGCAGTGCCAATAGGCGCCAGTGCAGTGAGGGTTGCTGCAGCGATCCCAGCTGCGACGGAAAGTATCTTCACGTTCGATTTCTCCAGTATCCACTCGATGCTTCACGGACCCGCCGGCCTGAGGCTCTCCGCGACTATCGAAGCCAGGCACCTTGCGTAACAGCCCCGCCTGTGATCAG
Source organism: Nocardia sp. NPDC004718 (assembly GCF_053601535.1). Taxonomy (NCBI): domain Bacteria; kingdom Bacillati; phylum Actinomycetota; class Actinomycetes; order Mycobacteriales; family Nocardiaceae; genus Nocardia; species Nocardia sp. NPDC004718. The sequence continues at coordinate 6,108 of NZ_JBSGCA010000102.1, forward strand.
CTGCAAAGACGAAGGCGGGGCTGTTACCGAGAGTTCGCCGCACCCAGGCTCGTGACTACTCGAGGGCGTGACCGAATTAGTGGACCACGAATAGTTTTGCATGCCAATGTTTTTTGATAAATTTGACCGACCGGGGTCGTTGTGAAACATGTTGCAGTACAGTCACCGCTTGGCCGAGGTTCTGCCACAGATGGAACCGGTCAGCGACCTGCAGCGCGTCCGGGGCGCCCTCGCGTGCTCTCTCGGCATGCGTTCGGCGATCGTGGCGGTGATCTCGTCGACGCTCCCACCGCGGGTCATGTGATCAAACATGACATCAGCCAATGCCAGGTCGGCGGTGTCGCAGTCGACATGGACCGACACATGCCGCAGCCGCGGCGCCGAAACGGGTGCGCGAACCGGTGGTAGGCCCGTCGACGATCCAGAACTCACACCGCGGCCGAGGTGCGGTCGGCGGCCAGACGCAGGCGCCTGGCCAACGTCCCGGCCGGGTCGCAGCCGAGGTGATCGGCGACCTCGCGCATGTTCTCGGTCAGGTCCAGGCGCATCAGCTGCCGGGCGACCTCGATCTCGGAGGCGTCGAATTCCTCGCGGATCTCCGGCAGCGGCCGGGCGTCAGTCCATGCCTGGCGTAACTGGATGGTCATCTCGGTGTCCCAGTAGAGGCTGCGAGCGCGGCGGTGCCGCTCGCGCAGTGACTCCCGCCAGTCGAAATCCGGTGACCCCAGCAGCGTCCGCAGCGTCGGCACCGCGGTGGAATCGCTAACGCGGACGTGCGGCGGAAGAAGCTTGCGGCACTGTCCCCGGATCGCGGCGACGCTGCGACCGGCGCGTGCGGCGATCTGCTCGACCGGCATCCCGGTACGCAGCAGCTCGACCAGTTCGATGTTGCGTTCGTCGGTCCACAACTCGTAGGCGCGGCGATGCACGCTGCGGTCGACTATCACAGACCCTCCCTGCACCAGTTTCCCTGTCGTGCATCGTATTTCGGGCACACCAGGTTCATGGTGGCCGTCCGCACCGACACTGGCACCGAAACAGCTGGGCCGCAGCATCCCTGGCCTGAGGTCGATGCGGAACCCTGTCTGCCCAGTGCATGGTCGCGACTTCAGTGGGTGACGACGTGGTCGACGACGCTCGGCCCGGTTCGGGCGAGATCCGAGTCGAGCACTGTGGTGCGGTAGGTGTTCCAGTCCGACAGCTCGGGGAGGTCGCGTTCGGCGCCGCGCTGCAGCATCCGGTCGCGGATCTGGGCGGTGTCGGTGTCGACCCACACGGTCCGGATCTGCGCCTCAGGTACCTGGGTGATCGTGCGGATGTAGTCGGCCAGCGGCATCCCGCGCTGGGCGGCGGTCTCGACGTAGCCAGGAACGGGGCGTCCACCGCGCCCGGGCACCGCTTCGCGCTCGTGACCGTCTGATGGACCAGGGCGGCGTAGAGATGTGGGGCCACGACACGGCGGTAGGTCGCTGTCGCGGTCGTGCGGATTGCCGTTGAGTTCCGACATGACCGATTCCTCGAGTTGCGGCGCGAAAGTGTCCTCGTCCAGCACCACGGGATTCCGCAGTTCCGCCAGCAGCTGGGTGGCGGTGGTCTTCCCCGCAACGGGGACGCCGCAGAGGATGGCAGTCCCCGCCTCGGATGTCGCGATGTCGCGCAGCGCTTGCAGGCCGGTGGGCGAAAACAGAAGAGACGGTGAGAGCTTCGGGTAAATGGTCACGAAGTCATCATCCCGAGGGTTGGTTGAGCGGGACCTGGAGTTAATCGGGGGTGCCTCTCCGCAAGGGGCCTGCCCGGTCCATAGAGCCATAGAGCCAAGGCAGTGACGGATCCAGGTGACGGGTGTGCGGAGTTCGTATCGGTGCCCGGGGTGACCATTCGAGCGGCGCGGCCGTAGCGCGCTGAGGGCGCACGCGGCCGTTTGGGAATCGGCGATACCGCGCAGAGGCAGTCAGTGGGCGTCGTAGATGCCCTGGTAGTGCCCAAGTGCCGTGTCACGGATCTTCGCCTCGCTCCAGTCGGCGAACCGGTCGGGGGCGAGCCGGTCCGGGTCGACAAGGACGTCGCCTGTCTCCAGGAGCATGTTCGCCAACTGCCGGCCAATACCGCAGGCATGAGTCACCCAGGACGCCTCGGCGAACCACAGGCCGGGTACGTCGGCCGCAGGTCCCACGAGCGGAATCTCGTCTGGGGTCAGGGCGAACACGCCGTTGAGTCGGCGCCCCCGAGGTGCCTGGCGGAAGGCCGGTACCAATGCAGTCGCCGCGGCAAACGCGTCATCGAATTCGGCTGCCCAGAACGGGCACTCGGCCGAGGCGAGCGCGGCGGTAGGTGTCAGCGGCAGCGGCGTGTGGGAATAGCTGCCCAGCCCGTAGCGGCGGCCGTGGCGGCGGGTGTAGACCGCGTGGTCCGGGTATCGGACAATAGGGACATCTATGGCGGTGTCATCGAGTTCGCGCCGCTCGGCGGTAAACAGGTAGGGGTGCTGGACGGCCACCATGGGGAGCCGGACTCCGACTTGGTTGGCCAGGGCCGGTCCCCAGATGCCGGTGGCCAACACGACCCGCCTAGCCCGCAGTAACCGGCTTTCCCCGCCCACACGCACCCCCACGACCCGACCGTGTTCGATCTCCAGCCCACGCACCGGCGTCTTCCACAAGAAGTGCGCTCCGCCCTTCTCCGCAGCATCGACCAGGGCGTGGGTGAGCGCGGCGGGGTCAGCAGCGCCGTCGGAAGGGATATACAGCCCTCCGAGAGCACGCTCGGCGTTCACCAGTGCGGGCGTCTGCGCCACAGCCTCGGACCTGTCGAGCACCCGTGCCTCGATCCCCAAGCGCCGGCCGTGCTCAACATCCCGGTGGGCCTGTTCCATGCGCGTGGGTGTGGTGGCGACCTCCAGGCAACCGACCTGCCAGAACAACGGTGCGGGCGCGGCCGCCGAGAGCTTCTGGTAGGTGGCAACACTGTCCTTGGCCAGTACGGCCAGCTCCTCGGTGGCACTGAGTTGGCCGATGAATCCAGGGGCCAGACCGGTCGAACCAGACAGTACGTCACAGTCTCGGATATCAAGAACCGTTACCCGCTTGTGCCCAAGCCGCACCAAGTGATAGGCCACCGAAGCTCCCACCACGCCAGCACCGACGATCAGAACCTCATCTGCGGCCATGACTCTTCACTCCTCCGTCTGCATAATCACCACGACCATATGCGGCGAGAACACGCACCCAACCGCGAGAGTCCGGCAAAGGCATTCGCGAGCGCCCCGGTGCCGGGCGCAAATGGATGCGGTGCAGTAACCCGCGCGGGACACGACCGACTTCCATCTGGCCACAGGCCCCTCTCCTCGGTTGCCCGGCCGCTGGGGGTCTCGCGCACCACGATCTACGACTTCGGGGCCGAACTCGGCAAGCAGTTGGGCGGCCGGGGAGGACCGCCCGATGCCGGATATCGCATGGACGACTAGATGTGATGTCCAGGGAGGTTGTACCGGGTTGGAACGGTGAGCCTGTGTGACTGGTGAAGGCCTCCGGCGGTGAAGTGGAGCTGTCGAATTCACCGCATCACCGATCCGGAGGCCTTCGTGTCCCACGCTAACGCAGCGTTGACCCCGCGTACTCGTCTACGACTGGCCCAGCTCGTCGTCGACCGCGGCTGG
>NZ_JBSGCA010000103.1:0-9580 GCF_053601535.1 Nocardia sp. NPDC004718
CCCCAAAACCCGCAGCGGCAAAATCATGCGCCGCCTCCTGCGCGACGTCGCCGAAGGACGCGAACTCGGCGACACCTCCACCCTCGTCGACCCGAGCGTCTTCGAGGCGATCCGGGCGGGCAAGGGCTGAGCGCGCAGCGCTGAGCGCGGCCGGTGGCGGGATCCGGCACCGGCCGCACCCGTTAAGATTGCGTCAGGTGTGCCGGGAAGTCTGGTCGGCGAGTGGTCGCGCACCCGTTCAGCCGACGCCGGCGGGTGCCGCGTCCACGCCGCCCGACCACCGGCCGAAAGGTTTCCCGTGATCACGCGAGTGCGCTCGGAACTGTCCCGCTACCTGCGCACGGAAACCTTCGGCGGCGCACTTCTCCTGATCGCGGCCGCCGCAGCGTTGCTGTGGGTGAACTCGCCGTGGGGAGCCAGTTATCCGACGATCACCGAGACGGTCGTCGCGATACCGCCGCTGCATCTGGAACTGACCCTGGCCGAGTGGACCGAGGACGGTCTGCTCGCGGTGTTCTTCTTCGTCGCAGGCCTGGAGCTCAAACGCGAACTGGTCGTCGGCGAACTCGCCGACCGCAGACGCGCCACTCTGCCGGTCATCGCGGCGATCGGCGGTGTGGTGACGCCCGCGCTGATCGCGGCGGTGGTCGGGTTCGGGATCCCCGGCATGGACCGCGGTTGGGCCATCCCCGTCGCCACCGACATCGCGTTCGCGCTCGCCGTCCTCGCGCTGACCGGTTCACGCATCCCCACGGGCGCGCGGGTCTTCCTCCTCAGCCTGGCCGTGGTCGACGACCTGATGGCCATCGTCCTGATCGCGGTGCTGTTCACCACGACGGTGTCGCTGCTGTGGCTGCTCGCCGCCGCCGGATGCTTCGCCGGGTGGGCATCGGGGCAACGCGCGCGAATCCGCACTCCGTTGCTCTACGTGCCACTGGCGTTGGTGTCCTGGTACGCGCTGCACGAGGCGGGCATCCATCCGACTTCGGCGGGCGTCGCCCTCGGCCTGCTCACCCGGGTGCGTGCTGATCCCGGTGAATCCGAAGCGCCTGCCACCCGGCTCGAGCACATCTTCCAGCCGGTCTCCGCGGGGTTGTGCGTTCCGCTGTTCGCCCTGTTCGCTTCCGGAGTCCCGTTGAATCCCACGGTCTTCGGTGAGTTGTTCACCGACCGGCTCGCGTTGGCCGTGATTCTCGGCCTGCTGGTGGGCAAACCGCTCGGGATCTTCGGGATGAGCTGGGTGGCAATCCGGTTGGGCCTCGCGACGCGGCCCAGCGGACTCGGCTGGCGGGACATGTTCGCCCTCTCGGTGCTCGGCGCGATCGGCTTCACGGTTAGCCTTCTCGTGGCGGAACTCGCGCTCGCCGATGTCGCGGACGGGTCGGCCGTCGAGTTGGCGAAGGCCGCTGTGTTGGTGGCATCAATGGCGGCGTCGCTCGCCGGTTCGGCGCTACTGTTGCGGCGTGGGCGTGTCCACCAGGCTCGGCGGGACGCCCGTGCGCTACAACGTGAACAATACGGCGGCGCGAGCGATCCGCCCGGAGGCGGTAACCTGCGTGACCACGGAGGGCACCGGGAGCACCGCCGATCGAACGGGAGTTGAAGCAGTGCCGGGACAGGGAGAAGGGTCGACCAAGTGAGTTTCAACCACGGCGGTAACGGGAGCGACGCGGAGCGCGGTCGTACGGTCACCTCCATTCCCCTCACGGATGCCGATCCGCTCGGTTCCGCGAGTTTCGGGACCCTGGTCCGCGACGCCGCCGAGCAGATGTCGACCCTGGTCCGCGCCGAGGTCGAACTGGCCAAGGCCGAGGTCACCGGCGAGATCAAGAAGGGCCTGCAGGGCAGCGTCTACTTCATCCTCGCGCTCACCGTGCTGTTGTTCAGCACGTTCTTCTTTTTCTTCTTCCTCGGCGAACTGCTCGACGTGTGGCTGGCGCGCTGGGCGGCCTTCCTGATCGTCTTCCTGCTCATGGTCGTCGCCACCGCGGTACTGGCGTTCCTCGGCTACCGCCGGGTGAAGAAACTGCGCGCGCCGGAGAAGACGATCGATTCGCTCAAGCAGGCGCGCACGGTGCTGCCGCACGGCTTGGGCGCGGCCGCGCACGAGGACCGCCTCGCCCTGGAGAAGCAGACTTCCTAGGCGCGCGTGCGCGAGCCGGTACGGCGGCTACTAGGCTCGGTCGGCGTGTCGGCGAACTTGCTCCCGGATCCGTCCAGCGTCCGTTACGACGGACCGTGGACGCATCGGGACGTGCACGCCAACGGCATCCGCTTCCACGTCGTTGACGCGGCGCCCGAACGGTCCGACGCACCGCTGGTCGTGTTGCTGCACGGCTTCGGCGACTTCTGGTGGTCCTGGCGGCACCAACTGACCGGCCTGGCCGAGCTCGGCTACCGCACCGTGGCCGTCGACCTGCGCGGCTACGGCGACAGCGACAAGCCCCCGCGCGGTTACGACGGCTGGACGCTCGCCGGTGACGTCGCCGGGCTGATCCGGGCACTGGGCTACACCGAGGCGACGCTCGCCGGGCACGCCGAGGGTGGTCTGGTCTGCTGGACCACGGCGGTGCTGCATCCGCGCTTGGTTCGCTCGATCGCGCTGGTGGGCTCGCCGCATCCGTCGGCGTTGAAGAGCTCCGTGTTGCGCAACCGCCGCCAACGCGCGGCCTGGCTGCCGAACTTCCTTCGCTACCAGCTCCCTCGGTACGGCGAGCACTTGCTGACCACCGCCGACGGCTTCGAAGTGGAACGGCTACTGCGCCAACGGGTCAGCGCGGGTTGGGCGAGCACCGCCGAATTCGTCGACACCGCACAGCGGATGCGGTCGGCGATCCGGATCCCCGGCGCCGCGCATTGCGCACTGGAGTACCAGCGCTGGGCCTTCCGCAGTCAGTGGCGTCCGGACGGCCGCCGGTTCATGGCGACCATGCGCGAACCCATCCGCATCCCCGTCCTGGCCATGCGCGGCGAGCTGGACCCGTACATACTGCCGGGAACCTTCCGCCGCGACCTCCATCTCTCGCCGGAACGGCGGCTGGCCGGTATCCCGGCGGCCGGGCACTTCGCCCACCAGGAGAATCCGGACGCCGTGACGAAGGAACTGGCCAAACTCCTCGGCTGAACGCTTCGCGTTCCGGCCCGGCCACGGGTTCGCGGCCGGGTCTCGGTTCGATGAAAGCGCGTACCCACACCGATCCCGCGCTTCCGCCTGCCCAAGTCGCGACCAGGTCCTGCGGCGGAACGAGTTCCGCGGCATCGGGTCGACACCCGATACCCCGGCTCCCTTCCGGTGGTACGGCCGCCCCGCGTCGCGGATCAGCTCAGCACACACGCCCCCGTGGCCACCGGACCATCGGAACGCTGCGAAGCTTCGAGTTCGGAGCGGACTTCGTTGAGCGTCAGCACATAACCGGTGTCGTTGTCGGTCACCGCGGCGCCGAAGACGACCCCGAGCACCTGCCCTTCGGTATCCACCAGCGGCCCACCGGAATTGCCCGCCTGGACGAGCCCGCGGACGGTGTACACCTCACGCTTCACCGTTCCGTCGCGATAGATGTTCGGGCCGGTCAGATCCAGGGTCTCGCGGATCCGGGCCGCGCTCGCGGTGTACCGGCCACCGCCCGGGTAGCCGAGCACGATGGCGCTGTCGCCGGTACGCGCGGGCGACGGCGCCTGCGGCACGACCGGAGCGGTGAGTCCGGGAACCGAGAGCACCGCGACATCGGTGAACGGATCGAACAGCACCACCGAAGCCGGCAGCGAGCCGTAGGCGGTGTCCACGTCGACGCTCGTCGTGCCCGCGACGACGTGAGCGTTGGTCATCACGCGCTCCGGGGCGATCACGAAGCCCGACCCCTCCAGCGCCCGCTGGCAACTCGGCGCGACACCGCGAATCCGCAGCACGCTCTGCTGCAGCGAGGCGGCGACCGGGCTGGCCAGCACGCTCGGATCCGGTGGTTCCACCGCGGCGATCGGCGCCCGCCCGAACGGCCCGATCACGTCCGGCAGGCCGGAGGTGTTGAGCAGCTTGGAGAATTCGTTGGGCAGCTTGCGCAGCCAGTTCGGCGCGACGTCGTTGACGTCGGCCAGCACCCGCGAGCCGTTGATCGCGGTCGCGATGGCCGGCTGCGACGAGGTGGCCAGCGGCAGCGCCAGCAACCACGCGGTGACCAGCACGGCGACCGCCTGCAGCCCCGCGCCGACCACGCTGTCCACGCTGCGCGTGAACGGATGACGCATGCCGCTGCGCGCCGCGCGCCCGAGCACCATGCCCGCGACTTCACCGACGATCACCAGCACCACGATGAGCAGCACGCCGGTGAGCACCCTGGTGCGGCCCTCGTCGACGTGCACCAGGATGTGCGGCGCGATCAGGATGCCCGCGACCGCGCCGAGCACAACGCCGAGGAAGGCGAGCGCGGAGGCCACCGCGCCCTGCCGCCAGCCCGAAGAAGCGGCGAGCAGGGCCAGTAGCACGACGGCGATGTCGAGCCAGGCCGACGAACTCATAAGGTCATCCCCACGGCGGCGAGTGCGGTCTGCAGATCACGGACGTCCGCGTGGTCCCACTCGCGATCCCAGCCCGCGGCCTTGCTGATCCCGGCGAGGATGCCGCCGGTCAAGCCCCAGACCAACATCCCGTCCACCTGGAACGCCGGGCTCTGATAACCCAGAGGGCTGCGAACCAGGAAGCGGTTGGCCGGATCGAGCAGCTGCGCGAGCGGCACGCGCACGACCCGTTCGGTCTCGCTCCGGTCGACCACCTGCACCGCACCCGGCGTACGCCAGTACGCGAGCACCGGCGTCACGTCGAAACGAGATACCGGCACGAACAGCTTGGGTTGTACCGCGAACGGTTCCACGCCGGAACGGTCGAGGCCGGTTTCCTCGCAGGCCTCCCGCAGCGCGGTATCGATCGGCCCGGCGTCGCCCGGGTCCGCCGCGCCACCGGGGAAGGCCACCTGGCCGCGATGCTGACGCAGGGTGGAGGCGCGCTGGGTGAGCAGCACCTCCGCGTCGGCGGGCAGTCCGCCGGGGGCGTCCGGGTCGGGCTCCGGCGAGCCGCCGAACAACACGAGCACCGCCGCTTGACGCGGCTTCGAGGTCACGGTCATGGCGCGGCGCAGCGCACGCGCCCTGGTCGCGGTGTCGGCGCTGTCGAGGGCCGGTTCGGCCGAGCGGGTCAGCCAGTTCGGGATGCCGGGGGGCATTTCGATGGTCATCGCGCACCTCCCCCGCGCATTCGCCCACCGACCCGCGTGCACGCCCGCACCGTCACCTCCACCATTGATTCGTCCACCCGCATCGTCATGCGGCCACTCCGAGCTTGCCCGCGACGGTATTCGCGATGTCATCCACCCCGTCGAAAGCGCGCACCTCGACGTCGGCTATCGAGCCGTCGGCACGCACCAGCACCGAGATCGGCAGCACCGAGGGGGCGCCGACGACCGTGCGCACTCGCGCGTCGGCGTCGAGCACGCCGGGCAATCTCACATCCAGTCCGCGCAAACGGGACAGTGCCTTGGCCTCATCAGGGTCGCTGTGCACGGTCAGCACCGTAATCGCGTTTCCGGCGCGTTGGGCGTATTGCTGCAAATACGGCAACTCCCTGGCGCACGGTGCGCACCAGTAGGCCCAGAGATTCAGCAGGGCGGGCTTGCCCGCCAGCGCGGCGGCCAGGTCGACCGGTTCGCCGTCCGCCAGGCATCCCAGCGTTATCCCGGCCAGCGGACCGTTGCCGGGGGCCGCGCCGCTCGGGCAGTCGGGCAGATGGGCGGCGGCGCGCAGGTCATCGGAGACGCCGGAGGCAACGGGAGCCCGGTGTTGCTCCTCGGTCCGGTCGTCGCCGCGCGGCCACACCGCGACCGCCAGCGCGACCACGACGATCAGACCGGCAAGTGCCCAGCGCCACGCATGTCCCACACTCCTCCGGCCCGAGGGCTCAGAACTCACCGGCCCACCAGCTCGAGCAGATGCTCCCGCTCCGGCCCCTTCACCAGCTTGGCCGCGGCCTCCGGATCGGTCGGCCCGATCCCGAACGACGGACAGTCTTTGGCCAGGACGCACGCACCGCACGCCGGCTTGCGGGAATGGCAGACGCGCCGACCGTGGAAGATCACCCGGTGCGAGAGCATCGTCCATTCCTTGCGCTCGATCAGCGCGCCGACGATGTGCTCGACTTTGACCGGGTCCTCCTCGTCGGTCCATCCCCAGCGGCGCACCAGGCGACCGAAATGGGTGTCGACCGTGATGCCGGGGACCCCGAACGCGTTACCGAGGATGACGTTGGCGGTCTTGCGCCCGATGCCGGGGAGCTGGACCAGCTCGGTCAGGGTGTGAGGCAATTCACCGTCGTGACGTTCCAGCAGCGCTTGGCCGAGCCCGATCAGGGAGGAGGTCTTGTTCCGGTAGAACCCGGTCGGCCGGATGTATTCCTCCAGCTCCGCGCGATTTGCCTCGGCGTAGGCCCGCGCGTCCGGGTAACGGGCGAACACCGCGGGCGTGGTGAGATTCACGCGCTCGTCGGTGCACTGTGCCGAAAGTATTGTCGCCACCGCCAATTCGAGCGGTGTGGTGAAATCCAGCTCGCAGTGCGCGTCGGGGAAGGCGGTCGCCAGTTCACGGTTCATCCGGCGCGCGCGGCGGACCAGCCCGAGCCGGGTTTCCGCCTGTCGTGCCCTGGTTTTCCGATTCGGAGCCGCGGCGGCGACCGGCGGCGTTCCGGAGGGCTCGGAGCCGGGCGGAAGCCCGTTCCCGGAGGCAGTGGAGGGGGAGACGCGCACGCGTCCACCATACGGAATCGGCAGACAACGTTGCCCTTCCAGTTCAGTTGCCGTGTTCCATCTGAGACCTCGACGGTGTTTACTGCTCGTCATGCAAGGACTCGCTGTGGTGCTCTTCCCAGTGGTGCTGATGCTGTTCGCACTGGGTATGGAGCGGGTCGAGAACCGGCTCCGCAAGCTTCTCGAACCCGACGAAGAGGTTCAGCAGTACCTGGACAAGGCAAGCAACGCCGAGGTGAAGGAGCTGACGAAACTCGGTCTGCCCGCCGCCGTCGCCCGGATGCGCAAGCGCCGCTCCCGCGGCGATGAGATGGACGTGGCCCGCGCCAGCTGACGCGGCGCAAGTGTCGCGCAATCCACTCGTTACGTGGTGTCCGTCACTACGCTGTAGTGAGGCCGCGTAGACTGCGCTGTTGGCCGAGTCGCTTCGGTCCGGTACAGAGCCATTTCCCTAAGGAGCACATTCGTGGACGAGGCCCTCGCCAGAGCAGGCATCTTCCAGGGCGTCGAGCCCACTGCGGTGGCCGCCCTCGCCAAGCAACTTCAGCCGGTGGATTTCCCGCGCGGTCATGTCATCTTCAACGAGGGTGAGCCGGGTGACCGGCTGTACATCATCACGTCCGGCAAGGTGAAGATCGGACGCCGTTCGCCCGATGGGCGCGAGAATCTGCTGACCATCATGGGCCCGTCCGATATGTTCGGCGAGCTGTCCATCTTCGACCCCGGTCCGCGCACTTCCACCGCCACCACGGTGACCGAGGTGCGCGCGGTGACGATGGACCGCGACGCACTCAAGACCTGGATCGACCAGCGGCCCGAGATCGCCGAGCAACTGCTCCGCGTCCTCGCCCGCCGCCTGCGCCGGACCAACAACAACCTGGCCGACCTGATCTTCACCGACGTGCCCGGCCGCGTCGCCAAGGCGCTGTTGCAGCTCGCACAGCGCTTCGGCACGCAGGAAGCCGGCGCGCTGCGGGTCACCCACGACCTGACCCAGGAGGAGATCGCCCAGCTGGTCGGCGCCTCCCGCGAGACCGTGAACAAGGCGCTCGCCGACTTCGCGCATCGCGGCTGGCTGCGGCTGGAGGGCAAGAGCGTGCTCATCTCCGACTCCGAGCGCTTGGCCCGCCGCGCCCGGTAACACGCCCCGACGACGAACGCCGGGTTCAGCGCTCCACTGAACCCGGCGTTCCGTTGTTCCCGTCAGCCGTGCACGCGCAGGTAGTCCAGCTGCGCCTGCACCGAACTGCGCGCCGCGGGCCACAGCCGCTCGTCCACATCGGCGTACACGCGCCGTACGACCGCCATCGCGTCCGCATCCGAGCCGAGCACCCGCAACGCTTCCCGCACCTGGCCGAGGCGCTCGTGCCGATGAGCGATGTAGTAACGGGCCACCGGTTCGAGATCCGGATGATCCGGGCCGTGCGCGGGCAGCAACGCCTTGCCCTTGCCCGCTTCCAGCAGCCGGTCCAGCGAGGACAGATAGTCGGCCAGCGCACCACTGCCGGACCCGAGCACGGTGGTGCCCGCGCCGAGGATGGTGTCGCCGGTCAGCACCGCGTCATCGAGGACGAAACTGACCGAGTCATCGGTGTGGCCCGGCGTTTCCAGCACGGTGATCCGCAGGCCCGCGGCCTCGATCACCTCGCCGTCGGCGAAGGCGGCAGCCGAGCCGCGCAGAAAGCCGGGATCCTTGGCGCGCACGGATGTCCCGGTCAGTTCGACCAGATGATCGATCCCGCCGGTGTGGTCGTGGTGGTGGTGGGTGATCAAGGTGAGAGCGACCCGGCCACCGGTGGCCTCGGCGATCGCGGCGCTGTGCGACTCGTCCTTCGGACCCGGGTCCACCACCACACAGTCCGACCGGCCCGCCGCCCGCAGGATCCAGGTGTTGGTTCCCTCCAGGGTCATCTGTCCCGGATTGTCGGCGAGCAGCACCGCCGCCGTCTCGGTGACCTGTCGGAGCTGCCCGTAGGCGGGGTGTGTCAACGTCATCGCAAACCTCGGATAGAAACGGAGCCGACAGTTCCGGTCTAGCGCACCTCGGCGATCAGTTCGACTTCGACCGGAGTATTCCGGGGGAGTTCGGAGACGCCGACGGCCGAGCGCGCGTGCTTGCCCGCGTCACCGAAGACCTGACCGAGGAACTCCGACGCACCGTTGATCACCACCGGCTGATCCCCGAATCCGGGTGCCGAAGCCACGAATCCGACCACCTTGACGATCCGCACCACCGCGTCCAGCCCGACCAGGTCGTGCACCGCGGCCAGCGCGTTGAGCGCGCACAGCCGCGCCGCTTCCTTGGCCGCCTCCACCGAAACCTCCGCGCCGACCTTGCCGACCGCAGACAGCTCGCCGTTCACGAACGGCAGCTGACCGGAGGTATAGACGAGCGACCCGGTGCGGATCGCGGGAATATAGGCCGCGACCGGTGCCACGACCGGAGGCAGCGTGATTCCGAGCTCGGCGAGGTTCTTCTCCCAGTGGGTCACTGCGTCACCCTCCTTCGCTACTTGGGCCGCTTGAGATAGGCGACGTGCTGCTCACCGGTCGGGCCGGGCAGCACGGTGACCAGCTCCCAGCCGTCGGCTCCCCACTGATCGAGAATCTGCTTCGTCGCATGCGTCAGCAGCGGCACGGTCGCGTACTCCCACAAGGTCGTATCACTCATGTGCGAGAGCGTAGCTGTGTCTTATGGCCGCGACTTCGTCGCGGCGTGTTCGCGGCCCCTTTGTGGCTCGCGTTTGCGCGACCGCCGCTGGCGACTTCGTCGCGGACGCGGCGGCCGCGCAAAC
>NZ_JBSGCA010000104.1:0-8809 GCF_053601535.1 Nocardia sp. NPDC004718
GCGCGACCGCCGCTTGCTCCTTCGTCGCCTACGCGGCGGCCGCGTACACGCGAGCCGGGCCGCGACTTGGAGTGGCGGTGCGCTGGCCGCGTTGGCGTTCGAGCTGGGGACATTCGAATGTAACTCGGGTGCCTGACCGGTGCTGAGGGTGTCCCGAGCGCGAGCCGGGCCGCGAACGGAATTCAGTCGCCTTCGGTGCTCAAGTTCTCCAGGATTTCTGTCGCCCACGTCGCGGGCACCGCGTCCGGGCCCGCCACTCGCATCGCGCTCATGACGGTGAGCAGCATTCCGGTGGAGAGGAAGCGGCGCGCCTCGGTCTCCGGCGCTCCGGTCAGGTCGCGGATCAGGTGGTAGATGCCGCCGAACCGGGCCCGGACCTGGTCGCCGATCTCCGGGTCCGCGCTGGCCGCGAAGCCGTGCAGCAGAAGTTGGAGCAGTTCGCGTTCGGCGAGGAAGACCGAATAGCCGGTGGCAAGGGCGGCGAGGGCTTCGTCGGGGGCCGCCTCGGGCGATGCCTCGGCGCGCGCGGCGCGGAAGATCTCCTCGATCCGGTCGCAGACGCGGTGCTGGGCGGCGCGGAACAGGTTCTGCTTGGTGCCGAACAGCCGGATCACGTAGGGCTGTGACACGCCCGCTCGCCGGGCGATCTCGTCGGTCCTGGTGGCGGCGTAACCGCATTCGGCGAACGCGGAGACCGCCGCGCGCAGCACCTGTTCGCCCCGTTCGGAGGCCGTCATCCTGGTTCTGGTCGCCATCGTTCTCCGTTTTCGCTGGTACCGGCCTTGCTCTTGACATGTTATCAGTCGATGCATACCGTTTCGAGCATTAGTTATCAGTCGATTACAACAAGGACTGGACATGACCGAGACCCTTCCATCCGCCACGGCGTCCGTCGCCGCGCCCGAGGCGACGATCGGCGGTCGCAGGCTCGCCGCCGTCCTCGCCGCGGTCGGTATCCCGATGTTCATGGTCACGCTGGACAACCTGGTCGTGACGAACGCGCTGCCGGTGATCCGCACCGAGCTGGGCGCCTCACTGGCCGACCTGCAATGGTTCGTCAACGCCTACACGCTGTCGTTCGCCTCGCTGTTGCTCACCGCCTCCGCGGTCGGTGACCGACTGGGCAGGCGGCGGATCTTCCTCCTCGGCATCGCGCTGTTCACACTGGCGTCCGCGGTCTGCGCACTGGCGACCGGACCGGGCATGCTCATCGCGGCGCGGGCGGTACAGGGATTCGGCGCGGCGGGGGTGATGCCACTGTCGCTGACATTGTTGTCGGCGGCGGTGCCGGAGAGGATGCGCAGCGCCGCCATCGGCATCTGGGGCGGGATCGCCGGCCTCGGCGTCGCGCTGGGGCCGCTCATCGGCGGCGCGGTCGTCGAGGGGCTGAGCTGGCAGTGGATCTTCTGGGTGAACGTGCCGATCGGGCTGGTCGTGCTGCCGTTCGCGCTGCGGGTGCTGGCGGAGTCGCACGGCGGCAGCCGACGAGTCGACCTGCCGGGACTGCTGTTGTCGGCGGGCGGCGTGCTGGCGGTGGTGTGGGGCGTCATCCACGGCGCCGATGATGGCTGGACGTCTCGCGGCGTGCTGTCCGCGCTGGTCGGCGGCGTGTTGCTGCTCGGTTGCCTGATCGCCTGGGAGCTGCGCACGCCGGAGCCGATGCTGCCGCTGCGCCTGTTCCGCTCCCGCGCGTTCCGGGTGAGCAACACGACCGGCTTCACCTTCTCGATGGGCGTCTTCGGCTCGATCTTCCTGCTGGCCCAGTACTTCCAGGTGGTGCAGGGCTATGGACCGCTGCAATCCGGCATTCGCACCATGCCGTGGACGATGGCGCCGATGGTGGTCGCTCCGCTGGCGGGTTTGATCGTCGACAAGGTCGGCGCCCGTGCACTGCTCACCACCGGGCAGACATTGCTCGCCGTCGCGCTGGGCTGGATGGCGTTGGTCACTTCCGTCGACGCGAGTTACCTGTCGTTCGTCGGTCCGTTTCTGCTCGGCGGGATCGGCATGGGCCTGACCTTCGCGCCGGGCGCGACCGTGGTGATGGCCGCCGCGGCGGAGGAGGACCGCGCGATGGCCTCGGGAACCAACAACACCCTGCGGGAAGTCGGTGTCGCCATGGGCGTCGCGGTGCTGGCGTCGGTGTTCGCGGCGCGGGGCTCGTACCTGGATCCGCAGAGCTACGTCGACGGACTGGTGCCCGCGGTGTGGGTCGGTGCCGCGATCGTGGCGGTCGGCGCGCTGGTGTCACGGTTGCTGCCCCTCCACATCACCGCCGCGCGCTGACCGCACTGTCGCGCGCTGATCGCAGAGCGCCCGGTCCCTCGGTATCGCCCGGGGCCGGGCGTTTCGCGGCGGCTGCCGGAGCTGGTCTTTCGCTCTCCTGACCGGTCACCGCCTGCGAGCACGTGATGAGGCGCGCCGTTCCGGACGGGTATCGGAGCGGGGCCGGCGTGCGCCCGGCAGGCTCGCGGGTACCACACGGCTCGCGCGGCGTGGCGGGTAATCCGCGTGAATCCGCCGAGGCCCATCGAATACGATTGCGACCAGCAGCAATGCGGGCAGGCGAGCAGCGGTGCCCGCGGAATTGATCCCCAGGGGAGAGACGGAGCATCGTGGCCGACGACATCGACGCAGGCGAGCAGAACGCGGCGCTGACCGAGGAGGCACTGGCCGCGGCCGCGACGGCCGCCGAGAAGGCGTTCGCCGCTGCCGCCGACCTGGATGCGCTCGCGGTCGCGAAAACCGAGCACCTCGGCGGCAAGGCGCCGCTGGCGCTGGCACAACGCGCGCTGGGCAGCCTGCCCAAAACGGAGAAGGCGGACGCGGGCAAACGGGTCAACGTCGCCAGGTCCAGGGTGTCGGAGGCGTTCGAGTCCCGCCGCGCCGCGTTGCTGGCCGAGCGCGACGCCGCCGTGCTGGTCGCCGAGACCATCGACGTGACGCTGCCCGCGCGCCGGGCGGCCGTCGGCGCGCGGCATCCGATCACCGTCATCTCCGAGCAGATCGCCGACGTGTTCGTCGCGATGGGCTGGGAGGTCGCCGAAGGTCCCGAGGTGGAGACCGAGCACTTCAACTTCGACGCGCTGAACTTCCTGCCCGACCATCCGGCCCGCACCATGCAGGACACCTTCCACATCGCGCCGGAGGGCTCGCGCCAAGTGCTGCGCACGCACACCTCGCCGGTGCAGGTGCGTTCGATGCTGGACCGCGAGCTGCCGATCTACGTGGTCTGCCCGGGCCGCACCTTCCGCACCGACGAACTGGACGCCACGCACACACCGGTGTTCTCCCAGGTCGAAGGCCTTGCGGTGGACAAGGGCCTGACCATGGCGCATCTGCGCGGCACGCTGGACGCGTTCGCTCGCGCGCTGTTCGGACCACAGACCCGCACGCGCATGCGGCCCAACTACTTTCCGTTCACCGAGCCCTCCGCCGAGGTCGACGTGTGGTTCCCGGACAAGAAGGGCGGTGCGGGCTGGGTCGAATGGGGCGGCTGCGGCATGGTGAACCCGAAGGTGCTGATCGCCAGCGGGATCGACCCCGACGTGTACAGCGGGTTCGCCTTCGGCATGGGCCTGGAGCGCACGCTGCAGTTCCGCAACGGCATCCCGGACATGCGCGACATCGTCGAGGGCGACGTGCGTTTCACGCTGCCCTTCGGCATCCGGTCCTGACCTCACCCTTCGATCGAGAGAGCGAAACGTCAAGTGCGAGTAGCGCAGTCCTGGCTGACCGAAATCATCCAGCGCACCAACCCGGAGTGGTCGGTGACGCCGGAGGAGCTCGACGCGGGATTCGTCCGGGTCGGGCTGGAAGTCGAAGAGCTCGACCAGCTCGAGCGGATCGCGGATTCGGAGGAGGGCGGCGAGCCGCTGGTGGTCGGCCGCGTCGCCGAGATCACCGAACTGACCGAGTTCAAGAAGCCGATCCGCTTCTGCAAGGTGGACATCGGTAAGCCCGAGTTGCAGGAGATCATCTGCGGCGCACGGAATTTCCAGGTCGGTGATCTGGTGGTCGTGGTGCTGCCCGGCGGCGTGCTGCCCGGCGGGTTCGAGATCACCTCGCGCAAGACCTACGGTCACGTGTCCAACGGGATGATCTGCTCGGTCGCCGAACTGGGGATCGGCAAGGACCATTCCGGCATCCTGGTGCTGGAACCGGGCACCGCCGAGCCCGGCGCCGACGCCAACGCACTGCTCGGTCTCGACGACACCGTCATCGAGCTGAACATCACTCCCGACCGCGGCTACTGCTTCTCCGTTCGCGGCCTGGCGCGCGAGCTGGCCTGCGGTTTCGATCTCGAGTACGCCGATCCGGCGGTGCGCACCCTGCCCGACCACGAGCAGGAAGCCTGGCCGATCCGGGTCGAGCCGGACTCCCGGTGCACGCGCTTCGCGGCCCGCCGGGTCACCGGCGTCGACCCGGAGGCGGTGAGCCCGTGGTGGTTGCAGCGCAGGCTGCTGTTGTCGGGCATACGCCCGATCTCGCCCGCCGTGGACGTCACCAACTACGTGATGCTGGAGCTGGGGCAGCCGCTGCACGCCTTCGACGCGAACAAGGTGTCGGGCGGACTGGTGGTCCGTTCCGCGCACAAGGGCGAGAAGTTGCGCACCTTGGACGACGTGGAGCGCGCGCTCGACGTCGAGGACGTGGTGATCGCCGACGATTCCGGCGTCATCTCCTTGGCCGGTGTGATGGGCGGCGCGAGCACCGAGGTCGGCCCGGAGAGCACCGACATCCTGCTCGAGGCGGCCACCTGGAACCCGCTGCTGATCTACCGGACCGCGCGCAGGCACAAACTGGTGTCCGAGGCGGGCAAGCGGTACGAACGGGTCGTCGACCCGGAGATCAACGTGGCCGCGCTCGATCGAGCGGCCACGCTGCTGGCCGAAATCGCCGGCGGCACCATCGAACCCGTGCTGACCGACGTCCGGACCCCCGTCCCGGCGCCCGAGCCGATCCGGATGGATATCGACCTGGCCGACCGCGTCGCGGGCGTCACGTACGCGACCGGCACCTCGGCGCGCCGCTTGGCCCAGATCGGCTGCACGGTCGAGGTCGGCGTCAGCGAGGCCGGGCACGGTCAGCTGGTGGTGACCCCGCCGAGCTGGCGGCCCGACCTGGCTCAGCCCGCCGACCTGGTGGAGGAGGTGCTGCGGCTGGAGGGCTTGGAGCGGATCCCGTCCGTGCTGCCCGCCGCACCGGCCGGGCGTGGGCTCACGCCGACCCAGCGCCGCCGGCGCGCCGTCAGCCGCGCGCTGGCGTTCGCGGGCGCCGTGGAGGTGCCGCCGCCGGTGTTCCTGCCCGCCGGAGTGTTCGACACCTGGGGCCTGGACGCCGACGACCCGCGCCGCGCCACCACCAGGGTGCTGAATCCGCTCGACGTGGAGCGCGCCGAGCTGGCCACCACCCTGCTCCCCGGTTTGCTCGAGGTGGCGGTCCGCAATATCTCGCGGGGCGCGCGTGACCTGGCGATCTACGGCATCGCGCAAGTCGTGCTGCCGGGCGCGAACACCAGAGCGGTCGACCCGCTGCCGGTGGACCGGCGCCCCACCGACGACGAGATCGCCGAGTTGCTGGACTCGCTGCCGGAACAGCCGGTGCACGTGGCCGCTGTCCTGACCGGCCGCCGGGAGCCGCGCGGGCCGTGGGGCCCGGGCCGTCCGGTCGAAGCCGCCGACGCGTTCGCCCTCGCCGACGCCGTCGGCGACGCGGCCGGTGTGACCATCGAGCGCCGTGCGGCGGCCCAGCTGCCCTGGCATCCCGGTCGCTGCGCCGAACTGGTGGTCGACGGCACGGTCGTCGGCTACGCGGGTGAGCTGCATCCCGCCGTGCTGGAACGTTCCGGCCTGCCGCCGCGCACCTGCGCCGTCGAACTCGACTTGGACGCGCTGCCGCTGCGCGAGTCCCGGCCGGTCCCGACGGTCTCGCCGTTCCCCGCGGTGCTCCAGGACGTCTCGGTGAGCGTCGAGAAGACCGTCCCGGCGGCGTCCGTCGAGTCCGCACTGCGCACCGGCGGCGGCGAGCTGCTGGAGGACATCGCGCTGTTCGACGTGTACGAGGGCGCTCAGGCGGGTGAGGGGCGTAAGTCGCTCACCTACGCCCTGCGTTTCCGTGCCACCGACCGCACCCTGACCGAGGACGAGGCCAGCGCGGCGCGCGACGCGGCGGTCGCGGCGGCGGCTGACGCCGTGGGCGCGGTGCTGCGCGGCTGACGCCGTGGGCGCGGGGGCGCGGGGGGTGTGGGGGGGCCCCCCCCGCCCGGGCGCGGCGGGTGAGGGGTTATAAATGGGGGCTTCGTCACCCCGCCCGGGCGGTGCGGAAACCGCTGACTTATCTGCCGGAGCGGACGGTGCTGCAAACTCCGGCGCTGCTCGGCATGGAGTACACGGACCTGTCCCTGCCCACGGCGGACGGGGAGACCGTACACGCGTGGTGGATGCCTGCCCGCGATTCGATCGGGCACATCCTGTTCGCGCACGGGAACGCGGGCAATCTCGGCGACCGGGTGTCGATCTTCGCGTTGCTCACCGATGCCGGTTTCGACGTGCTGGCCTTCGACTACCGCGGCTACGGGCGCAGCACCGGGAAACCGACCGAGCACGGCACCTACCTGGACGCGCGCGCCGCGCGCCGGGCGCTGCTGGAACAACCAGGCGTCGAGCCGAATCGTGTGCTGTACCTGGGCAAGTCCCTCGGGGGCGGTGTCGTGCTCGAACTGGCACAGCACCATCCCCCGGCCGGAGTGATGCTGATGTCCACCTTCAGCGGCCTGCGCGACGCGGCTCGCTCGGTGTATCCGTTCCTGCCCGCGGCCTTGGTGCCGAACGCCTATCCGAACGAACGCCGCATTCGCGCGCTGCGCGCCCCGGTGCTGATCATGCACGGCGACCAGGACGAACTACTGCCGCTGCGGCACGCGCAACGGCTCTACGCCGCGGCACCGGAGCCGAAACGGCTCGTGGTCTTTCCCGGGGCCGGGCACAACGATCTGATCGTGGTGGGCGGCTCGGCCTGGTACGACCTGGTGCGCGACTGGGCGGGTGCGCGCGTGCGGCCGTGAACGGCCTTCGGTGCGGTCGCGCGTGCGTAGCCTGGCGGTATGAGTGACAACAGCGAAATCGCGAGCCGGTTGGCCGGGCTGCCGGACGCGGAGCTGGCAGGTGTACTGCTGGCCGCGACGGCGGCGCGTCCCGGGTTCGCGGCGGTCCACGCCGCGCTGGTCGGGCTGTTGGAAACCGGTGATGCGGCTTCGGCCGGAAATGTGACTCCTGCCACTCCAGCCGGCGAGCCTGGGTTCCCGCAGCACACGCCCGATGTGTCGGGCCAGGTCGGCGGCGGTTCACCGGTACCGTCGGTACCGGTACCGCCGCCGGGTATGCCGGAGTCCGCCGCGAGTGGCGGATATTCGGCCTCCGGCGTTCCTACTTTCGAGTCAGTTCGCGATAAGGTCGAGCATCGCTACGGCACCGCGCAGGGTATGGGTGAACTCGACCGGCAGACTCCAGCGGGCCGCAGCGTGGACGAACAATGGCAGGCACGTGAGCAGGCCGCGCGTGAGCGCCTGGACCGGATCCGGAAATCGTTGCACGGCAACGACGCCGACCCGCACCAGCCGTGAACCGCGCCGGGCGCGCCGTACGACGTGTGATGGGTGGAATTCGATGAGCGAGCCGCGTGAGATCGCCGAACGGCTACTGGAGGCCCAGGTGGCATTCCTGCTCGCCGAGGTGACCGGCGAGCGTTTCGCGGAGGTGGTCGCGCGCGACACCGAGGCGGTGCTCGGAGTCGCCGACACGATCGTCTTCCGGGACGTGGTAGAGATCGACCAGGCCAAGCAGACCGTCCGCACGGTCGTCGAGCTGATCGGCGGCAGTCCGGTTCTCGCCGATATGGTCGGGGTGTTCGCCGACTCCATCTACGACCACATCGCCGCCAACCACGACTACACGCTCGGCGAGGTGGTCGAGCGCGAGCCGGTGGAGGCGCTGCTGGAGAAGATCTTCGGCATGCACCAGGCGCAGGAGCGCATCCTGGACCGGCTCACCGAGAGCCCGCTGGTGGCCACGGTCGCGTCGAAGTTCGTGGACAAGCTGATCAACGACTTCGTGCAGGCCAACCGGGAGCGCGCCGAGAAGATCCCGGGCGTGTCCTCGCTGATGTCGCTGGGGCAGTCCGCGGCCAATCGCGCCAAGAAGGCCGCCGACGGCACCTTCGTCGGCGACCTCGCGGGCAAGGGCGCGCTGTTCGCCCTCAAGCGGACCAACAACGCCATCCGCGAGATGCTGCGCGACGCCCCGGTGCACGCCGCCGCGATGGAGTTCTGGGATCTGCATGCCGACGAGCCGGTCAGCGGTCTGCGCGAATACCTCAGCCAGAAGGATCTCAACGAGCTGGTGCTGCTGTGCTACGAGATCGCCGTCACCACCCGCGAGAAGGAGTACTTCGGCCTGCTCCTGGACGAGTGCGTGGAGGTGTTCTTCACCAAGTACGGCGACTACACCTTGGCGGCCATGCTGCCCGAACTCGGTCTGACCGGTGACGACATCGTCCAGGAGATCCTCCGGTACGGACCGGCGGTCATCGAGGGCGCGAAGCGCGAAGGCGTGCTCGCCGGGTTGATCCGCGAGCGCCTCGCCCCCTTCTACACCTCCGACGAGGTACTCGGCATCCTCTCTGACTGATTTCCAGCGCCTGTGTTCGTTTTTCCAGCGCCTGCGGCGCTGGGTGTTCGCGGCCCCCTCACGGCTCGCGTCCGAGCGACCACCGCTGGCGACTTCGTCGCGGACGCGGCGGCCGCTCGGAC
>NZ_JBSGCA010000105.1:0-8257 GCF_053601535.1 Nocardia sp. NPDC004718
CGCCGACGTCGTCTACCGAGTCATGCTTCGCGATACCGGTACCTCTCTACTCATCGAGACTTGACACAGAGAGGAGCCGTTAGCGAGATAGACCCCGGCTGCGGCGCGGCCGGCCATGTACCGCCATTCCGGGGCCCAGATGGATGGCTTGCGGGCAGCGAAGGTGGCGTTGGCGATCTCGATCGCGATCCGCCGCGCCGCCTCGGTGTTCAAGTAGCGGCGACGCACGTAGCGGATGTCGTCCTCGGTGTGGCGGTCGGTGGCCTGGTCGTTGAGCATGTTCAACCAGGTGATGCCTCAAAGATGTTCCTCGACCCCCTGTAATCACTGTTGGAGTGGGTCATTCGTCGGGTTCGTGTGGTGTGCGGTCATCATGCTGGTCGATGGTCTTTCCGGCGGTGCCGGGGCTTTCGTCCACGATGCGGTAGTAGCTCATGCGGAAAGGTTGCAGCAGGGCGCGCATGAAGGCAGGGCCCTCTTCGGGCGGCACTCGGCGGGGTTCGTCGAGTAGCTCGACGCCGTGGGTGTGCAACCGTTGCGCGAGACCGCATCCGTTGGGATCGATGACGGTGAGTTCTGCGTGTCCTTCGATCAGCCGGAATTCCGCGGTCCGCCGAAGCTCCCCGGTTCCCATGTCGTACACGGTGACCAATGTCGGAGTCGGTTTGGTCGTCTCAGTCATCAAGCCCTCCTATCGTGCAGGACCACCAGGTCTGGTATCGGCACGTGGCATCGTCTTATATCGGATCACTGGTGAATCGCCCGCCCAGACTTTCCCAGGCTCTGCCCGTGATCATGCGGTCGGTTTGCATTTCCACCAACCTTGCCTGCGCGCCTTCGATGGCGCGGTCGCTGAGCTGGGGGAGGCTCGGGCCGAAGTTGGCGAGGGTGGCGGGAATCTGGTCGGGATGGACTGCGTCGGCGAGGTCGAGGATGTCGGAGTCGAATGGCTGTCCTTTGTACTTCGCGACGAAGGGTGAACGGATCCCCCACCGAGGATCGGGTTCTTCAGGGAGGATCAGGTCGCGATCGACTCCGACGAGATCACCTTTCTGAAAATACTTCCCCCCCAATGCTGTTCGATAATTGTTCAGATTGCCGTCGGTGTAGCCCATGAGGTAATCGAGAAAGGCCATCTGCTGCTGCTGTTTCTCGTCGTATTCATGGAGCGGTCGGATCTCGGTCGACGGGACGAAGTCCTGCACCAGACCTCGACCGTACGGTCCATCGGAGATCGCTGCCGGAGGGGTTCTCGGCATTTTTAATAGCTCGACCAGGCGATGGTCGGACTCTCCTCGTATCGCGAGCTGGCCGGGTTCGTGTGGAATGCCCCGGCGCATATGATATTCCCTGTTGATCGGCCTGTAGACATTCCGATTCCCGTCGGTGGAGGGCAGGAACTGAACGGCAACACCGTCATCGACCATCCCCTCCGGAACGTAGAGGTGGCGTGATCGTATGTCTTGTATTCTAGTGTTGGGCATTACGACTTCGTGGTTCCCAGAACTTATCTCGGACCGGTGTGTCGTAGTCGACAGCATTCCGCTGGCGCGGATGCGGTCGCTCCCCGTGCGATCGCCCTCCGGCAGCATGCGCGCAGGTCCCCGTAGCCCATCATCGGCGAAGTCGTTCATGAAATGCTGCTTGAGTACAGCGCATTCTCTCAGGTCGAGAGCCAGACGCTGTGTGAGAGCGTGGAACGCTGCGGCAGATTCGCGATACATTCACCACCTCGTCCGGGGACATTTGCCTTTAACGATCCGGCATCGTGTCCGCAGTCGGATTTCTGTCCGTCGAACGATCACCGCGATTTCATCGACTCAAACATACCGTTGTTGCTGAGATTAAGCCAGGCCGCTTCCCCTGGCTTCCGGCTTTCTCACAAACCAGATACGAAAGTTCTGCGACAGCCCTGGATCGACCACCGAACCCGCAGGCCACCATTCGCAAAACTCCTCTCGAAACCCGCCCCTTGTGCGAGACACTTCTGAGAGACTTCCTCCATAGAGCTGGCCCTCGAGCAAGCCGCCACCGCAGTAAAACCTCACCACTACCCCCAACTGTGACGCGCCCGTCGGCTGATTAGGGCGCCGGGGTCGTTTCGCGCGAAGGCGGCTTCGCGCTTCGCTGCTCTCGGGTTTGTGTTCGAAACTGGAAACGTCGCAGGTCAGTTTGCGGTCTCTGCTCGCAGGTTAGGCGTAGACGGTTTCGCGGCTGATGCCGAACTCTCTGGCCAGCGCCGCTTTCGACACCCCCGCGGCGGCGCGGGCGCGCAACAACTCGGCTTGTTCGGTGGTGAGGGCGGGTTTGCGGCCGGTGTAGGCGCCGCGAGCCTTGGCCGCGGCGATGCCCTCGCGCTGGCGTTCGAGGATGAGGGCGCGTTCGAACTCGGCGAAGGCACCCATCACACTCAGCAGCAGATTCGCCATCGGTGAGTCCTCCCCGGTGAAGGTCAACGACTCCTTCACGAACTCCACCCGCACGCCCTTACCGGTCAGGGTGCGCACCAGCCGCCGCAGATCATCCAGATTGCGGGCCAGGCGATCCATGGAGTGCACGATCACCGTGTCACCCTCACGCACGAACTCCAGCAACTCCCCCAGCTGCGGGCGGGCGGTGTCCTTGCCGGAGACCTTGTCGGTGAAGGTGCGCTCGACGGCGATCCCGTCCAGCTGCCGGACGGTGTTCTGATCGAGGGTGCTCACCCTGATGTAGCCGACCCGCATCGCCGTTACCTCCAGAACTCCGTATTGTCGGACTGGAGTCTAGGAGCCAGTTAGACATGTGTCAAAGAATGAGAAAATTGACTTTATTCTGACGCGTTTCAGGCCTGTGACTCGCAGCGATAAGTGGCGGTGATTCCGCATTGGTGGACGGCGCTGAGGTCGGTGTAGTGCGCTATCTTCGAACTTCAGAGGTGGTGTGAGACGGGGGTCAGAACGCGCCGATCAGGGCTGCTGCGCCGCTGACGGGCACCGTGTGGGTGGCGATATCGTCTTCGGCCCCGACGTGGAGCAGGAACCCGGTCGGGTCGTCGAGGTAACCGATTTGTCGATCGGCCCGCAGTGTCAGTGAGGTTTGTCGGTAGGTGCTCGGCGCGACCGATACCGCGGTTCCTGCGTAAGGCACGTGGATCGGCCGGTGGACGTGCCCGGCAAGGACTCTGGCGATGTTCGAGTGGCCGGAGAGGACCTCGGCCAGTGCTGCTCCGTCGGCTAACCGCATCCCATCCAGGAACGGGATCCCCACCGCGACAGGCGGGTGGTGCAGGGCTACGAACACCGGAACCTCGCTGCGTGTGGACAATGACTGGTCCAGCCAGGCCAGTTGTTGATCGCCCAGGAGCCCGCCGGGGCCGCCGGGTTGTTTGGAGTCCAGAACGATGACCGAGAAGTGGTCGTGGTCGACTACGTAGCGCGTGTCCTGGGTTCCGCCGAGCAAGGATGTGCCAGCGAACATATCCCGGATTGCGGCGGGTTCGTCGTGGTTCCCGGTGACCAGGTATGTCGGTATCGGGAAGCGGCCGACCATCTCCCGTAACTGGTCGTAGGCTCGATTGTGTCCGTGCTCGACCAGGTCGCCGGTGATCACGACACAGTCGGGTCGCGGGTCCAGAGCCATGACACGGCCCAGCGCGGCATGCAGTGCGCTCGCCGGCCCGGCGGCCAAGGTGTCCGATCTCAGGTGGGGATCGCTCAGATGCGCGATGAGCACCGTGTACTCCATTCTTCAGACGGTCGAGGTTGCCGGCGTCGATACGGTGCGCCCCGGCGGCGGACCGCTGGAGCTACGAGCAGTTTTCGAGTGCTCAGGTGGTGCCGATGACGAGGGTGCTGCGTGCGGTTTCGACGACGTCGGTGGTGATGGTGTGGAGTTCGTTGATTTTCATGATGCGGTGGATTTGGGCGAACAGTCGTTGTAGGAGGCGGAAGTTGCCGCCGGTGATGCGGACGAGGGCGGCGATGGCTTGGGCGTCGGTGAAGTCGTCGGGGTCCAGGTCGAGGCCGAGTTTGTGCCAGTGGCGGTTCAGGACGAAGGTGAGTTCTTCGCCGGTCAGGGGCCGGTAGTGGTGGGCGAAGCCGACGCGGCTGTAGAGCTGCGGGTATCGGGAGAAGGTTTTCTCAATGCCGGGCATCCCGATGAACAGCAGGCCGTGGTCTGCGCGGTCGTATTGGTCGCGCAGGTGCTCGATGGCGGTGCCGGGCAGCCGTTCGGCCTCGTTGATGATGACCAGTTCGATGTAGTCGATCGGTTCGTGCGTGCGGCGGTCGGGGTGGATGCGGTCGGGGTGGATGTGGTCGTCGATGCAGAAGTTGACTCGCGTGGTCAGGCGTTGGAGGTCCTCGCGTAGCTGACGCAGGGGTGCGGCCACGGTGGGTGTGTAGAACACGGTGCGTGAGCGGGCCAGCGCGGCGTAGACGTCGGCGTCGGATTCCTCGCGGCGGCCCCAGGTGGTCAGCAGGTGCGCGGCCTTGTCCCAGCGGGAGTAGCGGGAGGCGGACTGGGTTTTGCCGATTCCTGCTGCGCCGTAGCAGATTCCAATGGTCTTCTCGCGTTCGACGGTATCGGCGAACTCGACGAACCGGCGGTGTTCCTTGGTCGCGATGAACGGCCAGTTCCGTGGCGGCGGCACTGTCAGTCCTCCTGGTAGACGCGCAACCGCGGCCCCGGCGGTGGTGCGGGTGCCGGCTGTGCGTTCGGTGGGGTGGGGGCGGGGAGGTAGTCGGTGACGGCGGTGATGGCTTCGTTGATCTGGTCGCGGACCCGGCGCCGGTAGGCGCGGCGGGCGGCATGGATGTCTTTGAGCCCGATGGTTTCGCCGGTGTGGTCGGGGCTGATGGCCTTGCACAGGAACCGGTTGTTGTGGAAGACGCGGATCTCGGTGATGTCGCGGGGGTCGTAGCGGACGGTGACCGCTTCGCGGACATAGGCGGCCAGGGTGGGATGCAGATATCGCAAGCCCTGGAAATGGATGCCGTCACGGTGCACGACGCGGGGCGTGGCGACGCTGACCAGCAGCAGATCGAGCTGTTGCAGGTCTTCGGGCATACGCGGCAGCCATCCGTCGGCGATCCACGCCTGCCGCGGTGAGGCGCCGATCTCGGAGTGGGTGCGCCGGTGGTAGACATCGGTGAGGAAACGACCGATCGCGTCGTCGAGCCGACGCAGCGACAGCGTCGGTGCGGTGGCGGGTTTCCCGTGCACGAGATGGCCGGGCAGTTCGGTCAGCAGTTCGGTGTTGATGCTGCCGAACAGACGCTCCACTTTCCCGCGGCCTTGGGGCCGCGCGACGGTCGAGTGGGTGATCCGGAACTTCAGGTCCACGGCGACCTGGACGAGATGGTCGCTGGTGAAGTCGCTGCCGTGATCGACGTAGAGGACTTCCGGGATCCCGCACATCGGCCATCCCGGATCGGACTTGGTCCAGATCGCCTGGCGCAACGCGAGGGAGGTATTCAACGCCGAAGGCGCACCGAGGGTGACGGTGTAGCCGGTCACCGCGCGGGAGTGATCGTCCAAAACCACCGTCAGCCAGGGGCGGCGCGGGGTCGCGGCATCGAGGACGAGGAGGTCGAGTTGGGTGTGGTCGGCCTGCCACATCGCGTTCGGATACTCCGCGCGGCGCCGATAGACGAGTTCGTAGGTGTCGCGGAACGCGGCGGGACCGTCGTGGGCCAGGGTGAGCAGCGCCGGATCCAGTCCGGTGACGATCGAGCGAACGGTGTTGTAGGACACCGGTGCCCACCCCCGCTCCGTGGCGAGGCGGGCGGCGCGGCGGGTGATCGCGGCCAGCGACGGGCGCGGGCACCGCAACGCCATCCCCTCGATCACCCGCACCAACTCCGCCTCGGTACGCCGCCCCGACGAGGTCCGCGGACGCCGGACCAGACCGGCCAATCCCTTGTCGCGGTAGCGGCGCAGCCATCGTTGCGCGGTCCGTAACGGCACACCGGCGTGCGCCGCGGCGCGGGTGAGCGGCACATCGTCCTCGAGATGCGGGCGCAGGACCTCGAACCGGTCCATCGCCGCTCGGCGTTCGGTCTCGCTCAGCCCCGCCAGCTCGGGCGCGTTCACGCGGTCTTCGTCGTCGTGGCGGTCAGGTGCCGGTAGATGGTAGGGCGGGTGACGCCGAACTCGGCCGCGATCTGGGCGACGGTGTAGCGGCGTTTGCCTCGTTCGTCGAGTTCTTCATACATCTGCCGGGCCAGGATCACCTGCCGGGGACCGAGTTTCGGTTTCTGCCCACCGGTGCGCCCGCGAGCGCGGGCGGCGGCCAGGCCGTCGCGGGTGCGCTCCGACATCAGCGCGTGCTCGAACTCGGCGATCGCGCCCAGGATCTGGAAGAACATCCGCCCGACCGCGGTCGAGGTGTCGATGCCCTGATCCAACACCACCAGATCCACCCGCCGCCCGGCCAGATCGGCGGCGAGATCGATCAGATGCTCGAGAGTGCGCCCGAGACGATCGAGTTTGGTGACCACCAGTTGGTCACCGGGCCGGTTCGCCACCAACAGCGCCTTGTCCAACTCCGGACGCGCCGCGAGTTTCCCGGACGCCTTGTCGAGGAAGATCTGCTCGCACCCGGCCGCGGTGAGCGCGTCGCGTTGCCCGTCGGGGTTCTGGTCGGTGGTCGATACACGCCCGTAGCCGATTCTCACGCCGGGAATGTATCGGAAAACACCGACAGGTTTACCTTGGCGCGTACACGGCATGCGTTACAAACCCGGCCTGCGGAAACATCCTGCCGCCGTGAGTGTCTCGTGAACGATCCTTCACGAGACACCTTGTGTCCTGGGCAATGCCTGCGGTCGGATGGGGTGTGAGCATCGACGGACTCGGTATCGCACGCGACTTGGTGCGCGAACGGTTCTCCCGCGCGCGGGCGGCGTGGCTGGGTGGCAGCACCGTGAACTGGTCGCCTTCGACCGCGAGAACAGCACGAACTACTCGCGAACGCTGACGAGCGCAGTGAGGTCGGTCGCCCACGGCAACATTGAACAGATGATCGAGGTAGTCACTCGGACGCTGGATCTGTTCGGAGGCCGCCTCTTCGACGGATTCACAGTCGACGGCTCCAGTTGATCGTCCGGAAAGGCCGCCTCCACCGACCCCTACCCCCCTCGAACGTCAACCGACAACGCGAAAAGACCGCCAATCGCTACTGCGAGTCACAGCCACGCACGCGACACGCGTGACCGCGGTATCGGGCATCCTGGGGACCGAGGGCCTATTGTCTGCTGCCGCTACGGGCTTGTTCGGAGGTTCGTGGCAGCGCACGCGAACAACGGCCCGGAAGGAGAAGTATGCGTTCCCGGGCCGCTGCCGGTCGCCGTCACGCAGGTAGAGGAAGCTCCGAGTCCCCGGCGGCGAGTTCCGGCGCTCCTCCATACGACGACTCCTCCGATCCTAATAGCAATCGACTAGCAAAGCCGATGGTCTGCCCCGTGCGAAAATGGAAACTCCCCACGTCCCTGAAGGTTCCGAATGGCAGCGGTTCGTCGAGCAGCGCACCGAACTGGGCAACAACCTCACCCGCGCCGGTGTCGACCCGACCACCGAGACCGCGGTCCGCGAGCTGATCGACAGCCGGGCAGCCGAGGCCCGGCCAACTCGGCCGCGCCGTCGCCGAACGCCGCACCCGCTGGAACACCAGCGTCGATCAGATCATCGCCCGCCGCGACGACGCCACAGCCCAGCGCCAGGCCGCAGCCGCCGACCGAGCCCCCGATCAGGACGCACCTGCGCGAACAGGCCCGACCGTGCTGCGCAGGCCGCTTGGCCTGCCCCAGCCCGTTCTGCAGCACGGCGGCCGGTCCACACCTCGGGTAGCCCTGAGGACCTGCTGTTCGCGAGGTTGCTCGATCGTGGCCATCATGTCGCATCGATGTAGCCGCTGATCTCGGAGTCCTGGCGCAGACGCAATCGTGGGGGAGTGGTGGGTGTGCGAACAAACGGTGTCGAAGGCACGTTTATCGATTGTGGCGTCATCAGACGCTCCTGCCACGGCCACTGCGAAAGCCGGGTATCGAATCCGGGGACGGCGCGACCTCTGCTGGTCAGCGCACGTGATGCCGCCGAATACTTCAGGCCTACGCCGGTGCGCACCGCGCGAGGCGGCACAGGCAGCGGCGGACAACCTCGCCGCCCGGGCGGATATGGGTGCGGCACTGTGGGTGGGGTCGTCGATGGACTGGGGTGCGTTTCGGGACAGCTGTCCTGAAACGGTCGGTGAGCCGACGTATCCGGCCAGGTCAGT
>NZ_JBSGCA010000106.1:0-8023 GCF_053601535.1 Nocardia sp. NPDC004718
CGAACAACCGAGACTCGCGCCTGCGGCGCATGCGCTTCGGTTGTTCGGACGCGAGACATCAGGGGCCGCGAACACGCAGCGCCGCAGGCGCTGCCAACCAACACAGCTCACACCTTGCGGCCGACCGCGCTCCAGCAGTTCACCTGCGAATCGAGCCAAGACGGCGACTCGCCCTGCGGACGCCATTGATTGGTGACGACGATTCCCGGATCCAATAGTTCCAACCCGGAGAAGAACCGGGCGAATTCGTCCCGCGTGCGTGTCTGGGCATAGACCCCGCTCTGCCGGTACACGTTGAGTGCGTCGGTCATCATCTCCGGTTCGAGGTCGGCGGTGATGTGCGAGACCACGAGGAACGATCCCGGCGCGAGAGCACCCATCAACGTCTCGACGATCCCGTAGGGGTCCTGCTCGTCGGCCAGGAAATGCAGCACGGCGACCAGGCTCAGTGCCACCGGGCGCTCCAAGTCCAGGGTCTCGCGGAGTTCGGGCGCGGACAGGATCGCCGCGGGGTCCTTCAAGTCGGCGTCGACGTACGCGGTGCGACCCTCCGGCGTGCCGGTGAGCAGGGCGCGGGCATGGGTCAGCACGATCGGATCGTTGTCCACGTAGACCACCCGCGCTTCGGGCGTCGGCGCCTGTGCCACCTGGTGCAGGTTCGGCTCGGTGGGGATACCGGTGCCGACGTCGAGGAACTGCGTCACGCCCAACTCGGTCAGCGCGTTCACCGCACGGTGCATGAACGACCGGTTCTGCCGAGCCGCGACCCGGGTGGTGGGAAACGCCGCGATCACTTTCTCGGCCGCGTCCCGATCCACTTGATAGTGGTCTTTCCCACCCAGCACGTAGTCGTATATTCGAGCGCTGCTGGGCACGCTCGCGTCATGAATCGGCCTGAGCGGCTTCCCATTGCCGCCGAGATCGGTCATCGTCGTTCCCATCACTACCGGATCACTTCTGCCCCAGCATATTCCCGACGCGGGCAGCCCACCGCATGCTGTGCGAGGAAGAGCGCAGGATGGGGTTGCGCTTCGAGCGTAGGCGAGCGCGCGATCTCAGCGGCCGCGGAATGCGAAAAAGGGCCCCCTGCCGGAGGCCCCTGTTCGCAACCGAACTACAGCATGCAGGAGACGCAACCTTCGACTTCGGTTCCCTCCAAGGCCATCTGGCGCAGCCGGATGTAGTAGAGGGTCTTGATGCCCTTGCGCCAGGCGTAGATCTGGGCGCGGTTGAGATCGCGGGTGGTGGCGGAGTCCTTGAAGAACAACGTCAGCGACAGGCCCTGGTCCACGTGCTGGGTGGCCGCGGCGTAGGTGTCGATGATCTTCTCGTAGCCGATCTCGTAGGCATCCTCGTAGTACTCGAGGTTGTCGTTGGTCATGTAGGGCGCCGGATAGTAGACGCGCCCGATCTTGCCTTCCTTGCGGATCTCGATCTTCGACGCCACCGGGTGGATGGAGCTGGTGGAGTGGTTGATGTAGGAGATCGAGCCGGTCGGCGGCACCGCCTGCAGGTTCTGGTTGTAGATGCCGTGCTCCATGACCGAGGCCTTCAGCTCGCGCCAGTCGTCCTGGGTCGGGATGTGCACGCCCGCGTCGGCGAACAGTCGCCGGACGCGCTCGGTCTTCGGCTCCCACACCTGATCGGTGTACTTGTCGAAGTACTCACCGCTGGCGTACTTCGATTCGGGGAAGCCCCCGAAGTACGTACCGCGCTCGATCGCGATCCGATTCGACGCCCGGATCGCGTGATAGACCACGGTGTAGAAGTAGATGTCGGTGAAGTCGATGCCTTCTTCGGACCCGTAGTGGACCCGTTCGCGCGCCAGGTAGCCGTGCAGATTCATCTGCCCGAGGCCGATGGCGTGGGAGAGGTTGTTGCCCTGCTCGATGGACGGCACCGAGTAGATGTGGGTCTGGTCCGACACCGCCGTCAGCGCCCGGATGGCCACCTCGATGGTCTGCGCGAAATCGGGCGAGTCCATCGTCTTGGCGATGTTCAGCGACCCGAGGTTGCAGGAGATGTCCTTGCCCACCTTGGCGTAGGACAGATCGTCGTTGAACTCCGACGGCGTGGAGACCTGCAGGATCTCCGAGCACAGGTTGGAGTGGGTGATCTTGCCCGCGATCGGGTTGGCCCGGTTCACCGTGTCCTCGAACATGATGTACGGATAGCCCGACTCGAACTGCAACTCGGCGATGGTCTGGAAGAACTCGCGCGCCTTGATCTTCGACTTGCGGATGCGCTTGTCGTCGACCATCTCGTAGTACTTCTCGGTGACGTCGATGTCGGCGAACGGCTTGCCGTAGATGCGTTCCACGTCGTACGGCGAGAACAGGTACATGTCCTCGTTCTTCTTGGCCAGCTCGAAGGTGATGTCCGGGATGACCACGCCCAGCGAGAGCGTCTTGATGCGGATCTTCTCGTCCGCGTTCTCCCGCTTGGTGTCCAGGAACCGGTAGATGTCCGGGTGGTGCGCGTGCAGGTAGACCGCGCCCGCGCCCTGCCGTGCGCCGAGCTGGTTGGCGTAGGAGAACGAGTCCTCGAGCAGCTTCATGATCGGGATGACACCCGAGCTCTGGTTCTCGATCTTCTTGATCGGCGCACCGTGCTCGCGAATGTTGCTCAGCAGCAGCGCCACTCCGCCGCCGCGCTTGGACAGCTGCAACGCGGAGTTGATCGAGCGCCCGATCGACTCCATGTTGTCCTCGATGCGCAGCAGGAAGCAATTGTGGACGACCGTACCGCGGATCGAGTAGGTATGGGTGTCTTCGACGTGGAGGTTGTACACCTTCTCGGGGGTATCGGTGGTGTGCTCGACAGCGCGCACGCCGTATACCTGGCGACCGTGCACGACCTGGTACGTCGCGCGCTTCGTGCCTTTGCGGCCGACGTAGTTGTACAGGTTCTTGCCGATGTCGAAGATGAAGTCCTCGTTGTTTCCAGGCAGGCCGGGCACGAATACCTGGCCGGTCGTATTGCCCGCCCGGTTGACGTAGCTACGGACGACCGACACGATGCCGAGGCGGCGCAGGATCAGCTGCACCTGGTCGACGAGCTCAGGGTTGACCAGGTCGAGCATCATGCCGCCCGAGGTGCTGCAACCATCGCCGCGGAACAGCCCGGCCAGCAGGCCGCGTTGGAAGTCCTCGTCGGCGGTGAGCACATCACCGGCCAATTGCTTGGTGCCATAACCGGTCCCGGCCAATGACAACAGCAATGATGCGACGACCTTGCTGTTGCACACCATCCGGGTGGAGTGATCGGAGTGGTTGGTGTGCAAGGACAGGTCGACCCCGAACACCTGCTTGAATGCCATGCCGAGTTCGACGTGGTAGTCGACCTCGTGCGCGCCGAGGGTGAAATGTACGCCATTGGGCACGCTCACGTCGGTCGACCGCTTGGACACGTGACCTTCGGCCACATACCAGCCAAGGATGAGGCCCAGCTCGTAGGACTCCTCCACGAA
This sequence comes from Nocardia sp. NPDC004718, assembly GCF_053601535.1. Taxonomy (NCBI): domain Bacteria; kingdom Bacillati; phylum Actinomycetota; class Actinomycetes; order Mycobacteriales; family Nocardiaceae; genus Nocardia; species Nocardia sp. NPDC004718. Next base: position 3,470 of record NZ_JBSGCA010000106.1, read on the forward strand.
GCGGTTGACAGCGACGAAGCGCTGGTTGTGGCGCTGCTTGTTGCGGTGCTTCGTGTCGGTATTCACCTTCTGGATCAGCCCGTCGACCTCTTCGTACACGCCTTCGCCGGTGTGATCCATAAGGTCGAACACGCGCCGGTCCCGCTGGCCCAGCGGCGCGGTGGTCACGATGAAGTCGGTCGGGTGCACGTCCCGCGCGGCCAGCCACACGAAACCGTTGAACGGGTCGGCGCCGTCCGCGTCGATGAGCGTGTCGACCTCACGGGTGGTCCACACCAGGATCGGATGCTCAGGGGTGCATCGGATCGGTTCCTTGTGGCCGAAGTGCGAAATCGCGACCAGCGCTTGATCGTTGGGATTCTCGATCAGCGCTTCGACCGCACGGTAGGAACCGTCGTGGGACAAGACCCGGTCACCCGGCTGCAGCGTCTCGATGGCGCGGGGACCGTCGATCGTATCCACCGGAGTACCCGCCGGGAAGCACGACACCGGCTCGCCGCGCTGCTTCTTGCCCGAGTTCAGGAACGTCGGGGTGGCCGGCTGGAAACGGCCTTCGATGATCTCGTCGACCAGTTGGCCCGCCAGCGCTTCGTCACCGGCGGCGAGCGTGAGCGCGACCATGCACACCCGGTCCTCGAACCGCTCCAGGTAGCGCTTGCCGTCGAAGGTCTTCAGCGTGTACGAGGTGTAGTACTTGAACGCGCCGAGGAAGGTGGGGAACCGGAACTTCTTGGCGTAGGCCTGCTTGAACAGCTTCTTGATGAACGCGCGGCTGTACTGCTCGAGAACCTCGGCCTCGTAGTAGTTCTCCTCGATCAGGTAGTCCAGCTTCTCGTCCAGGTTGTGGAAGAAGACGGTGTTCTGATTGACGTGCTGCAAGAAGTACTGGTGGGCGGCCTCACGGTCTTTGTCGAACTGGATCTCCCCGTCCGGGCCGTACAGGTTCAGCATCGCGTTGAGGGCGTGGTAGTCGAGGACCTCGCCCGCCTCGCCGCGGACCGGGGGCTGCTCTAAGCGAGCTGTCTTTCCGGCCGGTGCTGTCGTTGCTGTTGCCAAAACAATCCCAATCCCTCTCGGACGCGCTCGACGTCCTCAGCGGTTCCCATGAGTTCGAAGCGGTACAGGTACGGCACCCCGCACTTGCGTGCGATGAGCTCGCCCGCATAGCAGAAGGTGTCGCCGAAGTTCGTGTTGCCCGCCGCGACCACCCCGCGCAGCAACGCGCGGTTGTGCGGATCGTTGAGGAACTTGGCGACCTGCCTCGGCACGAAGTCCTTGTCGGAACGATCGCCCCCCAGTACGTGCCGACCGCCCCCGTAGGTGGGGACGATCAGCACGTACGGATGGTCTACGCGCAGTGAGTCGGCGGTGTGCAGTGGTATGCGAGTCGCCGGGAGACCCAGCTTCTCGACGAAGCGATGTGTGTTCTCCGAAGCGCTGGAGAAGTAGACCAGCGCCGTCGTCTCCGACATGGTCGCCTTCCTCCTCTCGGGAGCGCCGTAGCGCTCGCCCCTCGGATGAACCGGAAGCGGTGGAAGCGTCAGGCCGCCACGGTCGCGAGCGACTTGATGCGGTCGGGACGGAAGCCCGACCAGTGATCGTCCCCGGCCACCACGACCGGCGCCTGCAGGTACCCGAGTGCCATGACGTAGTCACGCGCCTCGTCGTTCTCCGAGATGTCGATGACCTCGTAGTCCACCCCGGCCTTGTCGAGGGCCTTGTAGGTGGCGTTGCACTGGACGCAAGCGGGCTTGGTGTACACGGTGACGGTCATTGATGTCCCTCTCTCCTTGTGCCTGATCCACAGCCTGTGATCCGTTGCAATTCACGATCCGACGTATGCTGCGCAAACTCCTGGATCCGAGCTCGAATCCCCTGATCAGCCACCTGTGGCCGACTCGTGCCGAGTGAGGTCTCTCGCCGTCTTCCAGTACCGAAGACACTACACCTAGTGGCCGACAGATTCCTACAACACGACATGTAGCGAGTCACATCGATGAAATTCCATCGAGAGAAGTACCAGTACGCTCGATTCACCCCGGCACCAAACAGTGGCGCAGATCACTCCACGGGCATTCCAGCTTACTTTCAGCAAACTTCCTGTCGAACGAAGAGGGCCACCGCTGCGCCCCGCAGCGATGACCCTCGTTCAGACCGGAGAAGGAGCTTACACCGACGCCAATTCGCCGCGCGTGGCCTCCACCAAGTCGCGCACCGTACCGGCCAGCTGGGTCAGCGCCTCGGCATCGTCACGCGGATGCGTGGCGCCGAACCGCTCGCCGACGACCCCGAAGTGCAGGTGCGCGGACTCGACCACCCGTGCGCCCGCCACGCCCAGGGCCTTGACCGCGTCGCCGTGCGCCCACTGGGCGGCGTTCGGGCTGATCGATGCGCTCACCACGGCGGTGGGCTTGCTCTTGATCGCTCCCGCGCCGTAGGGACGGGAAGCCCAGTCGATCGCGTTCTTCAGCACCGCCGACAGCGTGCCGTTGTATTCCGGGGTCACCACCAGCAGGCCGTCCGCCTCGGCGACCGCGTCGCGCAGCGCCTGAGCGGCCGCGGGGACGGAGCCGGGGACATCGATGTCCTCGTTGTAGAACGGGATGTCGGCGAGCCCTTCGTAGAGAGTGACCTCGACACCCTCCGGCGCGCTGTGCGCCGCGGCCTCGGCGAGCCGCCGGTTGACCGACGCGGCGCGCAGGCTGCCGACGAGTGCAAGAATGCGGGTCTGGCTCATGACGACTCCTGGTGTACTGATGAGGTGGTGTCCGTACGTTCACCACACACTAACCGGACCATGGTCCGATTACTTCCCGCGGAGCCTGCGTGAGCGCTGTGAACTACCCCGCACCGGACGCGTCGACCGATGGCGCCCCTCGGCTGCTCGACGTCGGCATGCCATTGCCGGGCATCTCGGAGCCCGCCGAGCGCGCCGACGCGGCGCGCAACCGTCAACTGCTCCTGGACGCGGCGCAGCAACTGGTGCGAGAGCACGGCGTCGACAGTCTCACCATGGACGCGCTGGCCAAACGCGCCGGGGTCGGCAAGGGCACGGTGTTCCGGCGGTTCGGAAGCAGATCCGGCCTGTTGCTCGCGCTGCTGGACCACTCAGAGCGGAAGTACCAGGAGTCGTTCATCTTCGGGCCGCCGCCGCTCGGACCGGGCGCGCCCCCGGTGGAACGGCTGGTCGCCTTCGGGCGCGCCAGGCTCCTGGACATCGAGGTGGCAGGCGAGCTACATCGCGCCGCCGAACTCGGCGAGGCGAGCGAACGCTTTTCCGGTAGGCCGTACGGACTACTGCGCGCGCACGTCGTGATGCTGTTGCGGCAGGCCGACGCGCCCGGGGAGGTCGCGCTGGTCGCCGACTGGCTGCTGGCGATGCTCGGCGCGGCGCTGGTCATGCACCAGATGCAAGTGCTCGGCTTCACCCGCGAGCAGATCGGCGACAACTGGGAGCGCGTCGTTCGGCGCGTCGTCGCCCGCTGAGCCGCCAGTAGACTCGGGCGCCATGGGGAACCTGCGTGCACAGATCATCAGTGAATTGGGCGTCCGGCCCACGATCGAACCGAAGGAAGAGATCCGCCGCCGGGTCGATTTCCTCAAGGACTATCTGAACGCGACTCCCGCACGAGGTTTCGTCCTCGGCATCAGCGGCGGACAGGACAGCGCTCTCGCGGGCCGGTTGTGCCAGCTCGCGGCCGAGGAACTGCGCGCGGACAGCGTGGACGCGACCTTCCTCGCCGTGCGGTTGCCCTACGGCGTGCAGGCCGACGAGGCCGACGCGCGCACCGCCCTGACGTTCATCCGGCCCGACCGGCAGGTCGTGGTCAACGTCCGGCCCAGCGCGAACGCCGCGGCCGCCGAGGCGGCCTCCGCCTTGCAGGTCCACCAGCTGCGTGACTTCGTGCGCGGCAATCTCAAAGCGCGCGAACGCATGGTGATCCAGTACGCGTTGGCCGGGCAGGAGAACCTGCTGGTGGTCGGCACGGACCACGCGGCCGAGGCGGTCACCGGATTCTTCACCAAGTACGGCGACGGCGGCGTCGACCTGACCCCGCTCACCGGTCTGACCAAGCGCCAGGGCGCCGCCCTGCTCCAGGAACTCGGCGCGCCCCCGAGCATCTGGTCCAAGGTGCCCACCGCCGATCTGGAGGACGACCGGCCCGCCCTGCCCGACGAGGAAGCGCTCGGTCTGCGCTACAGCGAGATCGACGACTACCTGGAGGGCAAGGAGGTGACCCCCGAGGTCGCCGAACGGCTGGAGAGCATCTTCCACAACACCCGCCACAAGCGCACCGTCCCGGTGACGTCGCTGGACACCTGGTGGCGCTAGCCCTTCGGGGGACCTCGGTGTCCGGCGAGGAGTGCCGCCCGCGCCGCGTGCCGTCGCGCACGAAAACCGCGCACCTCATCGACACCTGGCACAGCCGGTCGTGGCGGCGCTGGATGTGAACGCGCCGCCTAGCCGCCCGCGAAGGGTGGCAGGACGTCGACGCGCGGGCTCAGCGCGACCGCGGGATCTCGGGTGAGTTCGTCACCGACCAGGTAGGCGCA
>NZ_JBSGCA010000107.1:0-7970 GCF_053601535.1 Nocardia sp. NPDC004718
CTGGAAAAACAAACACAGCCCGGCTCGCGTCCGAGTGGCCGCCGCGTCCGCGACGAAGGAGCAAGCGGCGGTCGCTCGGGCGCGAGCCATAAGGGGGCCGCGAACACCCAGCGCCGCAGGCGCTGGAAAGACGAACACAGCTAGGCTGCTTGCGGACAAACTGGTGCGCGAACCGGTGTGCCGGACAAGTCGCGACCAGTGTGACGGGAGAAGTGTGGAATGAGCGTGCGCAGCTGGCCCCAGGTGCTCGGAACCCTCGCCGACGGTGGCGACTTGGCCGCGGACGACACGGCGTGGGCGATGAGCGAGATCATGTCCGACAACGCCACCCCCGCGCAGATCGCCGCGTTCGGCGTCGCCATGAAGATCAAGGGACCCACGCCCGCCGAGCTGACCGGCCTGGCCACCGGCATGCTCGAGCACGCCCGGCTGGTGCGGATCGATGGCGACGCGGTCGACATCGTCGGCACCGGCGGTGACCGGTCCGGTTCGGTGAACATCTCCACCATGTCCTCGATCGTGGTGTCCGCGGCCGGGGTGCCCGTGGTCAAGCACGGAAACCGGGCCGCATCGTCGAAGAGTGGCGGCGCCGATGTGCTGGAGGCGCTGGGCGTGAAGCTCGCGCTCGGTCCCGAGGCGGTGGCTCGCTGCGTGCGGGAAGTCGGCATCGGTTTCTGCTTCGCGGCCGTGTTCCATCCCGCCCTGAGGTACGCGGGCGCGGCGCGCAGCCAGATCGGTATCCCGACCGTCTTCAACGTGCTGGGGCCGCTGACCAACCCCGCGCAGCCGCGCGCCGGGCTGGTCGGCTGCGCGTTCGCCGACCTGCTGCCCGTGATCGCGGGCGTGTTCGCCGAACGCGGCGCGAGCGCGCTGGTGGTACGCGGCAACGACGGCCTCGACGAGATCACCACCTCGGACACCACCGAGGCGTGGATCGTGTCGGGCGGACGAACGCGCCAGACCACCATCGATCCGACCCGCATCGGCATCCCACGGGTCGATCTGGACGCGCTGCGCGGCGGCGACAGCGAGGTGAACGCGGGCGTGGCCCGCGACGTGCTCGCCGGTCGCGGTGGCGCGGTCCGGGACGCGGTCCTGCTGAATTCGGCCGCCGCGATCCTGACCTACGACTGGTCGCGCGGCGTGGGCGATCCGGACGCCGACCTGCACGACGCGCTCGCGGCGGGCGTCGAGCGCGCCGCCGAGGCGATCGACACGGGCGCCGCCACCGCGTTGCTGGAGCGCTGGGCGAAGCTGACGCAGACGCTCGGCGACAACTGACCCAGGATGGCTCGGTGCCCGGCTCGTGCACGCTGCCGCGGCTTCGGCGCCGACCTGGCCGTACCGATGATGCTTTCCGATATCGCCGCCGGGGCGTGCGCCGACACGCTGACCTGAGCGAGGGCCGCGGCCGGGATCGTCGCGGCCGGTAACGTCGGCCGGGCAATTCGGCGCATGCCGAGTCGGGCACCGCGCCGATCGGTTCGACCGACGAGGAGCACCGACATGCGACTTTTTGTTCCGCTACTCGCCGTCCTCGCCACCGCAGGCATCGCCGCCGCCCCAGGAGCGAACGCGGCCGGAGGCGTTTTGTTCGCCGACGGCGTCGTGTACGAGAACCCGGTCGGCTGTGTCGAGGTCGGCGACGGGTCCGACGTGGAGATCCGCAACCGTACCGATGGCGTCGCGCGTCTGTACGAGTCGCCGGACTGCTCGGGCGACGTCGTCGTGCTGCCACCGAACGACGGTGCCTATTTCGCCGTGCGGAGTGTTCGGGTGCGGGACTGAGGCACTATTCGCCGAGCGAGAACGCCGCCTCCACTTCGGCGCGCGAATACGACTTGAACGCGATGTGGGTCGTGGTGCGCAGGACACCCGGTGTCTTGTCGATCCGGCCGGTCACCACATCGGCGATCTGCTCGTGGTCACGTACCCGCACGATCGCGATCAGGTCCACGTCACCCGCGCAGGAGTAGACCTCGGCGACGCCGTCGGTGTCCGCGACCGCCTGCGCGGTCTCCGGGATGCGGCCGTTGTCGGCGTGAATCAAGACGATCGCGGTAATCATGACGCTCAGCCTAAGCGGTCCAGATAACCTTCCTCGGTCGGTTGGGCGCGGACCGCAGCGTCGGCCAGTTCCGCCCAGCCCACCCAGCGTGCCGCGCCGAAGAGCGGCTCGTGATACCCGTCCGTGGTCCGCACGATGCGGACCCCGGGCCGGGCCAGCCAGCGTACGACCAGCGCCACTTCCTCGGGGGACGCGCCGCGTAAAGGCGGAGCGTTCTCGACCGGAGACCTGTCGTGGTCCGGCACGTGTGGTCCGGCGACCCCAGCCGGAACCACTGTTTCGGCGGCGGCGACGATCTGCTCCACGATGGGCATCGGCGGCACGCCCCTCGGGGCGGCGCCGGAACCGGCCAGGCGGCCGTACCGGATGACCGCGAACTCCCACCCGCCGTCACCGTCGGGATGCGCGGCGATCAGCTCGGCGATGCGCGCCACCGCGGCCAGTCGCTGGGTGCGCCGCAGCGCGCGCACCACTCGCGCCGCACGATCGCGCAGCCGCGCCGCCGCCTCGAAATGCTCCGCGCGCGAATGCGTTTCGATGCGGTCGAGCATGAACCGGATCGGCGCGTCGCTGCGCCCGGCGAACAACGCGCGCACGAGCGCGGGCGCGGGCGCGTACTGCGCCGTGTCCAGCGGCTTTCCCGCGGAGCCCGCCGGACATCCGCCGACCAGGGCGGGCGGGCACTCGTGCACCGCCTTCCCGGACAGCCGTGCCGTGCAGGTGCGCAACCCGGTGAATTCGGCGATGATCACGCCCAGATCGGCGGCGTCGTTGCGGGAGTGGAACGGCCCCAACGCGTCCCGGCCGGGCTCGCGCACCACCGAGAACCGCGGGAACGGCTCGTCGGTGAGAGTGAGCCACCAGGCCCGTTTCGGGAATTTCGACCGGCGGTTGTAGGGCGGGGTGTGCGCCACCAACAGCCGCAGTTCGCGCACCCCCGCCTCGAGCGCGTGCGCGCACACCACGTGGTCGACCCGAATCGCCAGCGAGACCATCTCTTTCATCCGCCCCCTGGTCTCGGAACCGGTGAAGTAGTTACGGACGCGGCGGCGCAGATTCACCGCCGTGCCTATATATAGGACTTCGTCCGAAGGACCGCGGAACAGATACACCCCCGGAGCGGCGGGGAGATCGGCCGCGAGGACGCGCTTGGAGCGCTGCCGGGGCGTGACGTCGGGCAGGTAGTCGAGCAGCTCGGTGAGACTGTGGACGCCTTGGTTCCCGACCCGCGCGATCAGGGCGTGCAGCACGTCGACGGTCGCGCGCGCGTCTTGCAGTGCCCGGTGCGTCGGCTGCGTGGTGGCACCGAGCAGCCGGGCCAGCGAACCCAGCCGCACGGAAGGCGCCTCGTCGCGCCCGAGCACCCGTCGCGCCAGCTTCACGGTGCACAGCACCTGCGCGGCCGGCCAGGCGGTGTCGCACTGCGCCGCGGCGGCACGCAGGAACGCCATGTCGAACCGTGCGTTGTGCGCGACCAGCACCGCGCCCGCGGCGAACTCCAGGAAGCCGGGCAGCACCGCCTCGATGCGCGGCGCGGCGTACACCATCGCGGTGGTGATGCCCGTGACGTGCACGATCGCGGGCGGTATCGCTCGTCCCGGGTTGACCAGTGTCGCGAATTCGCCGAGCACCTCCCCGCCGCGCACCTTCACCGCTCCGATCTCGGTGATGCCGTCGGCCCCGGGACTGGTCCCGGTGGTCTCCAGGTCCACGACCACGAAAGTCGTGTCGTACAAGGGAGTGTCGAGCTCGTCGAAAGCCAGCTGCTGGACGGCCGGGCGCGGCACGGGATCGGACACGGCGAGCAGCGTAGAGCCACGGTCCGACAGGTACCGGGCACGCGAATACGCCCCGAAATGTCCGAATGACACCGTGGAGATTCCGGGGCGATACCCGGGAAATGATCTAGAAATGCGAAAAAGAGACCTAGATCACATAAGGTTCAAAACTGTATCAAACATTGCGGCGAGTCCCGCGAAAAGGGATCCCCCGCCCTCGGGCGTGTCGACAACCTCTGGCTCTACGGTGTACGAACGACCGACCATATCGGAACCTATGGCGTATTACCCACCACCACCTGGGAAAACACCCGAGGAACCCACCCGGGGTAGTCGACCGGTCCACCCCGCCGCGCGACCCTGCTCGAACACGCGCACTCGCAGGATTACTCCGCCGTTATCTTTTCGTGATTCGGTGGGACGCATCTCACATCCATTCGCCGGTGAAATTGTTGAGCAACCCCATTTCGCTTCGCCGACGCTTTACAAACGACCGTGATGTGTTCGTAACCTTTTCGAGACCTCACGGAGTCCGCCGCGCCGACCGGTGCGGCGCCGACGAAGTCCGCGGCACCACCGGGTGCGGCGTCGTGAGGCAGATTGGGAGTACCGCATCATGACGACCAACGCCGCCAAGCGTCAGGCGAAGCGCGCTGTTGCCGCCGGGGCCGTCGGCGCTGCCACCATCGGCGCGTTCCTGCTGCCCGCAGCCCCCGCGTCGGCCCAGCCGGTGACCGTTCCCGGCGTGGGAACCTTCGACGTTCCGAACGAGCTGCCGGTCCCGCCGGGCATCCCGGGCCTCGAGCTGCCCGGCCCCGCTCCCCTGCCCTTCGCCGCACCCAAGGCCTCCGGCGACATCGCGCTGGACGCCGCCCTGAGCAAGGTCGGCTCGCCGTACGTCTACGGCGCCGCGGGCCCGGACTCGTTCGACTGCTCCGGCCTGGTCCAGTGGTCCTACCGCCAGGCGGGCATCGAACTGCCCCGCACCAGCGGCGCCCAGCTCGCCGCGGGCAGCCCCGTGTCCCTGGACGATCTGCGCCCTGGCGACCTCGTCTCGTTCTACGGCGGCAGCCACTCCGGCCTCTACGCCGGTGACGGCAACGTCGTGCACGCGTCCACCTCGGGCCAGCCCGTGAAGGTGGCGCCGATCTCCTCCATGCCGATCGCAGGCGCTCGCCGCTTCTGAGAAGCAGCTGGTCGGGCCGCGAGATCGCGGCCCGACCGCACCACGGCCCTGTGATCAATTCGTTCTCTACTGGACATCGATGCGGGCCGTTCCGTAACCTAACCGAGACCTTCCACCGATTACCCCGGATTCGCCCGGTGCAAACCTCGGGGTTCGTCGAAGGCTTCCGCGTCGGTTTCGCGAGAGATCGCTGCACGAGAGAACGGGGCACCGCGGGCTGTGGCTGAGCATCACCGGGGACAGCAGACCAAACGTCTGGTGGGAGGGACGCTGGCAGCCGGATTGCTGGCCGCCGGTCTCTACGGCGGCGGCCCGGCCGGAGCGGATCCGGTGGCGCTTCCCTCCACCGCCACGGAGGCGGTGCAGCGGATGATCGATCTGTCTCGTCAGTCCGAACAGCTCAACCAGCAAGCTCTGGGCGTGGAAGCCGAGTTGGACGCGAAGCTCGCCGTCCAGCGTGACGCCGACGCTCGGCTGGCCGCCAGCACCGACCTGGTGAACCAAGCCAAGGACGAGATCCGCCGGTATCGGCCGGTCATCGACCGCACCGCGATCGCCGCCTACCAGGGCGCTCGCACCAATCGCCTGTTCGCCGTGCTGGTCAGCGACTCACCGCAGCAACTGCTCGACCAGATGTCCACGCTGGACGTGGTGTCCGCGCAGACCTCCGAGCAACTCGACCACTACTCGAAGGCCACCGACGCCGCGACCGCCGCCGAATCGGCGGCCCGCACCGCCGCCGACGCCGCCCGTTCCGCCGCGCAGAAAGCCGAGGCGGTGCGCATCGAACTGGAGCACAAGCGCAGCGACCTCGGCGGCGCCATCGCCCAGGTGGTGCAGGCCTGGGGGTCGCTGTCGGCCAAGGACAAGTCGGCCCTCGCCGGATCGCCGTTCCCGCCCGGCTTCGACCGGGACAGTCTCTTGCAGGGCCTCGTCCCCGGCAGCGGGACCAGCGCTCTGGCGGCCGGGCTCACCCGGATCGGCGACCCTTACGTCTGGGGCGCCACCGGTCCGGACCAGTTCGACTGCTCCGGCCTCGTCCAATGGGCGTTCAAGCAGGTCGGCAAGAACGTGCCTCGGACGAGCTCGCAGCAGGCCACCTACGGCACACCCGTGGCCAAGGAGGATCTGCAGCCCGGCGACGTCGTGTTCTTCTACTCCGACATCTCGCACGTCGGCATCTACGCGGGCAACGGGCTCATGCTGCACGCCTCCACCTTCGGCGTGCCCGTCGCGGTCGCACCCATGAGCTCGACGCCGTTCCACTCGGCTCGGCGATACTAGAGGCCGTGAGCGAGCCAACCAGCGGCACCGCAGTACTCGAAGCCCAACCAACCCGCGACGGGCAACGGTGACCCACCCGCGCGGGCGGCGCGGCGCCTACCCCGTCGGCCGCACAGCCGTATCCCCCGCCGGGGCCCGCCGATGAACGGCATGCGGAGATTGCGCGCGTGGTGCTCGGCCCGGCGACGCTTCGAGTTCTGTCTCACCGTCGCGATGGTGGTGGCACTCACCGGCGTGTGCGTCGCGCTGATCATGTTGCCGAACACGGTGCTGCCGAAACTGCGGGCCGCGGAGCCGGGAGCGACCGAGGCGGTGGGTCAGGCGGCGGCCGCCGATCCCCGGCTGGCCGAGGTGCGGCGCATCGTCGAACCGTTCGGGTCGATCATCGCCCGCCAGGTGCCGACCGGAGACGGGGGACGATCCCTGGTCGTCGGCCATCCCGACCAGCGGATCGAAATCGACGTGCTGGAACGTGAACTCGCCGATGCCACCGCCGCGGTGACCGACGTCTGGGGCCCCGGCTGGGCGCAGTCCGCACTGGTCGTCGTCGCCTCGTCGCCCTCCGAGTTCGCGGCCCTGCTGCGCTCACCCGGCCTCCTGCCTGCCGAAGTCGCCGCCGCCTCCGTCGCCGACCCGTTCACGGCGGGCAGTCGGCCCACCGGCCAGCGCGTCGTCTTCGGTCCCGATACCGGACGCCGCCTCGATCCCGAGGGCATGGCCACCCTGCTGCGGCATGAACTCACCCACATCGCCGCTCGCGCCGACACCGTCGACGGTGCCCCGCTGTGGATGCTGGAAGGTTTCGCCGACTACACCGCGCACCACGGGGAGGACCAGCGGTTCTCCGACATCGCTCCCACGCTCACCGCGCATGCCCACGCGGGCCGGATCCCCGAGGATCTGCCGCCCGACACCGACTTCTCCGGCCCGGACGCCGCCTTCACATACGAAAAGGCCTGGTCGATCTGCGCCTTCGTCGCCGAGAAGTACGACCGAGCCCGCCTCGTCCAGCTCTACCACCGCATCGCGGCGGGCAAGCAGGACCCCACCACCGAAGACACCATCCTCCGCGAAGTCCTCGGCACCCCCCGCGCCGATTTCGTCGACGACTGGCGCGAGTGGCTCCGAACCCGAACCGCCTGACCTCGTACGGACAGCCGCGAGCGCACGGGTGCGGCACCCGTTACGTGGGGTCAGCGGACGTCGGTGCGGAACAGGAAGGCGTCGCGCGTGGCAACTGGAGTCGGCCTGCTGCCGCTGCTGCTCGGCCTACGCGCCGGTGGGACGTGTGGCCCAATCACGACAACGCCGGCGACGATCCCAGCGGCCCGATCCGGTCCTGTCGTCGCAGGCGGTCAGCGGGTCACCCTCGCCGTCGGCGGTGACCGTACTCACCGAAAGCGGCATTTTCACCCGGTGACCACCGCCCCCGGTGCCGCTCATCGTGTCGACCCCCGCAACACCCTCAGCGGTGGACGACCGACCTTCTCCCTCGAAGCCACCCGCATGCACACGGCTCGGAGTGCACAGCCGGACGCGCCCCGCGCACCTAGACCACGTCTTTCGAGCGAAGCGAGACCGAGCATGCGCCGTTCGCGGCCCGGCTCGCGTGTGCGCGGCCGCCGCGTACGCGACGAAGGAGCAAGCGGCGGCC
>NZ_JBSGCA010000108.1:0-7770 GCF_053601535.1 Nocardia sp. NPDC004718
GCGACAGTGTGTGCTGGGTGCACGGCGCGATCCGCGACCGCTGGAACCGCTCGGGCTACCAGACCGGCCCGCTGGGCTGGCCGACGACCGACGAGGAAACCCTGCCCGGCGGAGAGATACGGCAGCGGTTCGAGCACGGGCAGATCATCTGGCCCGGCCGCCGCGACACTGTGACCTTGCTGAATACCGATGGTCCGGACTCTGTTGTCACCGACCATGACTGATAGAGAGAATCATCATGAGCAAGATCCTCTCGGTCCTGGGCTCGAAGCCGATCCGCGCGATGTCCATCACTGCGGTGCCTACCGGGCTTTATCCCCGTGGTCGACACCCCACCATCGGCAACTGCGGAAATCCGTGTCAGCGACCACTGCGGTAATTTCGACGGGCTCCGGAGCGCAGCGGCCATCACTTCACCACGGCTGGGAGTTCTGCGTTCGGATCGTGCGGAGTGGACAGTGGAGCGACGGGTTACAGGGGAGTACAACGTGCAAAGAAGCGTTCGAACAAGGGTCGGGTTGCTGGATCTGGCCCGCGGGGTGCCTGGTGTGGTGTGGGATGCGCCGCGGATCATGCGCAACGCCAGCGGTTTCGGTGTTCGGTCCGACAGCAGATGGTCGGTTGGTGCGGTGTTCCAGGCTGCCGCGCGGCGGCATCCGCGCAGGGTTTTCCTGCGGTTCGAGGGCCGGGAGTGGACCTACCGCGAGGCCAATGCGGTCGTCAACCGATACGCGTCGGTGCTTGCCGAGCGCCACGGGGTCGGTCGCGGCGACATCGTCGGCCTCATGCTCACCAACCGGCCGGAGACTCTGTTTCTCGTGCTCGCAACGGTGAAGCTGGGTGCGACCGCGGGCATGCTCAACCATCAGCAGCGTGATGAGGTGCTCTCGCACAGCATCGACCTGCTGCGCGGTCGTGTGCTGGTGGTCGGCTCCGAGTGCCGCGACGCGGTCGACCAGCTCGACGGCCTGTCGGCCGCGGTCGTGGACGCGGACGAATTCCATGAGGCGTCGCTGGCCGCCGACGACGCCGACCCCGAGGTATGTGCGGAGGTTACCGCCGGTGAACATGCCTTCCTGGTCTTCACCTCCGGCACCACCGGCCTGCCGAAGGCGAGCGCGATGTCGCATGTGCGCTGGTCGCGCAGCTGGGCCGGATTCGGCGGTATCGGTGTGCGACTTCGAGCTAGTGACACTCTGTACTGCTGCCTGCCGCTGTATCACAACAACGCCCTCACTGTGGCGCTGTCGTCGGTGCTGGCCGCGAACGCCACATTCGCGTTGGGTCGGACGTTCTCGGCATCGAACTTCTGGAACGACATCGCCCGCGACCGCGCGACGGCCTTCGTCTACGTCGGGGAAGTATGCCGGTATCTGCTCAACCAACCGCCGACACCGGCCGAGCGTGGGCATCGGGTGCGTGTGGTGGTCGGCAACGGGCTGCGCCCCGAATTGTGGACCGATTTCCGCAAGCGTTTCGGTATCCGCCGTGTCGTGGAGTTCTACGGCGCGAGCGAGTGCCCGCTGGCGTTCATCAACGTCCTGAACGTGTCGAAGACTGCCGGGATCGGCGCGCTTCCCTACGCCGTGGTCGACTACGACACCGAAACCGGTGAGCCGGTGCGCGACACCGACGGGCGGTTGCGCCGGGTCGGACGCGGCAACGTGGGGCTGTTGATGTCCAAGGTCACGGCGATGGCGCCGTTCGACGGCTATCTCCGCGACGACAAAGCCAGCGAGCGCAAGCTGGCCCGAGACGGCTTCGAGCCGGGTGACGTGTGGTTCGACACCGGTGACCTGGTTATCGATCAAGGTTTCAAACACGTCGCGTTCGTCGACAGACTCGGGGACACCTTCCGCTGGAAGGGCGAGAACGTCGCCACCACCCAAGTCGAAGCCGCGATCACCGCCGACGACGGCATCGAGAACGCCGTCGTCTACGGGGTGACCATCCCCGGTACCGATGGCAAGGCCGGCATGGCCGCCGTCGTCCTGCGCGAAGGCGCTGTGTTCGACGGCACGAACCTGGCCCACAGCCTGTTTCGCCAACTGCCGGCCTACGCCGTGCCGTTGTTCGTGCGCGTCGTCGACGAACTGAACCACACCTCGACGTTCAAGAACCGCAAAGTCGAACTCCGCAGCGCGGCCTACGATCCCGACGCCGACGGCGAACTGCACGCCCTCGCTGGACGCGAAGCCGGGTACGTACCCGCCTACCCCGGCTACGCCGCCGACGTGGCTTCAGGAAAGGCTCCGATCGTCTGAGTCACCTATTCCCTACAGCCACACTGGATCGATCCTTGCCGGGGGCCGGGACTCCCTGCCTCCTTCGGGGCGGCGACCGGCAGCGGCCTGGAAACGCATACTTCCCCTTCCGGGCCGCTGTTCGTGGTGACGGGAGCCTCGGAATTCGGTGTGCCACCTGCGCGAATGCAAGGTTGCGATCGCCAAGGGCGGTAGAGCCACCCGGTAGCCCGGAGGTGCCTGGATGTGGGGGCTCGCGGGTCTTGATGAAGGCCAGGACTGCTTCGAGACTCCTCGGCGGTGGGGATCGCCTCGGTTGGTCGTGCGAAGATCGAAGACATGACAACTGAGGCTGTAGACCTTCTCGTCGATGATCGCCTCGTGTGAGAAGCCGTCTTGCTTCAGGAAATCTGGGTGGTTGGCGCGGACAAGTTGCACCACGACATCCTGGAATCGGTGCCCTGGTGTCATACAACGGGCGGGTACTTCGTCATATTGGTGACATCGTCGATGGCGGGAAGGGAGCAGTCGATGGCGGTCGGTTCGCCGCAGGTGGCATCCGAAGATCGTGGCGGCGGGTCAGGAGCTGTGTCGGGTAAGGCGACGCGGGCGTTGACCGACGGCGAGTGGGAATCGCATCGCTCTGCGGTTTTCGGTGCGGCCTATCGTATTCTCGGGACCGTTGCCGAGGCCGAGGACGTGGCGCAGGAGGTGTGGTTGCGCGCCGCGACCGCTGATTTGTTGCAGGTGCGGAATCTGCGGGCCTGGCTGGTGACCCTGTCCGCACGCACGTCGTACAACGTGCTCAAATCGGCGCGGGCGCGCAATGAGTCCTATGTCGGGCCGTGGCTGCCCGAACCGCTACTGACCGGGCCCGATGCCGCTGCCCCGGTGCTGATGGACGAGTCGGTGAGCACCGCGATGCTGCTGATCATGGAAACGCTCACCCCGGCCGAGCGCGTCGCGCTGGTGTTGCACGACGTGTTCGACTTCCCGTTCGACCGCATCGCCGGTGTGCTGAGCAACACGCCCGCTGCCAGCCGTAAGCTCGCCTCCCGAGCCCGAGCGCGAGTCGACCAGGCCGGCGCACCGCCGAAGGCGTCGCGGGCGGAGACCGAACGCGTGCTCAAGGCGTTCAAAGCGGCCGCCGATGGCGGGGACCTGGCCCGGCTGATCGAGTTGCTGCATCCCGCGGTGATCTATGTCGCCGACGGCGGCGGCAAGGTGACGGCCGCACGCAGACCGGTCCATGGTGCAGAGTCGATCGCCCTGCTGACGATCCGGCAGATCGAGATCAGACGCCCCGATGCCTTCCGGATCATCGAGGTGAACGGACAGCCCGCCCTGGCGACCTACCGCAGCGGCGCGCTGGTCTGGCTCGACACCATCGAGATCGCCGACGGCCAGATCACGACCTTCCGGCGACTGGTCAATCCCGAGAAACTCGCTCACATCGGTCACATCTGACCCCGCCGCCTTGTCTCCCTGCCGGACCCTCCGATTCGGAGGCAAGGTTGAGGAAGGACGACACGATGGCCCACGTTGTAATCATCGGAGGCGGTTTCGCGGGCGTGTGGAGCGCGGCGGGTGCGGCGCTGGCTCGCGCGGATGCAGACCTGCGTATCACGCTCATCGCGCCCAACGAACATCTGGTACTGCGGCCGCGCCTGTACGAGCCGGACCCGGACCTGGCGAAGGTGGAACTTCGCCGGATCCTGGCACCGATCGGCGTTGAACACTTGCGTGCCTCGGTAGGCGCGATCGACACCGAACGCCGTGTTGTGCTGGCCGGTGACGAGGAAATCGGTTACGACCGGCTGGTGCTGGCCGCGGGTAGTGAGCTTGTCCGGCCTCAGGGTCTGCCGGGGGCAGACCGGCTCTTCGACATCGACACCCTCGATGGTGCCCGCCGGCTCACCGATCATCTGCGCGACCGCACGGATTACTCAGTCGTGGTGGTCGGTGCCGGGTTCGTCGGTCTCGAGGCCGCGACCGAACTGGCCGCTCGAGGCCGGGTGGTGCTGGTCGACCAGTCGCAGGTGGTCGGTGAACAGCTCGGCCCAGGTCCACGAGCAGAGATCGAGGCCGCGCTGGACGCGCTCGGTGTGCAGCGTCGCCTCACCACGACGGTGACCGCGGTAGGCGAAGGCTATGCCGTCCTGTCCGACGGCACCAATGTCGAGGCCGACGCGGTGGTCTGGTCCGCGGGGATGCGTGCCAGCGCCCTGACCCGGCAGCTCTCCGACGACCTCGACCACCTCGGCCGGGTACCGGTCGATCAGTGGTTGCGCGCACTGCCCGAGGTGTTCGCTGCCGGGGACACCGCCGCCGCGGCGTTCGACGCCGAGCACACCGTCATGCAGGCCTGCCAGCACGCCACCCCGATGGGCAAGGTTGCTGGCTACAACGCGGCAGCCGACCTGCTGCGAATGCCGCTGCGCCAGTTCACTCCCGGCCCATACGTCACCTGCCTGGACCTCGGCAGGGCCGGAGGAGTGTTCACCTGCGGCTGGGACCGCAGGGTGATGGCCTCAGGCGTCGAGGGCAAGAAGATCAAACTATGGATCAACCAGGCGATTCACCCACCGGTCGACGACGCCGAGAAGATCCTCGCCGCCGCCGACCGCGTCTATATCGAACTCCCCTTCTTTCCCCGCCCGGCGGAGAAGCCTGCTCCCGCCGCGTAGTGACATATCTGCTGGAATTGTGGCGGCCCGGCCCAGCGCCGCCACAGTTCCAGCCGATGCCGACACGCCGCCGCAGCGGGAATCGGCACATGGTCCAGTGGCGCGAAAAATCGCGCTAAGGGATTCATGCTGGTGAGACCTTGGACCCGACCGGTGCCGGCCTGGACGGCTCTGGGGGCGTGTGTGCTGTGGATCAGTGCGGCCAGAGCACGACCGCGGCGATGACGACCAAGCTGCCAGAGGACACTACCCACGTGACATCGGCGCCACTGCTCGCACCACCCGACCCGCCGGTCCAGACACAGGCGGAGGAAGTACCTGCACCGATCGCAGCACCTGCCCCGCCACGGTTCCCGGCCGGCTGCTACCCCTTCCAGCAAGGCTGTTGAGGGGCACCGGGATGGGAAGACGACGTAGTCGCCGCGGAACGGATGCGGCGGCATTGATGTTCATGGCCGCCATCGCCGCGCTGGTGGTGGCGCCCAAGGTCGCGCACGCAGCCCAACGCCAGGCTGTGGTACTGGCTTCCGCTGGGTTGTGTGCGCTGGCCATCGCTGCTGTCGCCGCCGGGCTCGCGGTGTGGCATCGCCGCCGGGTACGTGCTCGCGATGACGCTCGTGTCCTGGCGGCGCTACGCCAGAACTCGCTGAGTCCCTCCGAGTTCGAGGAAGCGCTGGCCGCGTTGTGCAGACGGGATGGCTGCACCGATGTCCGGGTCGTCGGCGGATCCGGCGATCTGGGCGCCGACGTCATCGCGCGGGCCCCCGATGGCCGCCGAGTCGTGTTGCAGGCCAAGCGATACCGCAACGACCGCAGCGTGGGCAGCCAAGACCTGCAGCGGTTCGGCGGAACCGCCCACACCATCCACGGCGCCGACGTAGCGGCCGTCGTGACCACCGCACATGCGTTCACCCCGCAAGCCTGCGCGTACGCGGCCAAGGCCAAGATCCAGCTCATGCCAGCGAAAGCGCTCGCAGCGTGGGAATCGCGGACCGGCCCGACCCCCTGGAACTGAGCCCGAGAAACCGGCACCCCCCACCCGAGGCCGTGACAGCGCTGGGATCGTTACGCACACAAGGTCATCTCTGTTCAGGGACCCATCCGTGACGGCCCGCCCTCGGTGGGTGATCGGCGGGAGTCACTGTCCGGGAAACTTTGTCGCCCGCTGGGCCGGGGCCGGGCGAGGGCGGGGCAAACCAGGTGGCGGTAGGCCGGGAAGGGACCGGGCGTGCGCTCTTTTGCCGGCCGGTCCGATCCGTGATCAGTGCCAGTGCACCCCGTTGCGCAGGGCAATCCCGGGCCCAACCTCGCTTGTTGGGGCTGTTCGACACGTTTCTCGAGCGTGGCGATTCTTGTCGTCAATCTTCGGGTTTCGGCTCGATCGCCGAGTATCGGAGAACCGATCGGTTCTCAGTCGCTCGCGGAGGACCGAGTTGTTGTTGGCGGGGTTAGTTTTCGGGTTCGATGCGCGGGGATGGCTGGCTGGTGCTCGGGTGGGGCACCGATGGGGTTGACCGCCATCCGGTGAGGATGAGTATTCCTGTCACGGTGAGTACGGTCAGGGCCATCAGCCCGGCGGTGGCGGTGACCACCGCGACCGTCTGCGCCGACAAGTGGATATGCCGCAGGTTGTTCGGGACGCGTTGCGCGAGACGACGCTATCGGCTCGATGGACAGCCGGCCAAGGGATTGTTGCCAACCGATACGGATCGGCTGGCAAGCCGATAGCTAACTGCGGGTGTTCCGGCGGTACGGGCGAGGCCGGACAGCTCGCGAATGATCAAGTACCCCACCTTGGTGGGGTACTTGTCGTCTATTTCTTTCCGTCGCCTTTGTCCGGCGGCACGCTAGATGCTGCCGTGGTTCTCCACTGTCGCGACGTACTCGCCGGAGTTGTCGCCGTACTTGCCGGGCCAGTCGTTGTAGGCGACGATCACCTCGCCGTCCTCGAGTGCGCGGAAGGTCTGGGCGGAGCCCGCGGCAAACCAGGGGCCCGAACCCACGCGCACGATCAGCGTCCCGATCGGCGCTCCCGGCACGACGCCTTCGGCCTTCATGTATGCCCCGGCGTACTTGCCGTCGATGTACCGGGTCCCATCAGGGTAGGTCGTGGCGTCTCGGCCGTAGGCCGCCCGCCCGCTGCCGGAGACGGTGAAGACATCATCGCGGCTGACCGTCACGCCGGACTTCGCCCCGTCCTCGGCCTTCGCGGGCACCGTGACAACGCTCGAGTTACTCATGGTGACACCTCCCGATAGTTCCAGTATGTGACACCGAAACTATAGCTACCTTTCGGCAAATGAGAGGGATGTGGGTGGGTGCCCGGAGAAGGACACGACGGCAGGGACTTGCGTGACCGAGCGGGCCGGTTCATGTCCCAGGTGGCCCGGTCTTCACCGGTCCGCTCATTCCCCAGGCTTGGACCGGGTCGCTGGAGTACCAGTGGCCGGTCTATTCCTGGCCGCCTGTCCGCGCAGAAAACGACATGGTCGCCGCAACCTCTCAGATCGAGAGTGTTGCGACGACCACGTGAACCCAAGTGCAGCAGATCGCGGGCGGGGCTGTTACGCATCCGCCACCCTGTTCATCGGCTTCGGCGCCAACCGCCTCGGCGTGGCTTTTCGCACCGATGTTCCCCACACCCCTGATCTGCCGCTACCGGCAGCCGAGGGTGGATTCGCGTTCGATCTTCCGGGGTACCGGTAGGAATCGCGCCCTCAGCGCAAACGAGCGGGATGGCGCAGGTCGGCACTACTTCGGGTGATCTGGGCAGGCGATCCATGACCTTCCGTCCGTTTCTGGCGTATCAAACCGACTGTCCTGCAGCGTTTCTCACCCAG
>NZ_JBSGCA010000109.1:0-7087 GCF_053601535.1 Nocardia sp. NPDC004718
TCAAAACACCCAGCAACCAGAAGCCATCCAAACCCGCCGGGCCACGACCCCGCCGAACAGGATAAAAACCCAGCTCAGAGGTTAAAACTCAAGCTTAGGTTCTGTCCTGTAAGTCACCGGGCCCAGAGGATGATGGCGGCGATGGTGAGTTCGGCCTGGTAGTAGGCGGCGCGTTTGGCATAGCGGGTGGCCAGGTCCCGGAATTGCTCGAGCCGGTTGAAGCAGCGCTCGACCACGTTGCGTTGCTTGTAGGCCTCGGCGTCGAACACCGGTGGTCGCCCGCCGCGTGAGCCCTTCGCGGCGCGGCGGGCGATCTGGTCGTCCCGTTCAGGGCAGACGAACCGGACCCGCCGCTGTCGCAGTGCCTGCCGGGTCGAAGGATGCGAGTACGCTCTGTCGGCAATTACCGTCCGGGGCCGCACGCGTGGGCGGCCCGGCCCGGTGCGGGCCACGCTGATGCCGTCCAGCAGCGGCAGCAGGCGGATTGTCACCGGCCTGCCCGCCGGTGAGCAGTACCCGTATCGACAGGCCGCGCCCCTCGACGGCAACCGCGCGGCGCGGCTTGTTCCGGCCGGTCCATGTTCCGATCGCCGGGCCAGCGGCGATCCTGCCGTTCGCGTCGGCGATTCGCCCCGATAGCCGATGCTGAACGTATTCCTGAAGCTGATGGTTATCAACAAGTTTCGCCGTCTTCGGGCGTCTGGCGAACAGTTCAGCCTTCCACTGGGCAACAGAGGCGCGGTAATCGAGCTTGCCTCCCCGCGTCGCTGAGTTCCGCCGCAACTCCCGCGAGACCGTCGATGGACTGCGGCCCAGCGCCAGCGCGATCTGCCGCACTCCCTTGCCCTGCACCCGCAGCAGCGCGATCTCCTCCCGCTCGGCGAACGACAGGTAGCGGCCGCCGGGCCGGCTCCAGGAATACGGTGACATGCCGCCCGCATCGCGGAACCACCGACTGCCCTTGGCCGGCGATACCCCCACTGCGACACCAGCTTCCGCCGGCAACAGACCCCCGGCGATCTTGTCCCAGAACAATCGCTCCACTGAGCGCTGCATCCCGGGAGCCCCCGGCGACCGCATCGGCGCTCACCCGGTGACCTCCCGCACCCAGTCCGATGGCCTTCCCATACACCCTCCGTGACCTCGGGTGTTGCGGCCACCGGTTGAACCTGAGCAAATATACGAGCATCCAGTTCACCGAGCATCTGCGGATCGAGGGCATCACTCCGTCGATCGGCAGCGTCGGCGACGCCTACGATAACGCCCTCATGGAGACCATCAACGGTCTCTATAAGGCCGAATGCATCCGCACCAGCGTGTTCCACGACGGTCCGTGGAAGACGATCACCGATGTCGAGTACGCGACCGCAGCATGGGTCGAGTGGTGGAACAACCGCCGGTTGCACTCGAGTCTGGGCATGATCTCCCCGGCCGAGTTCGAGGCGGCACATTACGCTGAGGAGACTGCCCCCCGGTTCGGTGCGAGGCCAAATTGTACCGATGAGTGACGTCATTGCTCGCCGATAGAACTATACGGAAACTTCGCTGGCGACCGATATAGCCGACGATGAGATTGTATCGTTCGCACCGCCGCTTCGCCTCAGATCATGGGCTATGGCCACTCCCCCGGCGTGGCCGTCGGGTAGCTTCGAGTCGAACCTCGTCAATGACATCCCGAGGAATCACTTCGATGATTTTCTCGCGACTGGTAAGGACGAGCTTTTGGCGTATAGAGGCGACTTGAGCATCCACGGTTCGGACAGAACTCCCGCGCCTTGCGGCAATCGCGGGATTCGTCCACCCGGCCGCAGCCAAGATACCAACCTGCCGCTCAGCAGCGGTCAAACGTAGCCAACCTGCCGTAGGGTCTGCTTCACCGATACTCTCCGGTTGTCTTTCATCGAAACTGAGTAGGCCGAGCGCGAGCCGCTGAACACCGTAGTCATCAGCACTTAGCCTTGATCCACGGATTTCCGCCACAGCATAGTTAATGGGCCCGAGGAGCTGACGAGCAACAGCGACGGCGCAAGCCGTCTCACGGCCGTATGGGCCCAACTTATCGATGTCGACGCCCAGCTTGTCCCGTAGGGTCGTGACCCCGCCGGCCAAGTGAGCAATCTCTGTGGCCAGGGCTATGAGCCCATCGTCGTCGGGTTTGCCCCCAGTGATGAGTGAGTCGGTGATAAGGCGCGCTAAAGACCAAATACGGCATACCACGACCCACATGCCCCCCCACTGATCACCACGGGCAAGTTTAAATCTCAGCGAGCTGCGTCCTAGTATCATCGCTTCTTTGGGATCACCGTGCCGAGTCAACGCGATAGCCCTCGCCTGCTCTGCCCAAGACTTTCCTTGAAGAGTCTTCGAACCGAAAGCCGAATCGAGAAAACGCTGGGTTCTGTCAAGAGCTTGCTGCTCGGTTCCGAGAAGAGCCGCCGCCATCGCTGCATGCAACTCACTCATCGCCGCCGCTCCGGGATTGCCAAGATCACCGAATTTCTTGCAGGCACGGGTGAAAACAAAAACACAGCCAGCATCGGCGTGCACAAACAGCAGCTCCAGTCCCCACGCGAACTCGACGGCAGCAGGCAGACCAATATCCACCTCGACCAAGTCCCGCCAGGCCATTTTGCCACTATTTCCGGAAAGGCAAGCAGCAACGCAGTCCTCAAGAAGAACTTCGGCTTGATCATGTTGTCCCTGAGTCATGGCAAGCCACGCAATGGCAGCCATAGCTTCAATGTGAAGATCAGTGAGGCCAGTATTCGGAACTCGACTAGCGTGAAGACAACGCTCGGTCCATTGACGCATACCTTGCAAAGTGCCTCTGATAAGAGGCATTCGGAGGGCGATCAGACCGAGGCAAATTTGCAGACCGTATTCGGCCTTTCCAGTTTCCAGACTATTCTCGATCGCTGTCACAATATCAACCCAAGCTGAACGTGCCCAATTTACGAGATTGCCTTCCCCTTCGGACTGGAACCAGTTAGCAGCCGCGTAGGTAATCTTGTCGCGATAGTAACAAAGATGACGGTCGACCATCCGAGTGGGTTCGTCAACTCTAGCAGTAGAGCGGTGCCGCAGTCGCTGCTGCGCGTACACTCGAAGGCTTTCTACCAGGAAGTATCGCACTGTAGTCGAAGTGATTCGCGCCGTCACAAGTGAATGATCGACGAGAGATTTTAGCAAATCTTCGATCTCCTCTATCCCCAGCGCATTATCGTCGCTGCCGGAGTTTGCGATCTCGCCATTGCCTACCTCGTAGCTGTCGCTACAAATCGCCTCAATAGCATCGAGGTCTACTCCGACCTCGATCACTCCGCTGGCGCCGCTGGCGCCATCAGCGATGGCGTCGCAGCCTGCCGCAAATACAGACATCCGCTCGAATAGCAAGCGCTCTTTTTCGGTACACAGCTCATACGACCAAGTGATAGCGTCGCTGACCCCGCGGTGCCGCGGGTCGGCACCGAAACGAGGGCCGTGAGACCATCGCAATCTCGTGTCGTCATCCCGGCCCGTAAGTCCACGTAGTATCAGCGACAGCGGCTGGTGACGGAGCCGAGCTGCTGCCAGCTGGATATAGAGAGGATTGCAGTCCACACGGCGACAGACCGTAGCGGCTAGCGCCGTTTGTTCACCCCCCATGACAGGACGACCCGAAAGGTTGGCTTGCTGCCGAAATAGATCCACCGCTTGTTGCATGTCGAGAGACCGAACATTTATCAAGTATTCATCGGCCCAACCGATCGGCTCACGGCTGGTCGCCACTATCGTGAGTTGAGGCACTACAGTCAGTAATTTATCTATTACGACAGCAGCGCTCAAGAGTACGTGCTCACAATTGTCGAGTACCAATACGATACGCCGCTGCCGTCCGATAGCAGTAGCGCCCCCGAAAGTAGCGACGAGCAACTCCCACGACGATCGCCCCGAGAAGTCGGTATCCACCGCAGCCCGCACTATTTCCTCTTCGAGCGCCGCTACGTCAGAATCTCTAGACAGCCTCGCTAATCGAACCCAATACACCTGCGCACATGTCGCCCTGCTGTATCGACGTACAGCCTCCGCAGCTAAACGGGTTTTACCGATACCACCGGGACCGGTCAAGGTTACCAACTGAGCCGGCTGCAAAAGCAACAGACTGATTTTTTCTAACTCATGTTGACGACCGACAAAGCTCGCAGCAGGCGCGGGCAATATTCCTTCAGCATTTTGATCATTGAAGATCATAACTCTACGCCCTGCATTGCGGCCTCTACTGGCGCCTCGAGACTCGTCAGTAAGGCCATCCGACGCACAGGAACGTTCGACAGATACCTGAGCAGACCAAAAACTGTCCACACTCCCCGGCGGCATTCCCAAATAGAATCTACGAAGATCAGCGATAGTATTCCACCTTTCAATGCACGCTCAAAAAGAGTAATTTCGATCATATATCCGGACAATCCAGTCACGGTTCGCCGACCGTGTTCAAATATAAATCGGCCATATTTACTGAATAAATCTTCACACACATACTCGTGAACGAAATGCAGATGCGCAGCCATCGGTCGATCCACCCTCCCGGTCGACTGGCCACCAAAGTTCGATCTGACAGTCTGGTGCATTTTCATATGAATCCATAACGCAGTTCCATAAGTGATCCCGACTGCGCTCGTCACCGACATGGCGCCTTGCCGAGCCCGGCCAGTTCTTATCCACTTATCGAGACGTAAACCCGAAGACAAGTGCGACATCGACAACCCTCGACGAATACTTGCGCCCGTACTGAACATTGTTCCTGAACTCGACACACTTCGTTGTGCGTCGAAGAGTTCTACATTACCAACAACTCAGCATGCCGGCCGTCCCAGTGGTGAGAAGTGAATATTTCACCATATCAGTTTTTCTCTGGATATCGACCATAGCCCCTGCCTCGGGGAGGAATAACCGATTCGCGATGTCCGTTGCCGCTCGGTCAGCGATGCAGTCGAGTACGACGCATTACGGGATAGAAGCTGGGAGCGATCGATAGGCAGTGACATCAGTCGGAGGAAACTAGAGCGATGGGCGTGTTTCGATGGCGAGGCCACCCTCAATGTATCAATGATCCATCGACTCTTGCCGTCTCGGTCGTTGATCAAAGCCATATCTTTCGAAAACGTGACCGACTCTAGTCTCACTCGCGGCCTCCGCGACGATGGCCGAGCCGCGCCAGCCCGGATAGCTCTCGGTTCATGAGAGCTGCGGACGGATCGCCCTAGAGTGACAACTATCGCCATGGACAGATGATCGACGGCCTCGAAACCGGCAAACTCCAAGTTCGGAACCGTGGCAGTTGCGTCGACAGACAGGGCCAGCATCCTGACGGTCGAGTCGCACAGCCCCGACGCTGTGCGACGCATGACTTCTCGCCGTTCGCAGATGTCAGCGCGAGCCGCCGGCGTGGCGATCTCCACCATAACGAACTGAGCCATGGAAAGAGAGTACGCTCTTTTTATGCGGTGCACTCACTCAGCATGCTGCAGGCTCGATCGGGGGCGAGCTGTTCTCCTGCTCGCGCAGCCGACACTCCACTGTGAGCGTCGAGCAAGGTCCAGCAGCGGACGTCGCGATTAGAACTAGGCGCCAAGGTCGCGCCACAAGAGGTCCACACGCACCGCGATCGCAGAACAGATCGATCGCCGCAGACAAGTCTAGTTAGTGTCAATGGCCAGTGAGTTGAGGACCTGGTTCAAAGCTGTTGGCGCCCAGTGGGTTTGATGTCACCACTCTTCGAAAATCGGTACTGGCCCATATTTGGTGAGCGTGAGGTCGCGTGATGGTCAGTGGCAGAGCAGGATGCGCTTACGGAGTATATCTGGGTTCGCGCGGTCGAGCATCTGCCGTTTGAGCATCTTGATGCGGTTGACGTGGCCTTCGACGGCGCCGCTGTTCCAGGGCAGGCTCAGACCGGCGGTGACCCGCGTCCTGGTCGCGGCGCAGGCCGCAGACGAAGGAGTGCATTTCCGGCTGGTCATCGGCGGTGACGACGGCCATCCAGCCTTCGAGGTCTGGGGCGCGTAGCTCGCTCATGAGGGTGGCGAACGCGCGGACGTGTCCGGCGAGGGCATCAGCGGCCTGTGTGGCAGCGATCCGCGGGGAGAGCCGACCGGTCGAGGACCACAGCGACGCCCTCGCGCTCCTGGACGAGCGGCGACACACCCTCAGTCGGCATCGCACCAGGCTGCTCAACCAGTTGCATGCTCTCTTGCGGGAACTGATCTCGGGCGGCGGAAACGCGCGCTGAAGGCCACCGCCGCCGAGAAAGCCCTGCACACCCTCACCCCTGCCACTGCAACCGACCAGGACCGCGCAACTCGTCGAAGACCTCATCGCCGACGTCCGGCGCTGCGACCGCCGGCTCGCCGACAACACCGCCACGATGAAGCATGTACTCGACGAGCACGCCACATCGCTCACCGACATCGTCGGGGTCGGCCCGTCCTCGCCGCCCGGGTCCTTGCCGGCACCCGTGATCAGCGACGGTTTCCCACCGCCGCGGCCTACGCGAACTACACCGGTACCGCCGCGGTCCAACTCGCCAGCAGCGACTACAATCGATATCTGCTCTCTCGCAATGGAAATCGAGATCCCAACTCTGCGCTCCACTCCATCGCCGTCGTTCAGATCCGGACCCGCACAAGTTCCGGCCGACGCTATTACGACCGCAAGATCGCCGAGGGAAAGACCTCACGGGAAGCCATCCGCTGCCTTAAACGCCACCTGGCCACCGTCCTCTGGAAGAGGCTGATGAACGATGCCCGGTCACGCGACGTCACGCCCACCACACAGTATTCAGCAGCGGCTTGACAATACAGAGGGACCACCGCCCACATTTCGCCACCGGAAACCAGCCAGCTGCCACCAACGTCATGACCCGCAACAGCTGACGGTCAACGGACGTGGCTCAAGCTTCGGACTCGAGTTCATGCGCTTGCAACCTGTCTCTGCGCTGCCCAGACGAATCGCGGCAGGCGGTCATAATGGACGTGTGACTCTGGTCGAGATCGGGATTCCGGCGGTGCGTTCCGGGCGTCCCTCGCTCGCCGGCCGTCCCGACACCCCC
>NZ_JBSGCA010000110.1:0-6611 GCF_053601535.1 Nocardia sp. NPDC004718
CGGTCTGTCTGGCCGAGCCTGAGGGTTCGGCGGGAAGGATCATTTGATGTCGGAGACACTCGAATCCGTGGTGGATGCGGTGGATCAGAAGAAGCTGGCCCAGCAGCTGCTGGCCCAGGCCAAGCAGCAGGGCGTGGAGCTGCTCGGCCCGGGTGGGCTGCTCAACCAGCTCACGAAGAACGTGCTGGAAACCGCTTTGGAGGCGGAGATGACCGAGCACGTCGGCCATGAGAAACACGACCCGGCTGGTCGGGGAACAGGCAACTCTCGCAACGGAACCCGCTCGAAGACGGTGTTGACCGAGATCGGGCCGGTCGAGATCGAGGTGCCCAGGGACACCAACTCGTCGTTCGACCCGCAGATCGTCAAGAAACGGCAGCGCCGGCTGACCGGGATCGACGAGATCGTGTTGTCGCTGACCGCGAAGGGGTTGACCACCGGCGAGGTCGCTGCCCATTTCGCCGATATCTATGGTGCGTCGGTATCCAAGGACACGATCTCCCGGATCACCGAGAAGGTGATCGGCGAGATGACCGACTGGTGCAACCGGCCACTCGAGCGGGTGTATCCGGTGGTGTTCATCGATGCCGTGCATGTGAAGGTCCGGGATGGGCAGGTCGTCAACCGGCCGGTCTACGTGGTCATCGGCGTCACCTGCGCCGGGGAGCGTGACATCCCCGGTTTGTGGGCCGGCGACGGCGGTGAAGGCGCCGAGTTCTGGCTGCAGGTGTTGACCGAGGTGAAGAACCGCGGTGTCGTCGATGTGTGCATCGCCGTCTGCGACGGGCTCAAGGGTCTGCCCGACGCGATCAACACCGTGTGGGAACGAACCGTCGTGCAGACATGTGTCATCCACCTGCTGCGCAACACCTTCCGTTACGCCTCCCGCAGGTATTGGGACCAGATGAGCAAGGACCTGCGGCCGATCCGCGCCCGAGGTCACTTCCTATTAGTTACGTGGAATCAATCCGAGGAGCTCGACGGCTCCGAATTTGACCACGGAACTGGGAGGCAGGCTTGGCGGCAACGGGGTTGGAGGAGAAGTGGCCGGTGCTCGGTCGGCACGAGCGGGCGGCTGAGTCGCTGCAGGTGTGGACCGACCTCGGCCGGGCGCCGCGCACGATCGATGCCTATGCGCGGGGGCTGGCCGAGTTCTTGCGGGTCTGCGAGGATCACGGTGTCGATCCGGTGGTCGCGAACCGGGCTGACGTCGCGGTCTTTGTTCGCGAGCTGACCGGTCGAGCCAGCCGCCGCGGTGCCAATGTGGTGTCGATCGATTCCGGGTGCGGTCTGGCGAACGCCACGATCCAGCAGCGACTTGTTCCGGTGCGCCTGTATTTCGACTACTTGGTCGAAGAGGGTGTTCGGGAGTCGAATCCGGTTGGGCGGGGTCGCTATACGCCCGGCCGGAAGTCGGGCGGGCAGCAGCGTGGCCTGGTGCCGAGGCTGACGAAGCTGCCGTGGATCCCGACCGAGTCGCAGTGGATGGACATTCTCGCCGTCGCGGCAGCGGAGCCGCCCCGCAACCGGGTGATGCTCGCGTTGGCTTATGACGCGGCGTTGCGACGCGAGGAGTTGTGCTCGCTGCGCACCGATGACCTGGACCCGGGCCGGCGGATGCTGCGGATCCGGGCCGAGACAACGAAGAACCGGCTGGAGCGGATGGTGCCGTATTCGGCGGCGACCGGGGCGCTGTTGCAGGGGTATCTGGCGCATCGGGCGACGATCAGCCGGGCTCGCGGCCGGTTGTTCCTGTCGGAATCGCGGCGCAACAACGGGCAGCCGGTGAGTTTGTGGACGTGGTCGAAGGTGGTGCGGCGCATCGCGATTGCTGCCGGGGTTCCGCAGTTCTCGACGCACACGACACGGCATCTGTGCTTGACGGATCTGGCGCGAACGGGCTGGGAGTTGCACGCGATCGCCACGTTCGCTGGGCATCGCAGCACCGAGACCACGCTCACCTACATCCATCTGTCCGGCCGGGAACTGGCCGACAAACTCGCCCGCGGCATGGACCAGATCCACGGCTGGCGGGTCGAGATGTTGGCTCGGCTCGGCGAGCAGGAGAGTGCGGCCCGGTGACCGTCACATCATCGGCGGCCGTCGTCGGGCCGGCCAGCGATCACGCACGGACTTGGCCGCTGGATATCAACCAATACCGCCGCCGGGGCCGGCTTTCCACCGTCGAGTCCGAAGGACTGCACGCGCTGGGCTTCGACGGGCTGCGGCGCGGACGGGACCGCAATTCGACTGCATGGCAACAGATCCGGCGACTCACGGACCCGCTCGAGGATGCGCTGGCGGTGATGCATTGGAATCGAGGCAACCGTCATCAGCAACGATTCGCGCGAGACGGCACCGCGATCGTATTGCATCGCTGCGTCACGCTTGACCGGGCATTTTGGGTATGGACGGCCCGTGAGTGGGGTGAGGTGCTCAGCCCTGCGCATCTTCGCGCGAACTATCCCGGACAGGTCGGGATCTCAGCGCGCCGATTCCTACTGGCCTACGCTTACCTGCTGACAGGATTCACCGCCTTCGAGCTGGCCGGTCCGTTCGAACGACCAGCATTGGCTCAACGGGTGTTCGGCCCGGAAACCGTCGAGAACGCGATCGAGCCGATCCGCGAGGTCTTGACCGGATGGGGTTACCGCGCCAACGAACTGGCGTCGCTGGTCTGCTCGATCCTGCTGCTCAACCGCAGCCCGAGCCTGAGCGACTTGTCCTCACAGACACTGGTCGAACTCCGCACGACCCCGACGATGCAGCAACACCACCACATCCGCCACCTGCACGGAATCCATCGAGCCCTGGCCGCGCTCGGGCACACCGATCCACCGGAAGCGCCGAAATTCGGAGACGGGCCAGTGCCTATCACCGGGGCTTCGGCAACCTGGGTGCAGTGGGTGGAGCGCTGGAACGCCACCTCCACCTTGGAACCATCCACCCGCAGCATCTACCGGGTCATCCTGGCCAAGACCGGACGATGGCTCGCCGCCGATCACCCCGACATCGCCGAACCCGGCCAGTGGTCCCGGCAGACCTGCGCGGCTTGGGTCGCGGCCGTCGACCGCATGACTGTCGGCGACCACGTTCAATCCACGCACTGGTGCAAGACCCGGCAAAACCGGCTCGGGAAACCGTTGTCACCCAGGACAAAACGTGCTTACCTGCGGGCTGCGCGAACGTTCTTCCGCGACTGCCAGGACTGGGAATGGATCCCGCGTCGTTTCGACCCCGCACGAGCGCTGGCCACGCCCCGCAGCATCACCGCTCTGCAGGGACCGGATCCGCGAGTAATCGCTGATGACATCTGGGCCAAACTGCTCTGGGCCGGTCTCAACCTCGACCCTGCCGACCTGCCCGGCCGGGGTGCTTGCACACACCCGGTCGATATGGTTCGCGCGATCACGCTCACCTGGCTGTTCAGTGGTCAGCGCAGTGACGAAATCGCGCGTCTGCGCGTCGGATGCGTACGCTGGCAACGCGACTCGGCCGACAGCGCCGATGCCGACAATCATCGAGACGGCACGGTCTGCCTGCTCGACATTCCTACCCACAAGACCGGGATCGCGTTCACCAAACCGGTCGACCCGCTGCTCGGACAGGCCATCGAAGCATGGCAGGCCACACGGCCCGATCAGCCGCCGATGCTTGACCGAAAGACCGGTGAGCGAGTGCATTTTCTGTTCGCCGTCCGCGCCGGTCGCGTCAGCAAGAACTACATCAACCAGAAGATCATCCCGATGCTCTGCCGCAAGGCCGGCGTCCCCACCGCCGACGTTCGCGGACGCATCACCAGCCACCGCGCCCGCTCCACCATCGCGACACAGCTCTACAACGCCAAGGAACCGATGACGCTGTTCGAGCTGCAGGCATGGCTCGGCCATCGCAGCCCGGAATCGACCCAGCACTACGCCAAGATCACCCCGAACACCCTCGCCAAGGCATACAGCGACGCCGGCTACTTCGCTCGCAACGTCCGCACTATCGAAGTCCTCGTCGACCGGGACGCCGTTACCTCGGGCCAGGCCGTCGCCGGCGGGCCATGGCAGTACTACGACCTCGGCCACGGATACTGCACCTATTCGTTCTTCGAACAGTGTCCACACCGAATGGCTTGCGCCCGTTGTGATTTCTACACGCCGAAGGACTCGAGCCGAGCGCAGCTTCTGGAAGCCAAGGAGAACCTGCAACGGATGCTGGCCAGTGTCCCGCTCACCGACGACGAGCGCGCCGCGGTCGATGAGGGACAAACAGCTCTCGACCAGCTCCTCGACCGACTGGCCGACGTCCCTACTCCGGCCGGAGCCACGCCGCGTGAGATCGGCACTTCGGCGACCGCCACGCTGTTGCCGATCGTATCGGTCAACCAGGGAAAATCCCCACGACCTTGACATTTCAGATTCCACAGAACCAGCGAACAAGCCGCGTTGAAATGCCTGTATCTCGTGACCCGATCCCTCGACCCCACCGGACACGGCAAGGCACGATGGGCGATGAGGTGGAAACCCGCCCTCAACGCCTTCGCGATCACCTTCGAAGGCCGGATCACCCCGACCGGAAACTAACCAACACCGGGATCGGATCCGCCGTTAATCGGACACTCCCCTACCAGCACCGACTCATCCGAGTGTCGTTGCAGTATTAGCCGGCGCGGCGGCCTGGAAACAGTCGGCGGGAGTTCGGGTTACTTGCTGTCCGCATGTCCGTGCGCTGATCGATCAGGTCGAGGACCATGCTGGCGAAGGGCTCAGGAGCCAGCGTTGGTGGCACCCCGAACCGGATGAAGACACCGTCGTTGCTGGTGATGACGTCGTCGATGTTGAGCCGGACGATTCTGCTGAGTGGCTGCCCGTAGCGCAGCAGGAGCGTGAACGCGACCCGCAATCGGAGGTCGTATCGTTGTCGGTAGGCGCCGTGCTGGGTGAATGGCTGTTCCGGGCCGGGTTGGTCTGCTGAGCACTGGGGTAAGAGGAAGTTCCGCCATGGGTATTGCGGCCGTCGAGGTGAGAGACGCTTGACATGTCAGGGTGGGCTGACAGGCTGCTGGGTGGGGTCGGGGTCTGAGCCGCCGTTCGGGCAGTGGCCGTAACGCCGTAGGTTCGGCCGGGACGCGAGGGGTCGAGCCTGTGGCGTCGTGTCCACCGGTGAAGGTCAAGCGACTCCGTTTTTTCTTCTGTCGTCAGCTTGGTTACCGGTTGCTGTCGCGGCTGGTGGGATGTCAGCGGGTAGCGATTGGGAGCGCAGCTGGGCCGGGTCCTGACGCATCGCGGCGAAGTTCTCCCGCTGGCCTGGCGGAAGTCGCAGATCTGCGCACTGACCTCGCTCACGTCCCGATCCGCGCCACCGGCGAGCGTCCGCGCGGCAGCGGCGTCCTGCTCGACGCTGCGTATCCGCCAGAGCAGGTCCGCGACCTGCCGCTCCAGCGTGATCAGACGCTCTTGCAGATCCTCGGTCATAGTTAGGCAGCCTACGTCGCCGGACCCCGCGAACGTGGTCGCCGCCCGCTGCGTTGTGCCGTGTTTTCGGTAGCATCGGAGGCGTCGCCCGGGGTCGGCCCGGCAGCCCCCATCGGGTGACCGGCACCCACCCGGAACATTCCTTTCGG
Source organism: Nocardia sp. NPDC004718 (assembly GCF_053601535.1). Classification (NCBI taxonomy): domain Bacteria; kingdom Bacillati; phylum Actinomycetota; class Actinomycetes; order Mycobacteriales; family Nocardiaceae; genus Nocardia; species Nocardia sp. NPDC004718. Next base: position 5,612 of record NZ_JBSGCA010000110.1, read on the forward strand.
CTTCCAGACCGTTGTTCGTGACCACAAGTCCGCGCGCCGGGTCATTGCCCGATTTCGTGGACGACGGCCTCGGCACGTACGTGCAAGACCTCCTGCAGCACCATCCGGCACATCGACATGTTCGACAGGTGCCCGGGCAAGGTGATCACCGCGTGCGCCGCAGCGCGGCGGCATTCCTGGATCAGATCGACGAACACCGGGGGAAGCAGCCCGCCCTGCGGTCGCGGTTCATGAAACACCGTGGCCAACTCGTAGCCCAACGATATGGCCGCAACCCGCAGCCTCTCATCACCCGCGTCGCGGTCGTGGTCGGTGATCAGATCATCGCGCAAGTACCCGTAGGCAAGAGGTAGTAGTGCAGTCATCGTAGAAACCAGTTCCGGATCGGCCGGCCGCCACGGACACCCGTCTCTACCCGGCCGGATAAAATTTTGCTCTCCACGGCTTCGCCCGCACAGAGGAAACGCTCAGGTAAAACAGCCGACATCAGATGACGGTGTCGTCACCGCAGTGTGTTTGCTGCACGTTAACCATCCTCATCGGATAGGTATCTGCCCCGCATCGGTAATTCACACCGGCATACATCTATCTATGTATGCAGCTACCCCAACCTGGTGTTCGAGTGAGCGGCGCTCCCCGCGTCGACTGGCGGTTATCGGAGCACACCCCGACACGCTGACACGCCAACGGCGCGAACAGGGGTCGCCGACTGGCAGGGCCCGGTATTCAGGTAGTCGGTATTCCGGTCCGCCGGGCCGGTAGCGGTCAGCGGCTGTGGTCGCTGGGTGCGTAGCGGTTCCAGGTGCCGCCGGCGTGGTCGTGGTGCCGGTGAGCGGTGGTGTAGTGGATGCCGAGGGCGTCGGCGATGACCGGTGCGGGTGCTTGCAGGACCGGTTGGCGCAGGGCGGAGACCCGGCCGGTGATGGTGGGGACGCCGTTCTCGGCGGACTGCTGGCCGAGGGATTTCGGGTCGGAGGGGTTGGCTGGCGCGGCGGCCTGG
>NZ_JBSGCA010000111.1:0-6359 GCF_053601535.1 Nocardia sp. NPDC004718
GGCAACGCCGCCCGATCCAACTTCCCCACCGGCGTCAACGGAATCTCATCCAACACCACAATCGACGCCGGAATCATGTACCCCGGCAACGACTCACCGATGTACTCGGCGAGCGCGTCGGTGTCCACGTCGGCGCCGGGGCGCGGCAGCACGTACGACACCAGTGCGGTGGCACCCGATGGCAGCGCCTTGCCCAGGGTGGCCGCGAAGTCGATATCGGGATGGCTGGTGAGAGCGTTGTCGATCTCGCCCAGTTCGATGCGGAAACCGCGGATCTTCACCTGGAAGTCCGAGCGGCCCAGGTACTCGATGACGCCGTCCTGGCCGCCGGATTCGGTGCGTCGCACCAGGTCACCGGTGCGGTACAGCCGCGCCGCCGGGTTGCCGCTGTCGGCGCCGAACGGGCTGGCGACGAATCGCTCCGCAGTCAGGCCCGGCCGGTTGAGGTAGCCCTGCGCCAGCGCGGGACCGGACAGATACAGCTCGCCGACCACCCCGGCGGGCACCGGCCGCAGCCGCGAGTCCAGCACGAACGCGCCGACGCCCGGGATGGCCGTGCCGATCGTGATGGGCTCGCCCGGCGTCATCGGCGGCGTGCTGGTGGCCAGGATCGTCGCCTCGGTGGGCCCGTAGCCGTTGTAGAACTCGCGCTCGGTCGCCCAGCGTCCGACCAGTTCCGGGCCGAACTTGTCACCGGCCACCACCACGGCCTGCAGGTCGTCCAGTCCGGCCGGATCCACCGATTCCAGGGCCCCCGGCGTGATGAGCATGTGCGTGACGTGCTCGCGCCGCAGCAGATCCGCCAGCTCGAAACCGCCGAACACCGTCGGCGGCGCGATCACCAGCGTCGCGCCGGAGGAGAAGGCCAGCAGCAGTTCCAGCACCGAGACGTCGAAGTTCGGCGAGCAGACGTGCAGAACGCGCGAGTCCTCCGTCACTCCGTAGTGCTCGCGCTCCGCGGCGACCAGCCCGGCCAGACCGCTGTGCGTGACCACGACGCCCTTGGGCTTGCCGGTGGAGCCGGAGGTGTAGATGACATAGGCCGGGTGCCGCTCGTCCAGCGGACGGACCCGGTCGGTGTAGGAGATGGGGTGCTCCGGGCGCGCGGCGATGCGCGCGGCCTGCACCGGGTCGTCCAGTTCGATCCAGTACACGCCGGTGCCGAGCACCGGGCGGTGCGCCGACGTGGTCAGACCCACCGTGGCGCCGGAGTCGGCGACGATGTGATTGATCCGGTCGGTGGGATAGGTCGGATCCACCGGCACGTAGGCCGCGCCGGTCTTGGCGATGGCCCAGACGGCGAGCACCGACTCCACGCTGCGCGAGATCCCGATGGCGACCACGTCGCCGGGCCCGACACCGCGCTCGATCAGCTCCCTGGCCAGCCGCGAGGACGCCGCGTCCAGCTCGGCGTAGGTGAGCTCCCGATCGTCGGCCGGGTCCCCCGTGGGGTTGTACCGGATCGCGACCTCGGTGGCGGCGGACTCGACCGCGGCGGTGAGCAGCTGCGCGAAAAGCGGACTGCCCGACCTGCGGCGACGGCTACCGCGAGCAGAGCGACGGGCGGTTTCCATTCGAGTGCATTCACCTCTCGGATCGAGCCAGGACCCGGGCGCTACCCTGCTCAGGGCTTGTTATCCGGGGCCAGCGCGGACCGAGCAATCATATAAGGGGCTGACCACTGAACCCGCGCGCTGTATTGGATTGCCGCGGATGCCGTCGGTACGGTCCGCATCCCCCTTGTCGCGTGCTGTCCTCTCGTAGGACACCATCCGCCCCCCTGGAATCGGTGTCTTGCCTGATTCCTGCCGTTATATCGGTACTTACGCCATCGTGTTGCACTAGTGCCCGAATCGGTGAGCTTGGTCACAGCCATCCACGCCGCGTGGCCTGCACCCCCGCCTGGAATCTGGTGCTCGCCCCGAGACGCTCCAGCAGCCGTGCGGTCCGGCGGACCACCGTGCGCCGGGACATCCCGAGTCGCCGCGCGATGGTGTCATCGGTCGCGCCGAGCCCCATCAGGGTCAGGATCGCGCGGTCGCGTTCGTCCAGCGCCTCCGCGGCCGGGTTCACCGAGATCGGCGCCGCCATCGTCCACAGCACGTCGAAGGTCTTGATCAACAACTCGAGCGTGGGGGAACCGGTGATGCGCAGACCCATCGGGTCGGGCCTGCGTTCGTCGGCGTGCAGCACCAGGCTGGCCCGCTCGTCGTCGCTGATGATCAATTTGAGCGGCGGCTCGGGCAGGGTTCTGGCCTGCGCACCGCCCGCGTTGGTGGACAGCGCGTGCCGCAGGCGCTCGGGGTCCTGATAGACGGTGTCCTGATACAAGGTCTGGTAGCGGATGCCGTCGGCGAGCCTGGCCCGTTTGAGTTCGAACAGTTGGCGCTCGCGCTCGGGATCGCTGAGATAGGGCCCGCGCTCGACCAGCTTGACGCAGCTGCGCGCGCCGGTCTGCATCTCCTCGAAATCCGCCAGCATCTCCAGCCGCTCGTACACCGGCACCACCGCGCCGTTGCCGCGGGGCGAGCGGCGCACCGAGCGGAACGTCTCGCTCAAGCGTGCTGCGGCGGCGTGCATCTGGTTGATCTCCTGCTGCCTGCGCCGAGCCTCGGCTTCGGACAACGATTCCGGCGCGTGCGCGTCCCACAGCGGTTCGCCGTCGGGCGACTCGACGCGGACCGCGGCGCGCAATTCACACAACACATCCAGCGAGTCCGCGGCGAGGTCTTCCGAAACGCCCAGGTACTGCGCGATATCGGCGAGACTCGACCGCGGATGGTGCACCAGCACGGCGTACGCGCGGCCGTGCGGTGACCCAGGCTCGAAGATGTCGCCCAGCTCGATCACGGCCCGAGCCTAGCGACCGACCGGTGTCCGTGGGGCAGCTCTACGAGACCTGGCCGCGAACCGCCTCCCACGTCACCGGGACGCGGGAGGCTTCGCTGCGCGCAACCGTGCGCTGATCGGAATATCAAGTCGGACAGGGAATGTCAGTGCGCCGACGGGCCCCACTCCAGGGGCACTCCCTTGGCGGCCAAGTAGGGCATCGGGTCGATCTTGGCGCCCGACTTGTCCCAGATCTCCAGGTGCAGATGCGGACCGGTGGACTGACCCCGGTTGCCGACGGTGGCGATCACATCGCCCGCGTTCACCCGCTGGCCCGCGTGCACGAACATCTCGTTCACGTGGCCGTAGACGGCGGTGGTGCCGTCGTCCTGCAGGATTCGCACCCACAGACCGAAACCGGAGGCGGGCCCCGCCTCGATGACGGTGCCATTGCTGACCGAGTGGATCGGCGCGCCCAGCGAGTCGGCGAAGTCGAGGCCGTAATGCATGGCGCCCCAGCGGCTGCCGAAGCCGGAGCTGATCTCGCCGGCCACCGGGCGCACCGCGGACGCCGGAGCGACCTGCTGCTGCACGCCCTTGAGGGCCTCCTCGGCCTGCGCCAAGGGACCGATGACCTCCGGGGGAAGATTGGGAATGCCGAACGGCGCGGCGACCGGTGCGGCGATCTGGCCCGCGACCGCGGCGGGCTCCGGCGCGGCCTGCGCGACCGGCTCGGCGGCGGCCTTCGCCTCGACGATCGGAAGGATGCTCGTACCCTTCACCGTGGAGGGCGCGGCCTGCGTCTCCTCGTCGGCATCGTGCGAACCGGGCAGCAGCGGCGACGCGTAAGCGAGCGCGGGAGCGACCTGGCTGGCAGCGCCGATCAAGGCGCCCGCGGCAACCGCCGCGGTGGCGGCGGCCTTGACTCGTTCGGTGGCGGACGGCTCGGCGCGGTGCCGCGTCGGACGGCCCGATTCGCCGCCGTCGCCGAGGAGGCTCTGGACGGTAATGGAACTGGGGCCTACACGGTGCTGCGACAAAGCTGAATCCTCGGTCGTACAACAGGGTCCGGGATGCCGGAGCCCTAGCGGAACCGGTTCGATAACGATCCGGTAAAGCCGGGGCGGATAACGGTTTGGCATCCGTCGTGACGGGAACTCTACCGCGTCGTGACCATTCCGCAACCTTCCAGCAGAAAAACGCTGGTGAGGCCCGGGTCACATGTCCAGATACGCGACAATCGAACCGTGATCCTCGACCATTTGGACGTTCCGATCGCGCTCGCTCCCATGGCGGGCGGCCCATCCACCCCCGAGCTGACCGCCGCCGTCGCCGAAGCGGGCGGTTTCGGCCAGCTGGCCGCCGGTTATCTGAGCGCCGCCGACACCGCGGCGCGGATCGCGGCGACTCGCGCGGCCACCCGCAAGCCGTTCGGCGTGAACCTCTTCGTGCCAGGCCCGCCGACTCCTCCCGCCGATCTGGCGGACTACCTGGCCGAACTCGGCGCCGAACACCAGCTGGGAGATCCGCGCTTCGACACCGACGACTGGGACGCCAAACTGGACCTGCTCGTCGCCGACCCGGTCGCGGCCGTGTCGTTCACCTTCGGCTGCCCGAGTGCCGCGGACATCGAACGGCTGCATGCCGCCGGTTCCGAAGCCTGGGTCACCGTCACTTCGGTCGCCGAGGCGCGCTTCGCCGTCGAGGCGGGCGCCGACGTGCTCATCGCCCAAGGCGCGGAGGCAGGCGGGCACCGCGCGACGTTCACCGATCAGCCCGCCGACGACGCCACCGACCCACTCGGGCTGCTGGCGCTGCTGCAATTGCTCTCCGCCGCCACCGACCTGCCGCTGGTGGCCACCGGCGGCCTCACGACGGGCGCAGGCATCGCCGCCGCGCTCGCGGCGGGCGCCGCGGCCGCGCAATTGGGCACGGCGTTCCTGCGCTGCCCCGAGGCGGGCACCAGTCAGGTGCACCGCGCCGCGCTGACCGCCGACACCCCGACCATGCTCACCCGCGCCTTCACCGGACGCAGGGCACGCGGCTTGCGCAACCGCTTCCTGGTGCGGCACACCGCTACCGCGCCGACCGGATACCCGGAGATCCACTACGCCACCGCCCCGCTGCGAGCCGAGGCGCGGGCGGCGGGCAACCCCGATGAGGTCAACCTCTGGGCGGGCCAAACCCATGAGCTGACACCGGAGCTACCTGCGGGCGAACTGGTCTCGACCCTGGCCGCCGACACGAAAGCCGCACTGGAAAAGGCACTTTCGCGCCGAATCCAGCATTATTGACAACGACTTTCGTTTAGACTTCAGTGGCATCGCATCGACGTCCAGCACTGGAGGAGAGCGCCATGTCCCTTGATGTCCCCACCGCAGTACTCGAACGCGCCGAACGCGGCGAGGTCGACGACGCCGACTTCGTCGAGGTCGTACGCAATTCGCTGCCCTACGCCTGGGAAGTGGTCAGCCGCGTAGCCGGTGAACTGCGTTCCGGGACGGCTGAATTCGCCGACAACACGATCGCGCCGCCCGACGAGGTGGCGCGCGGGCAACTGCTGCGCGCCATGGCCTCCGACGCGATTCGGGGTGGGCTGGAGCGGCACTTCGGCGTGAAGCTCGCCTTCCAGAACTGCCACCGGGTCGCGGCCTTCCCGCTCTCCTCGGTCGGCGGCGAGACCTACACCACGTTCATCGGCACCCGGGCCCAGCTGCTCAACCAGAGCCCGGAACTGCGCAACTGCTGAATCACCGCACCGAACACCCGGCGCGGCAAACCGTTTCGCCCGCGCCGGGTGTTCTCGCGTATACGGCGCCGTGCCCGCGCGTCGCCGCCGCCCGTCACGGTCGGCTGCGCGTAGGGTGAACCGCCATGAGCAGCAACGATCTTCGCGATGAGGTCGAGGCCCGGCTCGCGCCGTGGCGCCAACAGCTCGGGGCGGACCGCGCCGCCTACACCAATCATGTGCTGCGGGTGCTCACGTTGTGCGATCTGCTGGCCGACGACCGGCAAACCCCGCCGAGCGCCCGTGAGGAGTTCCTGACCGCGGCCGTGCTGCACGACATCGGCATCTGGTCGACGGGCAGCTTCGACTACCTCGCGCCCTCGTGCGACCAGGCGCGCGCCTGGCTGGCGAGCATCGACCGCGACGACCTGACCGGACTGGTGGTGGCGATGATCGACCAGCATCACAAGATCCGCCCGGCGGGCCCCCCGCACGACCCGGTCGAGATCTTCCGGCGCGCCGACGCGATCGACGTCGAACTCGGCTTGCTCGGCCGGTTCGGCATCTCGCGCGGAACCTATCGTGAGCTGGCGAAGCGCTATCCGAACCACGGCTTCCACCGCAAGCTCGTCTCCCTGGTCGCGCGGCGGTTGCGCAGCCACCCCGCGTCACCACTGCCGATGCTGAAGTGGTGACGCGGGGGCGGCGGGGGTCAGGACAGGGTGGTGACTTCCAGGTCACCGTCGGCGTACTGGGCGCGTAGCCGCTTCTTGTCGAACTTGCCCACACTGGTCTTGGGGAC
>NZ_JBSGCA010000112.1:0-6271 GCF_053601535.1 Nocardia sp. NPDC004718
GAAGTTCAGGTGAGGTTAGTGCTCACCTGCCGGGGCTACCGGCACCGAGTCTGCCCTACTGGCTGGCCCGGTAACTCCCATTAGCAGCGGCAAACCGCAGGTTGAGCCGGGTCGGAGTAGTCGAGCGGTTTGGCCGAGGTAAGCCAGTCACCAGTTTGCCGGAGGGGGACCGCCGGAGGGGGACCGGGAGCCGACCGGCCCCCCTTCGGAAGATTCAAGCTGGTCGAACGACTCAGACCCTAGATCGAATTTCGGGGCGGTCGACGGAAACCTCGATTCGGTGGAAGCGCGGCGTTTGCCGATGTCGAGCTGAATAGACTTCAAGCGAGGGAGCCTGTGCAGTGTGACAAAGATTACTGGCGGGCAGGGCAGAGGCCGAGTTCTGCAAGGCTTGAAAGATCACCGGCCGGATACGGCGCACGACCCCGGGGCAGTCACGCACCTCCGGCTAGGCTTGTCAATTCTTGACCGCACGTGGTCCGTATGAGCTTCTTACTAACATCTGTCCCACGTGCCGCCGGCCGTCAGCGATGCCCACAGATCTATGGCTGGAGGGTGGACTATGCTGCGTATGGTGCCGCTAAAACAGACAGGCTGGGGTTCCGCCCCTGCGGTCGCCAGTGATTTCGTGGGGCGTGAGCGCGAGCTGGAGAAGATCGGGATGGCGTTTCTGGGCGAAACCCGCCTGGTCACGCTGATCGGCGCGGGTGGCATCGGCAAGACAAGACTGGCCACGGAAGCGGTGCACCGGTTCCAGAAGGCGCGGCGTGTCCCGGCGCACTGGGTGCGCCTGGCGCTACTGTCGCGCGGCACCGGCGCTGCGGCGGTCGAGGAACTCCTCGCGCGCTCGCTCATCGACGCCGACTTCTCCGGACGGTCGGCCGGGGAGGCGGTGCTGGCCTCGCTGCGCCGCCGAGATGCGGGCGGGCGCACGCTGCAGACGATCCTGGTGATGGACAACTGCGAACACGTGCTGGACGGCGCGGGACGGGTGATCGCCGACCTACTGGAAGCCGCGCCGGGCCTCACCGTCCTGGCCACCAGCCGCGAGGCGATCGGCTGGGTCGGCGAGCAATTGGTGCCGGTGCCCGCGCTGTCGCGGGAACAGGCGTTGACACTGTTCCGTGCCCGCGCCGACCTCACCGGGCACACCGTCGCCGAGGAGGAGACCGAGCTGGCGGTGGAGATCTGCCGCCATGTGCACAACCATCCGCTCTACATCCGGCTGGCCGCCGCACGGCTGTTGCGGCAGCCGCTGCCGATGATCCTGCGTGACCTCACCGGCGAGGCGAGCGACCGGCGGCTGCGCTGGTCCCACGGTCCCCGGATCGGCGCGGAGGCACGGCATCAAGGTATCCGCGACGTCATCGCCTGGTCCTACGACCTGTGCCGGGACAAAGAGCGGCTGCTGTTCGACCGGCTGTCGGTATTCGCGGCCGGGTACGACGCCGACCCGGAGAACATGGACCCGGCGGCGTCGGACGTCGGCGCGGAGCTGGAGGCGATCGAGGCCGTCTGCGCCGACGACGAGCCGGGCGGGTTGGCTCGCGCGGAGATCGACGGCCTGCTCGAACGGCTCGCGGACCAATCACTGGTCACGGTGCATCTGACCGCGACAACGGTGCGGTACTCGCTGCTGGAGAGCGTCCGCCTGTTCGCCCAGCAGCGACTGGCCGAACGCGACGGCGAACCGGCCCGGCTGGCCAGCAGGCACCGCCGCTACTACCGCGACAAAGTCGTCGCGGCTCGAGCCGGATGGTTCGGGCCGGACGAGCAGGATCTGCTGGATTGGGCGCGCGCGGCCTGGGACAACGTGCTGTGCGCCATAGCGGGCAGCCTCACGGTGCCGGAGGAGGCCGCCATCGGGCTGGAGATCGCCACCGGGCTGATCGCGCTGCGCATCCCGTTCCTCAGCGGTTCGCTGCGCGAACCACGCCACTGGGCTGAACGCACGCTGGCCGCCAGCCGCGCCCTCGACCCGCAGCCGGTGCCACTGCAGGTGACGGCGATGTCGCTGATCGCGTGGATCAGCCTGTGCCAAGGCCTGCACCACGACGCGGCACGCATTCTCGACGAGTGCGTCGCGCTGTGCGTGTCCACCGCCGCTCGGACGGGCTGGCGTGAGCACGACCGTGATCTCGATCTGCCCGCCCCCCTCGAATTCGCCAGAGGCGCCGAGCTGATGCTGGTTGGCCGCGATGTGCGTGCGCTCGCCGTGCTGGCCCGCGCGCGCGACAAGTTCACCACGGCAGGCGATGATGGTGGGGCCGCGATGAGCGAACTGTTCGAAGCGCTGACCGCCGCGTTACTCGGCCCCTCCGAGGAGGCCCTGGAGATCTCCCGGCAGCATCTGGAGCACGCCGAGCGCTCCGGAGCGCGATGGGCGGCATCCTGGGTCGGACTCGCCCGGGCGATGGCCCTGGCCAAACACGGCGACCCGCGTCAGGCGCTCGCCGTGACGCAAGCGGCGCTGACCACCCAGCTGGCGATCCGGGATCAATGGGGCACGGTATCGGCCGTCCACGTTCGCGCGTGGGCAGTGGCGCGCATGATCCGCGACACCGACGGCGAACGATCCGGCGCAGTGATGGACTGGGCGCGCGAAGTCGCGCGCCTGCTCGGCGGCGGCGCCACGCTGCGGGAGCGGATCGGCATCGACATCGCCAATCTCGGCCCGTTCGCCATCGAGACCGACCTCGCCGCCGACACCGCCCGCGCGATTCTGGGCGCAACCGTATTCGCGGAGGCGCAGCGAGAGGGCGCGCTGCTACGCCCGGAACTCGGCGAGGTGGCGCAGCTGGCGCTGGGCAACCTGTCATTGGACCGGCTACCCGTGGAGCACCCGGTTCGGCGCCACCGCCCCTCACACTGGGAGGACTTGTCGGTGGCCGAACAGGACGTGGCTGTGCTGGCCGCGGCAGGCTGGACCAACACCGCCATCGCCGCCCGACGCGGCAGCTCCTACAAGACCGTCGACGTCCAGATGGCCTCGATCCGACAGAAACTGATGATCAGCTCGCGCGAGGACATCCGCGCTCTAGTGCCCACCGACCGGCAAGACCAGGTGAGCCAGGAGGCCGCGCGGAAACCGCTGCGCGTACGGCGCTGAGAGGGGCTGGTTCAAATACACTCGGACAGCGCTCAATACATTCCGATCCCTGCGGTCGATCCAGCAATATCGCTAGGCACCGCTCGGGCAGCAATACCAAATAAGCAATTGATGCTCAGCACGACAGTTGTAGTTCGTTACCTGAAGACTGTTTGTGTGCTGGAAGATGTTGTGCCGCAGGGTATTGCGGTTGGCGGTTGAGTCTGGATGATGTGTTCGCCCGCGTTGCCGGGGCGTTCGGGCGGAGCTGCGGGGGTGGGCGAGGGCGTATGTGACGGAGTTGCTGGCGCCGGTGGAGCGGAAGAACTCCCGGCAGCTGGCCGAAGCGGGGCGGTGAGTCCCGACGGGTGCCAGCATCTGCTGAACCGGGCGCGTTTGGAGTTCCGATGAGGTGCGCGATCAGGTCCGCTCGTATGTGGTCGAGGCGCTGGCTTCGCCGGATGGGGTGCTGGTGGTCGCTGAGACGGGATTTGCGAAAACAGGACTGCGCTCAGCCCGGATTCAGCGGCAGTATTCGGGCACTGCGGGCCGGATCGAGAACTTGCAACTGGGTATGTTCCTTGCCTATGCCGGTCGCTCGGGCCGGGCGTTGATCGACCGTGAGTTGTATTTGCTCAAGTCGTGGATCGCAGACCGTGACCGTTGTGTTTACGCCGGTGTGCCCGAAAGCCACTGCAGTGAGGATGTTTGACCAAGCCACGGTTGGCCGAGGTGATGATCGGTCGGGCACTGGCCGCAGGGGTGATCGCCCGGGTGGGTGACCGCCGATTCGGCCTACGGGCGTGACGGCAGATTCAGGGCGTTCCTGGAGTCGCATCGGATGCCCGATGTGGTGGAAGCCCCGTCAGGCACACCCTCACCGACCTCGATAGCCGCCACACAGTCGATACCCTGATCAGCTGCGCCCCATCCGGAGCATGGCACCGTGTCTCGGCCGGTCCCGGAGTCCGGGGTGAACGCGAATACGACTTCGCCTGGGCCACCCTGCCGGTCCTCGACGACATCCCGGCCGGTTTCGTACGCACTCTGCTGACCCGGCGATCTCTCGACGATCCTGCGGATATCGCCTAATACATGTGCTTTCACCCAGACACCATCGATCGCAGCCAGACTTCCAAGCCGCCAAAGGACAATGCGGTCTCGACCACTACCAAGTGCGCAACTACGACGCCTCGTACCGGCACATCACCCTGGCCATGCTGGCCCACGCCTTCCTTGCCGTCACCACCAACACCTCGCCCGACAAACCCGATTACCGAACGAACTACAACTGTCGTGCTAGGTGTCACGTTAAGTTGCGGGCGCCCACGACTACGACACTGCCATGGTCAGTCTGGGTATCCCAGCCACTTGACTTCGCTGGTGACCGCACCCAGACACTGGGAATAATATGATGCATATCCATGCATAGGATTATTTTAACATTTTCCAGTATAGGATTAATTTAATATTTACTTCTCAGTGATGAATTTAACCCACCGACTGAATCTGCCGCCGGATGATGCGCCGTTGAACTACGGTGCATTAAGCATCGATATGCTCGACATCACTTGAGAGGCGTCCCATGGCAGCAGTTCAATCTCCCTCGGAAGGTCCAGCGAATGCACCTGTCACCGACGACGCCGGCTACCACAAGTCGTTGCGTCCGCGTCAATTGCAGATGATCGCGATCGGCGGTGCCATTGGCACCGGGCTGTTTCTCGGTTCGGGCGGTCGGCTAGCCACCGCAGGGCCCGGGTTGTTCTTGGTGTACGGCGTGTGTGGCGTGTTTGTTTTCTTCGTCCTACGCGCCCTCGGCGAGCTGGTCTTATACCGGCCGTGCACCGGTTCTTTCGTTTCGTATGCTCGCGAGTTCTATGGGGAAAAGATAGCTTTCGCGGCCGGTTGGTTGTCTTTTTTCCAGTGGTGCATGACCGGGATAGTGGACATCACCGCCATCGCTACCTATGTCCATTTTTGGCATCCCTTCCAAGCGATTCCGCAGTGGGTGATCGCTTTGGCGGCACTGATTCTGGTTGTGAGTGTCAACTTGGCGTCGGTGCGCTGGTTCGGCGAAGTGGAGTTCTGGGCGGCCCTTATCAAAGTCATCACGCTGGCGACTTTCTTGGTCGTCGGCACGGTCTTCCTGCTCGGCCGGACCACCATTCACGGTGATCGCACCGGCGTGAGCGTTATCGCAGACCATGGCGGACTGTTCCCAGCCGGCCTACTGCCTTTGGTCACTGTCACGACAGGGGTAGTCTTTTCTTACGCAGCGGTAGAATTGGTCGGTACAGCAGCCGGTGAGGCGAAGAATCCTGAGAAGATCATGCCGAGGGCCATAAATTCGGTCATCGCCCGCATAGCACTGTTCTACATTGGTTCATTGATATTGCTCGGACTGCTCCTGCCCTACACGGCATTCAAACCAGGCGAAAGCCCGTTTGTTACTTTCTTTTCCGAACTCGGCGTGGGAGGAGCTGATTCGATCATGAACGTGGTAGTGTTGACAGCCGCTTTCTCCAGCCTGAATGCGGGCTTGTATTCTACCGGACGCATTCTGCGTTCGATGTCGATGAACGGCAGCGCACCAGCCATGGCATCTCGGATGTCCCAGGCTGGCGTGCCCTATATCGGCATTCTCGCCACAGGAACAATCGCGCTGATTGGTGTTGGTCTAAACGTGGTGGTCCCGGAGAGGGTTTTCGAGATTGTCCTGAACATGTCCGCTCTGGGTACTATCTCGACCTGGGTTGCGATCGTTGCCTGCCAGATCCAATTGTGGCGCTGGTCACGAGCGGGCAGATTGGAGCGTCCGGCATTTCGGTTGATCGGTGCGCCCTATACGAGCATAGCAACGGTACTGTTCCTGGGTGTAGTGGTAGGCATGATGGCCTTCAGTAAAGACCAAGTACAGAGCATTTCGGTTATCGCTACCGCGGCGGTGATGGTTCCATTGCTGATCAGCGGGTGGTACCTGGCCCGTAAACGGGTAGGCGTCATCGCATATGAACGCCACCGCCAGCAACTCGCTGACACCGCTTCTCGCCGACTTAACGTACCCGACGCAGCGGATGGGTCAGTTACTTAGCTTGAGTTTTAACCTCACCTCTGAGCTGGGTTCTCAATACCCCGGGTGATCATGGGTGAAGCCCTTGGTTGATCATGTCTCCCTGCGACAGA
>NZ_JBSGCA010000113.1:0-5945 GCF_053601535.1 Nocardia sp. NPDC004718
CCACCACCACGACGACGGCACCCCCGCCGAACTCGACACCATCTTCACCTACGCCACCGACCTGTTCGACGAAACCACCATCCACACCCTCGGCCACCGCCTCGAACGCATCCTCACCACCATCGCCACCAACCCCCACACCCCCATCGGCGACATCGACATCCTCGACCGAACCGAACGGGAAATGGGCACGGCCAGAGGCGTTCCCACCCCGCCGCCGAACTCGGCGGCGACCGCGGGCACCACACTCGCCCAAACACTCGTGGCCGCTGTCGAGGACGATCCGGACGCCCCCGCCATCCTGTCCGGCGACGACGAGCTGTCCTACCACGATCTGGAGACCCGCTCGTCGCGTCTGGCGCGGGTACTCATCGCGCGCGGCTGTGCTCCCGGCGCGGGCGTGGCACTGCGCTTGGATCGCGGCATGGAAGCGGTCATCGCGACCTGGGCCGTGCTCAAAACAGGCGCCGCCGTCGTCCCCGTAGACACCCTCGACACCGCACTGCCCGACGACCTCCACACCAAAGTCGGCCTCACCCTCGGCGATCCACCCACCGGCACCCTCGACTGGCTCGCCCTCGACGACCCCGCCGTCATCGCCGAGATCGCCGCCGAATCACCCCGCCCGGTCACCTACGCACACCGCACCCGCGCGCTGACCGGCACCGACGCAGCCTTCGTCGGGGAGCAGACGCTCAGCTACGACGATCTCGCCATCGCCGCCGCGCAACTGCGCGACCGGGACGAACTCACCTACGAGTCCGAGATCCCCTACCGCGGCGAACCGGCATCCTCGGCTGTTGTCATCGAACTGGTCGCCGCCGGTATGGTCGGCGCGGCGGTCGTCCTGGACACCGACGAGGAGGTGCTGGCCGACGAATGCGTGACCGGTTGATCCTTCCGGCCGCGCCGCAGCCGGATCGGCGACTTCGCCGAGCAGACCTCAACTGAAGTGGACGACCGAGAGGGTGCCTGCGACGACGCAGTACATGGCGAACGGCAGCAGGGTCCGGGTCTGGAAGTAGCGCTCCAGGAACCGTACTGCCAGCCACGACGACACCCCGGAGACGATGGCTCCGAACAACACCGGTCCACGGATGCCTTCGGTTTGCGGGCCGACCAGTTCCGGTAGCTCCAGGACTCCCGCGCCGAGGATCGCCGGAGTGGCCAGCAGGAAGGCGAATTTCGCCGCGTGCTCGTGCGCGAGACCTCGCGACAGGCCACCGACCATGGTCAGGCCCGCCCGGCTGAAGCCGGTCAGCAGCGCGCCGACCTGAGCGAAGCCGATGCCGAGAGCGTCCGCTGTCCCGAGGGCGGCCAGCGGCCGGTCGGATTGGCGCCGAGTCTCCGCCTCGGCCGTGCGGGTGCCTCTGCGGGCTTCCCGCCGAGCGAACCGCCGCCCGTATTCTGCCAGCGACGGCTCGTTCCGCCGGCGCAATCCCTCACCGACGATCAGCACGATGCCGTTGAGCGCGAGAAAGATACCGGCGTAGAAAGGCGTGCCGAACAGCGCGTGCAGCGGATGTTCCAGCAGGAAGCCGAGCACGCCGACCGGAATGGTGGCGACGACGATCAACCAGGCAAGCCGCTGGGGAATGGTGTCGAGGCGACCGGTGCGCAGCGTGGTGAAAAGGCCCGCCACGATGACGCACCAGTCGCGCCAGTAGTAGCCGAGCAGCGCCAGCGCCGTCGCCACGTGCAGCGCCACCACGAACGCTAGATACGGTGTGCCCGCACCGGATTCGCCCTCGCCGGTCAACTTCTCCCAATCGCCTCCGAGCCATGCCGCGACCAACACGGAGTGCCCCAGGCTGGAAATCGGGAACAGTTCGGTGACACCTTGCACCGCCCCGATGACTGTCGCTTGAAAGTAAGTGAGCATCGCCCCGAGTCTCGCACGCACACAACGCAACCGTGTGAGGGCCTCTCGCGGCCGGCGACGAGCGACTCGGCCGGGGACGGTGCATTCGGGAGCCCGGTACGGCGCACCGGGAAGCGGGGTGAGAGCCCCGTCGTCGCGGATGACCACGAGTCGGAGGTGCCGACGGTGGAAGATCACCGTCGGCGAGCTCGATGCCGTTCAGGCGGTGGCACCGGAGGATTCGGCGACCAAGTCGAGCGCGATGTCGACGATGAGGTCCTCCTGCCCGCCGACCAAACCACGACGGCCCACCTCGAGCAGGATCGTGCGCACGTCGATGCCGTAACGCCGCGAAGCGGTTTCGGCGTGCCGCAGGAAGGACGAGTAGACCCCGGCGTAGCCGAGCGTGAGTGTTTCGCGGTCCACGCGGACCGGGCGATCCTGCAGGGGCCGCACCAAGTCGTCGGCGGCGTCCTGTAGCGCGAACAGATCGCAGTTGTGCTTCCAACCGTGCAGGTCGGCGACGGCGACGAAAGGCTCGATCGGGCAGTTGCCCGCTCCGGCGCCGTGCCCGGCGAGCGAGGCGTCGACCCGGGTGACGCCTTCTTCCACCGCCACGACGGAATTGGCCACCGACAGCGAGAGATTCTCGTGCGCGTGTATCCCGATCTCGGTCCCGGGGTCCAGCACCTCGCGATAGGCGCGGACCCGGTCACGGACTCCGTTCATGGTCAACCGGCCGCCGGAATCGGTGACGTAGACGCAGTGCGCCCCATACGATTCCATCAGTTTCGCCTGTTCGGCCAGGCGAGCCGGTTCGGCCATGTGCGACATCATCAGGAATCCGGAGACGTCCATCCCGAGTTCCCGTGCGGTGGCGATGTGCTGAGCGGACACGTCGGCCTCGGTGCAGTGGGTGGCTACGCGCACCGAGCGCACACCGAGCCGGTAAGCGTGCTTCAGTTCTTCGATGGTGCCGATGCCGGGCAGCAGCAGCGAGGTCAGCCGGGCGTGGGTGAGATTGTCCGCGGCGGCTTCGATCCATTCCCAGTCGGTGTTGCTTCCCGGGCCGTAGTTCAGGCTGCCTCCGGCGAGACCGTCGCCGTGGGCTACTTCGATGCCGTCGACACCGGCCGCGTCGAGCGCCGCCACGATCCGGCCGACGTCGTCCGGAGTGATGCGGTGGCGCACCGCGTGCATGCCGTCGCGGAGTGTGACGTCTTGGATGAACAGTTGGGTGGTGGTCATCGGAGCGCTTCCTGTCCCGCTGGTGCCGCGGCGATCGTGTCGGCGATGGATTCGGCGTAGCGCACGGCCGCCGAGGTCATGATGTCCAGATTTCCCGCGTACGCCGGGAGGTAGTGGGCGGCGCCTTCGACCTCGAGGAACACCGTCACCTGATGGGTGGGCGCGGTCGCCGTGTCCGGGCCGAGCAGGGTGTGCACCGGTTGGTCCTGCGGGACGGCGGTGATCTGGACTTGCTGCTTGAGGCGGTAGCCGGGGACGTAGGTGGCCACGTGCGCGATCATCTGCTGCACCGATTCGCGAATCGCCGCGTGGGTGCCGGGATCCGGCGCGGTGACCAGGCACAGCACCGTGTCGCGCATGATCAGCGGCGGGTCCGCCGGATTGAGGATGATGATGGCTTTCCCGCGCCGCGCGCCGCCGACCGTTCGGATCGCGTGCGCGGTTGTTTCGGTGAACTCGTCGATATTCGCCCGCGTGCCCGGTCCCGCCGACTTCGAGGCGATGGACGCGACGATCTCGGCGTAGGCGACCGGCGCCACGCGCGAGATGGCGGCGACGATCGGAATGGTGGCCTGTCCGCCGCAGGTCACCATGTTGACGTTGGGGGCGTGGCGATGCTCGTCCAAGTTCACCGCCGGGACGACGAACGGTCCGAGCGCGGCGGGTGTCAGATCGATCAGGCGTTTGCCGAGCGGTTCGAGCACCGCGGCGTGGGCGGCGTGGGCTTTGGCGGAAGTCGCGTCGAAGACCACGTCGATCTCGTCGAAGTTCGGCAGTTTCAGCAGGCCTTGCACGCCGTCGGACGTGGTGGGCACGCCGAGTCTGCGCGCGCGGGCCAGACCGTCGGATTCCGGGTCGATGCCGACCATCGCGCCCATCTCCAGGACGGTCGAGTGCCGGATCACTTTGATCATCAGATCGGTGCCGATATTGCCCGATCCGATCACCGCGACTTTGAGCTTGCTGTCGTTCATGGTTTCACTCCCGAATGAAGGTCGCGGTCACCGATCCGAGACCGGTGATGTCCGCGGTGACGATTCCAGGGGCCTCGATCGGCGCCATCGGTCCGAGCGCTCCGGACAGCACTGTCTGCCCGGCGCGCAGTGGCCGGCCGAACTCGCGAGTGGTCCGCGCCAGCCAGGCCAGTGCGTGCAGCGGATCGCCGAGGCAAGCCGCGCCGTTTCCCGTCGACACCTCGACACCGTCGATCGACATCCGCATCTGTGCCGTGACGGGCTCGAAGGAATCGAGGGTGCGGCGTTCGTCGCCGAGCACGTACAAACCGCTCGAAGCGTTGTCGGCGACGGTGTCACCGAAGGTGATGTCCCAACCGTCGATGCGGCTGTCGACGATCTCGAGCGCGGCCACGGCGTAGTCGACCGCGCCGCGGACCTGCTCGTCATCGAGCGGCCCCTCCGCCAGGTCCGCGCCGAGCACGAACGCGATCTCGGCTTCGACCTTCGGCTGCAACAACCGGCTCAGTGGCACGGGTGTGTCCTGCCCGTAGTACATGTCGTCGAACAACACTCCGAAGTCCGGTTGATCGACACCGAGCTGCCGCTGCACCGCCGGTGAGGTCAAGCCGATCTTGCGGCCGACCACCTCGGCGCCCGCCGCGATGCGCTCGGCGGTCAGCAGTTCCTGCACCGCGTACGCGGCGGTCACGTCGTCGGCACCGATCAGATCGCGCACCGGTGCGCACGGGGTGCCGGAGCGGGCAGCCGCGCTGAGCAGGTCGGCGGCGGCGATCGTGGCAGCGTCGGCAGCCACGGAGCGTCGGTCAAGGCCTGGGGGTGTTGGCATCGGAAGTCCCGGATCTCGTGCGGAGGTGAAACAGTGCTCTCACTGTCGCCGCAGGTGGGACGCATCCGCCAGCATTGCGTTCCACTGAGCCGAACGCTGCCGCGGTAGAGTGAGCGGGTCCGGAGGTTGGAGGTCGACCGTGTCATCCGCGTTCGCTGGTCGTGCGATAGACGGTTCGACCGTGCTCGGCAAGATCATGGCCGTGCTCGAGGCCTTCTCGATCGACGACACCGCGTTGAGCCTGGCCGAGCTGGGACGGCGGACCGGCATTCCGAAGGGCACTCTGCACCGGGTCCTCGCCGATATGGTGGCGGTCCGACTACTGGACCGGACCGACGCCGGGTATCGGCTCGGAAGCTATGTGTTCGAGCTCGGGATGCGCGCATCGGTCGAGCGGAGTCTGCTCGAAGTGTCCATTCCATTCCTGGAGGAACTCAACGCGCGTATCCACGAGACCGTGCATCTGGGCATTCTCGACGGCACGGATGTCGTGTACCTGACGAAGATCGGCGGACGCAGGCAGGCCAGCGCCCCGTCGCGGATCGGGGGCCGTATGCCGGTGCACTGCACGGCCATCGGCAAAGTATTACTGGCCAACGCCGACGCGGCGCTTCGTGAGCAGGTGCTGGCCGGGCCGCTTCGCCGCTACACCCCCCGGACGATGGCCCTACCGGGCACATTGCGCACCCAGCTGGATCGGATTGCCGCCGACGGAGTGGCCTTCGAATTCGAGGAATCCGCTCCCGGTATCGTCTGCGTGGCTGCACCCGTTCGCGAGGCGGACGAGGTGGTTGCCGCGATCAGCGTGGCGGGCCCGTCCCATCGGTTCCATCCCGAGACCCACGCGGCATCGGTTCGCGCGGCCGCCGACGGCATCGGAGCGACCCTGACCCGGCGGACCCGGTTGCTGTCCGCCCCTCCCGCCTGAGCACCAGGAAGACCCCGCCCGGCACGAGGGCCGGGCGGGGTCTGTCGTCCCCCGACGAACGTCGTCGGGTTCCTCCTCACTACCTACTTGGCCGGTGCGACCGGC
>NZ_JBSGCA010000114.1:0-5859 GCF_053601535.1 Nocardia sp. NPDC004718
TACTGCACTCGACAGGGTGTGGGAGAGTAGGACACCGCCGGAACATCCTTTCACGAAAGGCCCTCGACACCGTCGAGGGCCTTTCGTCGTTCATGAGACGAGAACGTTTCGCAGCAGTTTCATAGGGAACTACAAGCACACGCAGCGCGCGGACGCCGATGATGGATGGTGGGGACGGATCGCTGTCCCGCGCGAACAACGGAGGTATTTATGGTCGTCGCGACGACGCCGGGTCATCCGGTGCCGCCAGCCCCCGCCACCTCGACGCGACCGCGTTGGTGGCGGCCGAGGCTGCCCGCGACGGCTGTGTACTTGGCGGGGCTGGTCGTCGTCTCGGCGATCTTCTCCGTGCTGAGCGACTCCGCTCAGGCGAGGGTGGTTCTGCACGCGAGCACGAACCTGCACAACCTGCTGGACGGCCGGATCGGGACGTTGCTGGCAAGCGCGTTCGTGATCGGCGATGTCGTCGGGTCGTGGGTGATCATCCCGCTGCTCGCCTGTCTGCTCGCTCTCGCCGAACTGCGCTTCGGCGCGTTGCGGTTGGTGCGGGTTTTCCTGGCCGGCCACATCGGCGCCACGTTGTTCGTCGCGGCGGGCCTGTGGGTGGGTGTTGAGGCCGGATGGGTGCCCACGAGCATCCGCTGGGCCGAGGACGTCGGTGTCAGCTACGGCGCCATGGCTTTGGTCGGCGCGCTGGTGGCCGCCCTGCCCTACCGGTGGCGCGCCGCTTGGTCGACGCTGTGGTTCATCGTCGCGGTCGAGGGTGTGCTCATCGAGCACACCTTCACCCAGGTCGGCCACATGGTGGCGTTGATGATCGGCACCGTGGTCGGGTTCTGCATGGTCTGGGCCAGGACGACCACCCGCCGACGGCTGACCCGGATCGAAAGCGCTTTGCTCGCCGTCAGCGTGGTTCTCGCGGCGATTCTGCTCATGGGCTGACGACAGGGGCGTGCGGGCGTTCGCCTACAGTGCTTGGGTGCGCCTAGTGATTGCTCGCTGTCAGGTCGACTACGTAGGGCGACTCACCGCCCATCTTCCGATGGCCCGCAGGCTACTGCTGGTGAAAGCGGACGGCTCGGTGCTCGTGCACTCCGACGGCGGCTCGTACAAGCCGCTGAACTGGATGAGCCCGCCTTGCTGGCTGGAGGAACGCAACGGCGATGCGCAGCTCCCGGAGGGAGCGAAGGGGCTGTGGGTCGTCGCCAACAAGGCCGGCGAGGAACTTCGCATCACCATCGAGGACATCGAGCACGACTCCTCGCACGAACTCGGCGTCGACCCGGGCTTGGTGAAAGACGGTGTGGAGGCTCATCTCCAAGAGCTGCTGGCCGAGCACGTGCATACGCTCGGCACCGGCTACACACTCATCCGCCGCGAGTACATGACCGCGATCGGCCCGGTGGACCTGCTGTGCCGGGACGCCGACGGCGGCACCGTGGCGGTGGAGATCAAACGGCGCGGTGAGATCGACGGCGTCGAACAGCTCACCCGCTACCTCGAGTTGCTGAACCGGGATCCGCTGCTGGCTCCGGTGGCGGGCGTTTTCGCCGCCCAGCAGATCAAGCCGCAGGCGCGCACGCTCGCCGAGGATCGCGGCATCCGCTGTCTCACACTCGATTACGACGCCCTGCGCGGCACGGAGAGCAACGAATTCCGCTTATTCTGAACTCGGGGGCGTGCGGGGCGCACGCGGCCGAGTAATAGGCTTGTCGCATGCCCCGCCGGAAACCGCGTTCGGATCGCCACGCTGGTCACTCGCGGTCGGGAGGCGGGCCGATCGGCGATGTCTTCGGACGGACCGAATCAGGCCCGGACGGCGATGAGACTTATGTGGTCCGCACCATTCCGGGCACCCGCGCTGTGAAGACCTACCGCTGCCCGGGCTGTGACCACGAGATCCCGCCCGGCGTCGCGCACATCGTCGCGTGGCCCGCTCATGGCGGGGAAGACGACCGCAGGCATTGGCATCGCGGGTGCTGGAACGGTCGTCGTACTCGGAAGATCACCCGGCGCTGGTCCTGATGCCCAGTAAACCGGGTGCGGAATTAAGGAAGGCCGCCCCGGTTGGGGCGGCCTTCGGTGAATTCGGTTCAGTTTTGCTGTAGTCGCCGCGGTCCGACGTCAGTTGCTGATGTCGGCGCTCTCGCGCTCTTCCGAGTCGATATCGTCGTCCTCGGTGGCGACCTCGGGGATCGCCTTCTGACGGGAACCGGTGACCGACTTGGTGTTGCCGCCGATCGACTTGCGCTGATCCGGAACGCCGTCCAGCAATTCGCTTTCCCGGTTGACCGCGGCGAGCATCGCGGGCACCGAGTCGAGCTGACCGCGGATACCGAGCAGCTGGGCGAGCACGCGGCCGCGCAGCACGCGCATCTCCTCGGCCAGTTCCTTGGCGTGCGCGATCTTGCGCTCGGAGGTCTGAGTGGCGGAGGTGATGAGGCGGTTGGCCTCGTCGGTCGCGTCCTTGATCCGCTGGGCGGCCTCGGCGCGGCTGGTGGCTTCCAGCTCTTCCATGGCGCGGGTGAGCTTGGTGCGACGCTCGGCCATGGTGGCCTCGAAGTCCTGCTGGGTGGCCTTGCGCTTCGCGTCGGCTTCCTTCGCGATGCGGTCGGCCTCGGCCTGAGCGGCCTCGATGATCTTGGCGGACTCGGTGCGTGCGTTCGCGAGGGTCTGCTCGAACTCGATTTCGAGCGCCTCGCGCTTCTCCTTGGTCTCCGCGAGCAGCGACTCGTACTTGCCACGCATCTCGGTGGCCTGCTGCTCGGCGATCGACACCATCTCCGCGGCCTCGGCCTGCGCCAGGGCACGGACCTCGGACGCCTCGTCGGAGGCGAGACGGAGCATGCGGGAGATGCGGTCGGACATGCCTTCCGCGGTGGTCGGCGGCACCGAGAGTCGGTCGACCTCCTTGCGGAGTTCGTCGATCTCGTCGCGCGCGTCTTCCAGCTGGCTCGCGAGGTTACGTGCTTGTGCCGCAGCCGCATCGCGGTCGGTGGCGGTGACTCTCAGTTCCGCGTCGAAGCGGTCGAAGTAATTACGCACCTCGTCTTGCGCATAACCCTTGCGCACAACGGTGAAGGGCAGTGCAACGAAGCGATTGCGATCGGACTCGGGTGACGACATGGCACACAAACTACAGCCTGAAGACAGCCGATGGTGACTCGACTGCGAATGTCATTCCAACGAGTTTTCCCGACCTGACGCCGATACTAGTGCGTAACATTCGCGTTCGGTTCGACCAACTCGATCAGCACACCTCCAGCATCCTTCGGGTGGATAAAATTGATGCGAGAATCGGCCGTTCCGTGCCGCGGAGCCTCGTACAGCAAACGCAGACCCTTGGCGCGCAGGTACGCGGAGACGGCCTCGATGTCGGTCACCCGGTAGGCCAGTTGCTGCAAGCCGGGCCCGCTGCGGTCGATGAACTTCGCGATCGTCGATTCCGCGTCGAGCGGTGCCAGCAACTGCAGGGCAGTGGCGCGGTCGGGTGCGCCGGGCAGCGAAAGCATGGCCTCGTGCACGCCCTGAGCCTCGTTGACCTCGCGATGGGTCTCGACCATGCCGAGGTTCTCCGCGTACCAGGCGACCGCGGTGTCCAGATCCGGCACCGCGATGCCGACGTGGTCCACCGCGGTCACGTAGTCCGCAGGGATGAAAGATGACTGTTCGATAACGTTGCTCACCATTCGAAAGTAGCGCGACCTGGCACGGGGCGCGCGTGACGCACCCGCTACCGTTGAGTAGAACACCTGCTCTCGCATTGCCCGGTGTGGGCGCGAGCAGGTCCGATCTACGAATGCGAGGCTCGTCGTGACCACTTCCGTGATCGTCTCCGGTGCGCGTACCCCGGTCGGCAGGCTGCTCGGAGGTCTGAAGGACTTCAGCGGTTCCGATCTGGGCGGGTTCGCGATCAAGGCGGCGCTGGAGAAGGGCGGTGTCGCGCCCGACCAGGTCGACTACGTGATCATGGGTCAGGTGCTCACCGCGGGCGCGGGGCAGATCCCGGCACGGCAGGCGGCGGTGGCGGCGGGCATCCCGATGGACGTGCCCGCGCTGACGCTGAACAAGGTCTGCCTGTCGGGCATCAACGCGATCGCGCTGGCCGACCAGCTGATCCGGGCGGGTGAGTACGAGATCGTCGTCGCGGGTGGCCAGGAATCGATGAGCCGGGCGCCGCACATGCTGGAGAAGAGCCGGGAGGGCTTCAAGTACGGCGACGTGACGCTGCGTGACCACATGGCCTACGACGGCCTGCACGACATCTTCACCGATCAGGCCATGGGTGCGCTGACCGAAGCGCGCAACGAGGCCGATCGGATCAGCCGGGAGGATCAGGACGCGTTCGCGGCGGCTTCGCACCAGCGTGCGGCGGCGGCGTGGAAGAACGGCGTGTTCGACGACGAGGTGGTCCCGGTCGCGGTGCCGCAGCGCAAGGGCGATCCGGTGCTGGTGACCACGGACGAGGGCATTCGCGCCGACACCACGGTGGAGTCGCTGGGTAAGTTGCGTCCGGCGTTCCGCAAGGACGGCACCATCACCGCGGGCACCGCGTCGCAGATCTCCGACGGAGCCGCGGCGGTCGTGGTGATGAGCAAGGAGAAGGCGCAGTCGCTGGGGTTGAGCTGGATCGCCGAGATCGGTGCGGCGGGTGTGGTGGCGGGTCCGGATTCGACGCTGCAGGACCAGCCCGCCAACGCGATCGCCAAAGCCTGCGCCCGCGAGGGCATTTCGCCCGCCGACCTGGACCTGGTGGAGATCAACGAGGCGTTCGCCGCCGTCGGCATCGCCTCCACCCGCAAGCTGGGCATCGATCCGGAGAAGGTGAACGTCAACGGCGGCGCCATCGCCATCGGCCACCCGCTGGGCATGTCCGGCGCCCGCATCCTGCTGCACCTGGTGCTGGAGCTGAAGCGCCGCGGCGGCGGCGTCGGCGCGGCCGCGCTCTGCGGCGGCGGCGGACAGGGTGACGCGCTGATCGTTCGCGTCTGAGTTCGGCGGGGCGATGCCCGCGCCGAATCGTGCCGATGGCCGCCCCGACGTGGGCGGCCATCGGTCGTTCTGCTGAGGACCACCAGCCATCGCAAGGTGACAGATCGGGTCGACGAGCGGCCGCTGGGCTCGTGGCGAGTCGTAGGCAGCGGTCGCCGTGCCATCGGGGAGCAATGCGGTTGCGGGCGGCAGGGGCAGCCTTGTCGCGTCGTCCGACTACCGCCCAGGGTGCGCGGCTGCGGATCGCCGGGTGGGAACTCGGCTGGCGTAGTAGTGGTCGCGTCGTCCGTGGCGCACTTCGCCCGAAACAGTCGTTTCGCTACTGGTGCCATACGCAGCTGCGATCGGAAGGTGACCGATGTTGGGATTGCACCGGCCGATCAGCGCGTTCGAAGAAAGCGAGGGGCCTTCGCGGGAAGGGTAGTCAGTGGCGGTCACCTCACGACCCGCTGGAAACGAAATCACGGTCGGCAGGTCACCGAATCACGCAGCCGCCCCAGCTCAACCACGGGTTTCGAGCTAAGCGAGACCAAGCCTGTTCCGTTCGCGGCCCGGCCGACGTTTGCGCGCAGCCGCGTGGGTGGCGAAGGGGCGAGCACCGTGTACCGCCGCAACGACTGTGCGGGCCTCGAGCGTCGTGTACCGCCGCAACGACTGTGCGGGCCCGAGCACGTGACGCCCCGCTACGGCGGCCGTCCGTTCACGTGGTCGTGGTCGTGGTCGTGGTCTCGAGTTCGCATGCCGACGCACCCAGCGCACCGCAACCACGTCTTTCGAGCGAAGCGAGACCGAGCATCCGCCGTTCGCGGCCCGGCTCGCGTGTGCGCGGCCGTCGCTTGCTCCTTCGTCGCGTACGCGACGAAGGAG
>NZ_JBSGCA010000115.1:0-5454 GCF_053601535.1 Nocardia sp. NPDC004718
GTTCGGCGCGGCCTCGGACACCGCCACCGGCGCGGCACTGCGCAAACACGCGCACGAGGCCGCGGACAAGGCGCGGGCAGTGGGCGCGGTGGCCGCGAGCAAGGGGGCGGAACTCGCCGAATCGGCCCAGCGGCACCGGCCCGGGTGGACGGAATCGGCCAAAGAGCACGGCAGCGACTGGGCCGAGACCGCCAAGACGCACGGGCAGGAGTGGGCCGAGATCGCCAAAGAACACGGTGCCGACTGGGCGGAGATCGCCAAAGAACGCGGCGCTGACTGGGCGGAAATCGCGAAAGAGCGCGGCGCGGCATGGGCCGAGATCGCCAAAGAACGCGGAGCCGAATGGGCGGAGGTCGCCAAGGAGCAGGGCGTTCACCTCGCGGATCTGGCGAAGCAGCGCGGCGCCGAATGGGCGGAAATCGCGAAAGAGCGCGGACCTGAGCTCGCCGACGCCGCCAAGGAACGCGGGGTGCAGGCGGCACACCTGGCGCGCGAGCGTGGAGCCCAGACCGCGCACGCGGCCCGCGACGCGATCGAGTCACGTCGCCACTGAGGCTTCGCGACGGGCTTCGGGCTCGGCTGGGCCTCTGCCCGGCCTCATGAGCGTTTGGTAGCGGGTGTCGCGCGACACCCGCTACTTTCGCGGGTGGGCATCCGTTTCGCGCTCACGCCTTCGAGCGACTCGCCGTTGCGCGCCCGGTGTGACGGGACATGCGCTATGAGGTGTTCGCGCTCCCGCCGCAAGAGATGGTGACGGCTTCGCCGTTGAAGTGGCGGCCGTGCTCGGAGACCAGAAGCAGCATCGCCTCGGCCACCTCGGCGGGCTGGATCAGATCACCGTTGGGCGGCCCGGATTCGATGATCGCCATCCAATCCGCCCTGGTGGGATTCTCCTTGTCCGGCATCATGAGCCGCCAGGTCGCCGGATTCTGGATCATGTCGGTGTCCACACCGGAGGGCAGCAGCGCGTTCACCGTGATGCCGTACTCCGCCACTTCCAGCGACAGTGACTTCACCAAGCCGAGCACGCCCCATTTGCTCGCGGCGTAGTGCGCCGCGTTGCGCGCGCCCATCTTCGCCACGATGGAGGAGGTGGCCACCACGCGACCCCAGCGGCGTTCGATCATGTGCGGGACAACCGCGCGGAAGCTGTGGAACACGCCCGTCAGGTTGGTGTCGATCATGTCCCGCCACAACCGCTCGTCCATCTCGGCGACGGGCGAATTGGACGCGATGCCCGCATTGGCGACGAGGATGTCGATGCGGTCGAACTCCTCGAGCGCGCGCTCGGCGACCGTCCGCATCTGTTCCAGGCTGCGCACGTCGGCTCGGACGGAGACACAGCGGCGGCCGGTCCGCTCGACCAGCGCGGCGGTCTCGGCCAGGTCGCCGGGGGTGCTCAGCTCGTAGGGCAGGCCGGGCACCGGTGCGGCGATATCGCACACCACGATGTCCGCGCCCGCGTTCGCCAGCGCCAAGGCGTGCGCGCGCCCCTGTCCGCGGGCGCCGCCGGTGATCACCGCCACCCGATCGTCGAGGTTGCCCATGACTGGCCCTTCGTCGGTCGGTACCTGCTTCGGCCGCCCCCATCGTGTCATGGGCGAACGAGCTGAACTCCCGATTTTCCGGCGGCCGCGTCGCCGAGGCGATATTTCCCAGAGTTGGGAACGGGCCGCACCCGCTGCCGGGCACGACGTGCGCTTCTGCGTGCCGCAGCACGTCCGCAACCTGCGTCGACGGGGTCGCTGCGCCGAATTGTCCAGGGAGAGTGGAACAATGGGCACGATCTCGGCGCCGGAGCGGGCACGGCCACGGCACGGCCGAGCGGACCCGACTGCGGCACGGAGACCACATGCACCCATTTCGACCCGGTCCAGCGACCGACCGTCCGCGATGTACGCTGCGCCCAGGAACGATCTCGCCCGTGCCCACGCGTCGTTCCAGGCACGAGCGTCGCACTGACATGGTTTCCTGGGGGCCCGATGACCGATTGTGAGTACCTTCCCGTGAATCTCGACCGACAGCTCGACGCCGAACCGACCGAGCACGACAACACCCTCGCCGACCGGCTCGCCAGCCCGCGGCTGCGCAGGCTGCTGCACACGGCCATCGGCCTGTCCGAGGACTCCGTCGACCTGCTGACGACCATGACCACGCGCCTGCGCGCGGCCGAGGGCATGATCCTGCGCGACCCGCTCGAGGACTACTGACCCACGGGCGGTCGCGGCCGGGGACTCCGGGCGGGCAGTCGGCGGGGCGGGTTGCCGAACCGGCAACGATATTTGCCGTTCCGGTCGGCCCGATGGATGGTGGGAGGCATGAGTGCGACACCCCATCACCACGCCGACCGGACGACGCCGACGACTGTCGAGTACTGGGAGGCCTTCTACCAGGAGCGCGACCAGATCTGGTCCGGACGGCCGAACTTCTTCCTGGTGCGTGAGCTCGAAGCCGTCCCCCCTGGCACCGCACTGGACCTGGGCTGCGCCGAGGGCGCCGACGCGATCTGGCTGGCCGAGCGCGGCTGGCGGGTCACGGCGGTCGACGTGTCGGAGACCGCGCTGGCCCGCGCCAGGACGAACGCGGCCCGCCAGGGAATCGACGGCGAAATAGATTGGCAGCGGCACGATCTGGACCACACCTTCCCCGCGGGAAGTTTCGACCTCGTCACGGCGCAGTATCTGCACTCACCGGCGGCCGAGGACGGCGAACGGACGCGCATCCTGAGCCGGGCGGCCGATGCGGTGGCTCCCGGCGGGCTATTGCTGATCGTCGGTCACGCGCAATGGCCCTCCTGGGTACTGGAACCACCCGCCGACGTGCATTTCCCGACCACTGCCGAGGTACGGACCGGTCTCGCGCTGGATCCGGCCGAATGGCACGTGGAAGTGGACGAGGAGGTCGAGCGCGAACACGCGAGCCCCGAGGGCAATCCGGGCACGCGAAAAGACAACATCCTACGAATTCGCCGCAGCTGACGGGGAGAGCAAATAACGGGCCAATCTCCTTGCAGCCGAGGAGAATTCGCGGTGCCTGCGCAGGGAATTAACTCCGATATTACTCAGGATTCATGGTGCCGAGACGGATTTATCGCTACTGTGGACGCAGCCTACAGTGCGGTGGGAATCGAGAATCTCACGTCGGTCGGGGGGAAATTCGCCCGTAGGAGAGTTCCCAGTGAAGTATCCCGTATGCGCTCGCGTGCTAGGTCCGTTGACGCTTGCCCTGAACAATCACAATGCGACGCCGACCGCGCAGAAGCAGCGGCAGTTGCTGGCATTACTTTTGGTTCGGCACGACACCGTTGTCCCGGTGACGGCCCTGATCGAAGAACTGTGGAACGACGATCCGCCGCGCAGCGCGGTGACGGTCGTGCAAACATATGTGCTCGGCATCCGCAAGAAGATGGCGGAGCAACTCGGGGTCGGACAGGCGGAGGTGGCCGAACGCTACCTGCGCACGCGCAGCAAAGGCTATTCCTTCGACGTGCGGAACTGTGTGTTCGACCTGCGCGACTATCAGTCCATGTCCGACGCCGCCCGATGCGCCGCCAAGACCGGCGACGACGAGCGCGCGGTGGACCTGTTCAGCGCCGCGGAAGCGCTGTGGAGCGGTCCCGCACTGGTGGATGTGGAGGGTGGCATCCCGCTCTCCGCCGAGATCTCGCATCTGGACCACCTGCGACTGACCAACATCGAGTTGCGGGTGGAGGCGGAATTGCGACTGGGCAGGCATCGTGAGGTCTGTCCCGACCTGGCGCGGCTGACCATGCAGCATCCGCTGCACGAGCGGCTCCAGGCGTACTACATGTTCGCCCTGTGCCGGTCGGGCCAGCGCGCCCGCGCCCTGGCCTCCTACCAGCAGTTCAGCAGGTTCATGCAGGACGAACTGGGGCTCGACCCCTGCCAGAAGCTGCAGAAGTTGCACCGGGACATCCTGACCGCCTCCGACGACTCGGTGAGCGCGATGCTCAACAGCCGCCACGCCGGTTACCTGATCGGGTGGTACTCCCCCGAGCACCGCGCCGCCGCCGAGACCGCCTGACGCCGACGCCCGGCCGCGATCGCCGCGGGCCGGGCGAACGTCCGGCGCGCTCATCCCCGCCCGAGGAGCTCGTCCACCAACCCGGTGGTGTGCGTGGCGGCGCGCATGGCCGGATGGTCGAGCACCTCGTACAGGAAATCCCGGGTGGTCGCGACGCGGGCGCCGGAAATCCGGAATTCCGCCAGCGCCCGCCGCATACGAGCCAGCGCCCGGTCGCGGTCCGGCGCCCACACCACCAGTTTGGCCAGCAGCGAATCATAGTGCGGAGGTATCGAATATCCGGCGTGCGCATGGGTGTCGACGCGGACGAACGGACCGCCGGGCGGGGTGAATTCCGCCAGGATTCCCGGCGCGGGCGCGAATTCCGCGGCAGGGTCTTCGGCATTGATCCGGCATTCGATCGCCGCGCCGCGCAGGACGATATCTTCTTGAGCGATGCCGAGCGGTTGCCCCGCCGCGACTCGAATCTGCTCGGCGATGAGATCTATACCTGTCACCATTTCGGTGACCGGATGTTCCACCTGAATGCGGCAGTTCACTTCCATGAAATAGTAATTGCCGTCCCGATCGACCAGGAATTCCACGGTTCCCGCGCCGGTATACCCTGCCTCCAGCACACCGTGCACGGCGGATGCGCCCATTCGCTCGGCCAGACCGTCCGGCAGCAGCGGGGCAGGCGATTCCTCGATCAATTTCTGGTGCCTGCGCTGCACCGAGCAGTCGCGTTCACCCAGGTGCACGCCATTGCCGTAGGCATCGCACAGCACCTGGATCTCGACGTGCCTGGCGGCGGCGAGGTACTTCTCCAGGTACACCCGGCTGTCGCCGAACAGCATTCGCGCCGTCGCCCTGGTCTCCTGATAGGCGCGCGGGAACGCCGCACTCTCGTGCACCACCTGCATGCCGCGCCCGCCTCCGCCCGCGGCCGCCTTGACGATCACCGGGTAGCCGATCGAATCCGCGAGCGCGTGCGCCTCGTCGAGTTCGAGCGGATCGAGGCTGCCCGGCAGCAGTGGCAGTCCCGCCTTCGCCATCAGCGTGCGCGCCGACTGCTTGTCGCCGAGCTGGGCCATCACGTCGGCGGGCGGCCCGATCAGCGTGACGCCCGCCGCCCGGCACGCGTCGGCGAAATCCGGTGACTCGGAGAGGAATCCGTATCCGGGATGGATCGCGTCCGCGCCGGTGAGCTCGGCGGCGGCCAGGACCGCCGCGGCGTTCAGATAACTGCGCTTGGCCGCGGACGGGCCGATCTGCACCGCCTCGTCGGCGAAACGCACCACCGCCGACTCGGCGTCGGCGACCGAGTGCACCGCGACGGTGCGCACGCCGAGTTCGCGGCAGGTGCGCGCGACGCGCAGCGCGATCTCACCACGGTTGGCGATCAGGATCTTCTCGAACATGGCGCCACTC
>NZ_JBSGCA010000116.1:0-5242 GCF_053601535.1 Nocardia sp. NPDC004718
CGCATGGCTCCACTTCTACAATCACCACCGAGCCCACTCCGCCCTCGGAGGTCGGCCACCGGTCACCCGGCTGACCAACCTCCCCGGACATCACAGCTAGTCCGAGCAGCAGCACCGAGATCACGACGGGGATTGGATACTTGGCGGTGAGTGCGAGCGTGGCCGAGGTGATGAATAGTCCGCCGAAGCTGATAGCGAGGATGCCGAGGTGGTGGTGTCGGCGGCGCGACCGCCGACCATGATGCCGAGCAGGGCGCCGATACCGTATGTCAGCAGGATTGCGGTCACCCAGTCGGCATCGAGACCGGTGGTGTCGATCAGCATGGCCCCCAAGTAGGAGAACGTGCCCAGTAGCGCGCTGGTTGAGACCGCGGTCATGGCGTAAGACAGCCATAGCCTCGGTATGGCGAGGCCGCGCAGTTCGTCGCGGACCCGTGTCGTGATTGCGGAACGGGGAGCAGGCACCAGAGCGAGCACGGCGACAATGGCCAAGGTGTTGAGTGCGGCCACGTCCCAGAACGCTGCTCGCCAGCCGAGCTGCTGACCGATCCACGTCCCTTCGGGCAGACCGATCACGGTAGCGACAGTCAGACCGCCGGCGACGATGCTCATCGCACGTCCACGCCGGTCGGGCGGGGCAAGCGCCATGGCAGTGCTGCCGCCGACGGCCCAGAATCCCGCATAGACGAAGGCGCCAACGAACCGGGCAGCGAACAGCACGGCGTAGCTCGAGGTCAGCGCGCCCGCGGCATGGGCGAGCACGAAGATCGCCAGGAAGCCGACCATCGCGTGTTTGCGTGGCCAGTGCAATGTGAGGACCGCCAGGGTGGGCGCGCCGACGAGCATGCCGAGCGCAAAGCCGGAGATCAGCAGCCCTGCCTGCGGGATACTGACACCGAGATCGGTCGCCAGCTCCGGTAGTAGGCCCGCGAGCATCAGCTCACTGCTGCCCTGGGCGAAGATTGCGAATTCGATGATCAGGACCGAACTCGGCATCACAGCATCGACCCGCCGCTGGCGTCGATCCACTGCCCAGTCACCCATCGTGCCTCGTCGGAGGCGAGGAACGCGACGATGTCGGCGATATCCGCCGGCTGCGCGACGCGGTTCAACGGGGACAGAGCGGCGACCGCGGCACGCCCATCCTCCGTGGCGAGCCTTGCGGTGTTCATGTCCGTGTCGGTCACGCCGGGCCCAACAGCGTTGACCGTGATGCCACGCGAGCCGAGTTCCTTGGCAAGCGTGGCTGTCAGCGAGTCGAGCGCCGCCTTCGACATCGCGTACGTCATCAGCTCTGGCATCCGCGAACCGTGGGTGAACCGAGTGGAGATGTTCACGATCCGGCCCCCATCACGCAGTCGCGACAGGCCATGCTGGGCAAGGAAGAACGGCGCCTTGGTGTTGACCGCGAAGACCTCGTCATAGGTCGCTTCGCCGACCTCGGCGAAGCGAATGCGGCCGCCCACGACGCCTGCATTGTTGATCAGAATGTCCACGCCGTCGGCGTGCTCATCGAACGCTGCCCACACCGCCTCGGCATCCCCCGGGACTCCGAGCCGAGCCTGAATTATGAAAGCCTGGCCACCACCGTCGATGATTTCCTCCATGGTTAGCTCGGCGGCCTCGGCGCTGCTGCCGTAGTGCACCCCAACTCGAGCGCCATCACGAGCCAATCGAAGCGCGATCGCCCGGCCGATCCCTCGCCCCGCGCCGGTCACTAGCGCCGTCTTGCCTATCAGTGAGCTCACTACCAGCACCTCCTATTATATATTGATCGTTACAAAAGTGGAAATTAGCAGATTAACTAGCGATCGCTATAGAATCTTTTTCTGGCCCTCGACGCATGAACGTCGCCCCCGGGTGTGTGGCTTGTTCTTCTGCCAAGCCGTCGAGGCGAGGTGGTCGTTGGCCATGGCGCGGAAGACGGCGTCGGAGATTCGGCGCCTGAGGACTCGCGGTGCCTGCATGCCGCCGTCGTCGGCAGCGACCTTGGTGATGCGGGTGCCGATCTCGGCGGCGAGGTCATCGATCTCAACGGTCAGGCGACGGCAGTGCTCGACCAGGGTCCCTGCGACGCGCGAGAAGTCCGGTGATCTGTGTCAGATATGTTGTGACTCGGTCGAATGTGCTGGTCCGGTCGAGTTTCTCCGGTGGGGTCCATGCTGGGTCGAGTTCGTGCAGGTGCCAGCGCAGCCGGGCGATGATGCGGGTGCGTTCGGCGACCAGGTCTTCGCGGTGGTCGACCAGCAGGCGAATCTCGTGTTCGACGCTGTCGAGCCGAGCAACAGGCAGGTCTGGTGCCGCAATGCGGCGCGGGCGATGGCGAGCGTCGCTCGGGGGATAGACGCACCGACCGTCGAACGGGCCGGGCTGGGCGGAGCCGCCGTAGTAGTCCGAGGCCGGGAAAGCCGGTCACATGGCCAAGGGAGGCAGCGGTCTTCGAGAGAGGACGGATGCTGTAATGCCGAAAGACGCGCCGCCGAACGGTGACGCCGCGTCGGTGGGCTCTGCGGGGCCGCGCCGGCGGGTATCGGAGATGCAGGCCAAGCTTCACCGTTGGGCGGCGGCCGATCCTGGCCGCCGGTTCGATGACCTGTTCAACTTCGTGCACGACCCGGCGACGCTGATCGTGGCGTCCGACCGGGTCGCGGGCAACCACGGAGCCCGCACTCCCGACGTCGACGGCATGACCGTCATCGATGTCGACGAGCGGATCGGGGTTCCGGGGTTTCTGGAGGATCTACGAGCCTCGTTGAAAGACAGGTCTTTACGGCCGCTGCCGGTGCGGGAACGCAAGATCCCTAAACCGGGAGGGGCGGGGAAGGTGCGCCGTCTCGGGATTCCGACGGTGACCGATCGGGTCGTTCAGGCCGCGCTGAAGCTGGTGCTGGAACCGATCTTCGAGGCCGACTTCGAGCCGGTCTCCTACGGGTTCCGACCCAACCGGCGGGCGCAGGACGCGACCGCCGAGATCCACTACTACGGCACCTGCGGTTACCGATGGGTGCTGGATGCGGATATCGAGGCGTGTTTCGACCGGATCGACCACACGGTCCCTGATGGACCGAGTTCGGTTGCGGGTCAAAGACAAACGGGTCCTGATGCTGGTCAAAGCATTCCTGAAAGCCGGGATCCTTACCGAGCTCGGCGAGAACCAGGACACCATGACCGGCACGCCTCAGGGAGACATCCTCTCGCCACTGCTGGCCAACATCGCGTTGAACATGCTCGATGAGCAGGTGATGGCGCCGTGGAAGCCAGGCGGGACGATGGCCAGTGAGGCCAAGCGGGCCTACCGTCGCCGGAAAGGATTGCCGACGTGGCGGACGTCCGCTACGCCGACGACTTCCTCGTGGTGGTCCATGGGGACCGAGCACGACGCGACGGAAATGCGTGAAGGGGTCGGGAAAGTGCTTGCACCACTCGGGCTTCGGCTTTCGCCGGAGAAGACTGCGGTGCGGCACCTGTCGGACGGGGTCGATTTCTTGGGATTCCACATCCAGTGGCGTCGCAAGCGAGGCACGGACAAGTGGTTCGTCTACACCTTCGTCGGTGACCGGCCCATCCGGTCGCTGAAGGCGAAGGTCCGTGCCCTGACCCATCGGTTGTCCCAGCAGAGTCTGAGCTAGTCTGAGCTATGTGATCACTCGGCTCAACCAGATTCTGCGTGGTTGGTCCAATTACTTCAAGCATGCCGTGGCAAAAACTCGGTTCGCCGTTCTCCAGAAGTTCGTCTGGAAGCGAATGATCGTGATGTTGCAGATTCGGCATCGCTGGAATTGGACCGATATCCGCCGCCGCTACATCACCCGCACCGGGCGGTGGTTGCCTATCACAGCGGCGGACGGGACGGTGTTGTTCAACCTGAACAGTGTGACAGTGAGCCGTTATCGCTGGCGGGGCAACAGGATCCCGAACCGATGGACGGCCCTTCAATCAGCCTGACGGCAGAAACCGTGGAGAGCCCGTTGCGTTGAGAGGCGCACGTCGGGTGTGCGCCGTGTGGCGCTGTGTTGCATCCCCGGTGCAGCCGGGAGGAACTCGGAAGGAGGTTCTTGGGTCACCTGACTACCTGGAGGTGAAAGCTGAAGGGGACAACAGCATGTCAGGGAAGCGGTAGCCGTCTGGAGGCGTTCGGGGCGGGGTGCCGCGAGACCCGCGCGATATGGTCAAGGCTGGATTGCTTGAAGCCCAATCCCCAGCGATGAAAGTGCGCATCCGCCGGAACAACGCCTGAAACCGGTGGCACATCGTGTCCGGGTATGAACCCGAGACCCGGGCAACTTCCGTGGTGTGCGGCACCACCCGGTGAGGGTGGGCAAGGGGATGAGTGGGCGGCCTACGTCGTGCTCGGACGTGCAACGCAGACGTACCACGGGATCGCCTACGGGGTGCGAGCCCTATGGCGACGGAGTGTTCGTAGTAGTCGCGGGAGTAACGCCTCGCCGAGGAGCCCGGGAAAGCCGGAGCGCAGGGCGAAGGGACACAGGTGTTTCGATGGTGATGACCGGGAGGTATGCGAAATGCAGGACGCTGAAACGGTCCTCGCTGTCATTCGGGAACGCGGCAGGCGTGGCCTGCCGTTGGAGCAGTTGTATCGGCAGCTGTTCAACAAGGAACTGTTCCTATTGGCCTACGGGCGCATCTATTCCAACGAAGGAGCGATGACGCCGGGGGTCACCGGGGAAACCGTGGACGGCATGTCCCTGGCCAAGATCGAGGCGATCACCGACGCGTTGCGGCGTGAGTCGTATCGGTGGTCTCCGGCCAGGCGGGTGTATATCCCGAAGAAAAATGGGCGTAGACGCCCACTGGGTATGCCACCGTGGTCGGACAAGATCGTCGCGGAGGTAGTGCGCATGCTGCTCGACGCGTACTACGACGTCCGGTTCTCCGACCACTCCCATGGCTTCCGGCCGGGCCGGGGCTGCCATACCGCTCTTGATGAGGTGGTGTCGGTCTGGAAGGGAACACGTTGGTTCATCGAGGGTGATATATCCGACTGCTTCGGGTCTCTCGACCACAAGGTCATGCTCGCGACGCTGTCGGAACACATCCACGACGGCCGGTTCCTGCAACTGATCGAGCGGATGCTCAAAGCCGGGTATCTGGAGGACTGGCAGTGGCATGCAACGCTTTCCGGCGCGCCACAAGGCGGTATCGCATCGCCCGTCATGTCCAACATCTATCTGGATCGACTCGACCGGTTCGTGGAACAGCAATTGATACCGGAATACACCCA
>NZ_JBSGCA010000117.1:0-5111 GCF_053601535.1 Nocardia sp. NPDC004718
GCGCCGGTCAACTGGTAGGCCGTCTGCATCCACACCAGACGGTTCACGATCGCCGAATGCGAAACCGCCACACCCTTCGGACGACCCGTCGAACCGGACGTGAAGATCACGTAGGCGGTGTGCGACGGACGCAGCGGCGCACGCCGATCCGCGTCGGTGACCGGCGCCTCGGACAGACCCTTCAGATCCAGCAGATCGATGCGCACCTGCGCGGTATCGATGTCCAGATCGCTACCGGAGGTCAGCACACACACCGGATCGGCGGTGCCGAGGATGTATTCCGTGCGCTCGGCCGGGTGATCCGGATCCAGCGGCACGTACGAGCCACCGGCCACGGCGACGGCGTACATGCCGACCACCAGATCGATCGAGCGCCGCATACCAAGCGCCACATACGATTCCGCGCCCACGCCGCGCGCGATCAGCCAGCGCGCCAGCTGGTTCACCCGCCAAGAGAACTCGGCGTAGGACAGACTCGTCCCCTCGAACGTGACCGCCGTCGCGTCCGGAGTGCGTTCGACCTGGTCGTAGAACATCGACACCAACGTCGCGCCGCTGTCGGTCGGGTGCGCGGTGGCGTTCCACTCGGACACCACGAGCTCGCGCTCGGCGGCATCCAGCAGCTCGATGTCACCGACCACCGCCTCGGGTTCGGCAGTGACAGCCTCGAGAACTTGCGTGAGTCGGTGAGCGAACGTTGTCGCGTACTCGGTGTCGAACAGGTCCGTCGCAAAAGTCAATTCGACGTTCAGGCCACCGCTATTGCCATCGCTGACCGTCAGTTGCAGATCGAACCTCCCGGTCTGCTGGTCGATTGGCACTTCGGAGACCGCAAGACCCGGCAACTCCAATGTCGCCTGTCCCAGGTTCTGGTACGACAGCATGACTTGGAACACCGGATGCCGAGCCTGAGATCGAACAGGGTTCAATGCCTCGACCAGCCGCTCGAACGGAACATCAGCGTGGGCAAAGGCTTCCAGGTCACGCTGAGTCACATCGGCAAGAAGGTCGACAAAACTCTTACCCACGTCTACCTGCGAGCGCAGCACGAGCGTGTTGACGAACATGCCGACCATATCGTCGAGCACTCGTTCACCGCGGCCTGCGATGGGCACACCTACCGCGATGTCACGGGTACCACTCAATCGAGCCAAAAGGACTGCGAAAGCGGTGTGCACCGCCATGAACAATGTGGCACCCGACGCATGTGCGATACGGTTCAGTGCTCGGACGACCTCGCTGGACACAGCGAACCTGTAGATGCCGGCCTCGTACGAAGCAACAGCCGGTCGTCGCCGGGGCGACAACTGGAGCTCGTCCGGCAAACCTGCCAACGTGCCACGCCAATAGTCGAGTTGTTTCGAGATCAGAGAGTCGTGGTCTTCCTCTGAGCCCAGCACTTCCCGTTGCCATATCACGAAGTCCGCGTACTGCACTGGCAGCGACTCCCAGCCCGGTTCCATCCCCTGGGTCCGCGCGACATAGGCAGTCATCACGTCACGTGTCAACGGAGTCATGGACCATCCGTCCGCCGCGATGTGATGGACAACGAATAGAAGGACACAGTCTCGTGCCGACGGATCGGCGTCCTCGTTCGAACCGACTGCGAACAGCGCGATTCGCACTGGTACCTCGGCCACCACGTCGAAGCCCTGCGACGCCGTGCTGCGCAGACGGTCGAGCAGGTCCGATTCTGGGGTCAGCTGCGGTTCGACGTCGAGCGATACCTGTTCGATCGGTATCAGCGCCTGCACCGGACCACTTGATGTGTGTGGGTAATAGGTTCTCAGTACCTCATGACGCGAAACGACATCTGCGATGGCTTTTCGCAAGGCCTGTAGATCGAGGCTACCTGTCAGCCGCACGGCGCCCACAACGTTGTAGGCGGCCGAACTGGTATCGAACCTGTTGAGGAGCCACATCCGCTGCTGAGCCATGGACAGCGGCACCTCATCGGGGCGCGGTCGCGCGACAAGTTGCGGCCGTCCACGGTCCACGGACTGGCTATCGACCCATGCAGCCAGAGCTGCAACCGTCGGGTTCGCGAATACTTGCCGAATCGGCAGGTGGACGTCCAGCAAGGCGCTGACACGGGCAGCGACCCGGGTAGCGCTCAAGGAGTTGCCGCCAAGCGCGAAGAAGTCATCATCGCGACCAACCTGCTCGATCTCCAGTACGTCCGCAAAGACCGAAGCGACGCTTCCTTCGAGAAGCCCTATTGGCGCGCTATATTCCCGCGTCTCGAACCGTGGGCTCGGCAGCCCTCTGCGATCCAATTTACCCGAGCTGTTGAGGGGGAAGGCATCCAAGATCAGTATCTTAGCCGGGACCATGTAGGACGGCAGTAGCTCGGCCACGGCAGCTCGCAGTGTAGCCGAATTCAATTCCCAGCCGGGAGCTGGTACGACATATCCCGTCAGTTGCTCACCGCCCGGGACGGCAGAAACGACGACCGCCGCCTGGTTCACCGAAGGCTGGGCGAGCAGTACCGTTTCGATCTCACCGAGTTCGATCCGCTGACCGCGGAACTTAACTTGGAAGTCCGCCCGTCCCAAGTATTCCAGCGCGCCAGTGCTGGTCCAACGGACCAGATCACCTGTACGGTACATCCGCGCACCACTCGACGCGAATGGGTTCGCTACGAACCGATCTGAGGTCAGATCAGGTCTCCGCAAATACCCTCGCGCCAACTGGGCGCCTGCCAAGTACAGCTCCCCCACCACTCCATCGGGCACCGGATTCAAGCGGGAATCCAGAACATAAACTGTGGAATTCCACTGCGGCCTACCGATCGGAATTGAAGTGAGTTCGGTGCCACTGGTCTGCCAGTAGGTAATCGAGACAGCGGCCTCAGTAGGCCCGTAGAGGTTGTGCAACTTTGCCGCCGAGACGGCAGCGAAGGATGCAACGGTGTCCGGAGGCAGCGCCTCGCCGATGGTGAATACATCACGCAAGGAAATTAACTGATCTGATGGCGCATGTGCGGCGAATGCTGCAAGCATGGACGGCACGAAGTCCGTTACAGTCACTTGTTTCGACGCAATGGTGTCCGCGATATATTTCGGGTCGCGATGGCCGTCTGGTGTTGCGACCACCAAGGTGGCTCCCGCCTGCAGCGGCATCAGATAGCCCCAGAGAGACACGTCAAATGTCACCGCTGTCTTCTGGAGATAGACGTCTCCGGGGCCGAGAGGGTACTCCGCTTGCATCCATGCAAGCTGGTTGTTGATAGCAGTACGAGAGACGGTCACGCCCTTGGGTCGACCGGTCGAACCCGATGTGAAAATCACGTATGCGGTCGCAGAGCCATGCACGGTTGCAAGCCGCTCCGCGTCGGTTACCCGATCAGCGCTGTAGTCCGAGATGTTGATGGCGTCGATTTCGATGCAAGCATATTCATGTGAAAACGCGAATTCGTCACGAGCGGTTGTCAACAGGCATACCGGCCGCGCCACATCGAGAACATAGGCCACCCGCTCCGCGGGATGGTCCGGATCCACCGGAACGTATCCACCACCTGCGGTCAGCACCGCGTAGATACCGACCACCAAATCAAGTGAACGGCGCATGGCGATACCCACCAGCGATTCTGGACCAACCCCACGGGCGATCAACAACCTGGCCAGACGATTGACCCGAGCATCGAATTCCGCGTACGAGAGATGTTGTCCCTCGTAGATTACGGCGGTACGGTCGGGGTCCGTCGACACAGCTCGCCGATAACCTGCCAGCAGTGACTTCGACGCCAACTCGTAAGCAGTCCGGTTGCGCTGGTGCAGTAAAACATCACGTTCGGTGGAAGTCAGGAACTCTACATCACCGACGACAACTCGCGTATTTTCAGCCACTACGGTGAGCAGCCGCACGAAGCGCCGCGCGAATCCGGCGATGGTGGACTCGTCGAAAAGATCGGTTGCGTAGGTGAACATGGCCGACATCGCCTCACCTTCCTCCGTGGGCACAACTGTCAGCTGCAGCTCGAAATTGGCGACTTGACTGTCGAATTTCACCTCCTCGATTGTGATATCCGGCAGTTCGAGACCGACCTGCCGCATGTTCTGGAAGAAGAGAGCTACCTGGAACAGTGGGTGATGCGAGGGCGCACGCACTGGATCGAGAATCTCGACCAACCGCTCGAAAGGGAGCTCCGTGTGCGAGAATGCCGCCAGATCCGACTCGCGGACATGGTCCAGTAACTCCTCGAAACTCCACTGAGGCTCGATGTCCGTCCGTAGTACCAGAGTGTTGACGAACATACCGACCAGGTCGTCGAGTTCCGCTTCACCACGACCCGCCACGGGTGAACCGATGGCCAGATCCCAACTGCCGGACAGCCGTGCCAACAATACCGCGAACGCGGCGTGCACCGTCATGAACAGTGACGCCCCACGCTCCCGCGCCACCGCCAGCAGCGCATCATGCGTCGGCGCCGGGATCGTGAACGAGTACAGCTTGCCGCCCCCGGACGGCGTCGTCCGCCTCGGTCGATCGAATGGCAGATCGATCCGCTCAGGCAGACCGGCCAGTTTCGACCGCCAGAATGCAATCTGCGCGGCCGCCAGTGACGCCGGGTCCTCCTCGTCGCCCAAAATCTCACGTTGCCACTGCGAGTAGTCGGCATACTGCACCGACAGAGGAAGCCAAGTCGGCACGACACCTCGACGTTCGGCGTCATACGCCACCATCAGGTCGCGGACCAGCGGTGCCATCGAGGCCCCATCAGCCGCGATGTGGTGCACAACCACTACGAGCACGTGAACGTCCGCGGACACCCTCAGCACCGCGAGTCGCAACGGCACCTCGACCGACACATCGAAACCACGCGATGCGAAATCTTCGATCCAGCCGCTGACCTCATCGGCCGGCACCGACAGCACTGCGATGTCCGGCGCTGTCGACTCGGGAAGCACCAACTGGTGGCCGACACCGTTGACAGCCGGGTAACGGGTGCGCAGCGATTCGTGCCTGCGCACCACGTCGGCCACCGCCAGCCGCAGCGCGGCCGCATCCAATCGACCGGTGAGCCTGATGGCGATCGGCAGGTTGTAGGCCGCCGAGGAGGTGTCGTACTTGTTCAGGAACCACATGCGCTGCTGCGCGAACGACAGCGG
>NZ_JBSGCA010000118.1:0-3091 GCF_053601535.1 Nocardia sp. NPDC004718
AAAGGATGTTCCGGCGGTGTCCTACTCTCCCACACCCTGTCGAGTGCAGTACCATCGGCGCTGGCAGGCTTAGCTTCCGGGTTCGGAATGGGACCGGGCGTTTCCCCACCGCTATGGCCGCCGTAACTCTATGAAACTATCCACACCCCTCCAACCACACCATCCACCCCCTTCACAGGGGGTCGTGATGTGTGTTCCGGGGGTATCTGTGTGTTGTTTCAGATACCGCACAGTGGACGCGTAGCAACCTTTGTTGGTAAGTCCTCGGCCGATTAGTACCGGTCACCTCCACACGTTACCGTGCTTCCAGTTCCGGCCTATCAACCCCATGGTCTGTGGGGGGCCTTAACCACTCGAAGGTGGTGAGAAACCTCATCTTGGAACAGGCTTCCCGCTTAGATGCTTTCAGCGGTTATCCCTTCCGAACGTAGCCAACCAGCAGTGCCCTTGGCAGGACAACTGGCACACCAGAGGTTCGTCCGTCCCGGTCCTCTCGTACTAGGGACAGCCTTCCTCAAGTTTCTGACGCGCGCGGCGGATAGAGACCGAACTGTCTCACGACGTTCTAAACCCAGCTCGCGTGCCGCTTTAATGGGCGAACAGCCCAACCCTTGGGACCTACTCCAGCCCCAGGATGCGACGAGCCGACATCGAGGTGCCAAACCATCCCGTCGATATGGACTCTTGGGGAAGATCAGCCTGTTATCCCCGGGGTACCTTTTATCCGTTGAGCGACACCGCTTCCACATGCCGGTGCCGGATCACTAGTCCCGACTTTCGTCCCTGCTCGACCTGTCAGTCTCACAGTCAAGCTCCCTTGTGCACTTGCACTCGACACCTGATTGCCAACCAGGCTGAGGGAACCTTTGGGCGCCTCCGTTACATTTTAGGAGGCAACCGCCCCAGTTAAACTACCCACCAGGCACTGTCCCTGAACCCGATCAGGGTCCGAGGTTAGAAGTCCAATACGACCAGAGTGGTATTTCAACGACGACTCCACGAACACTGGCGTGCCCGCTTCACAGTCTCCCACCTATCCTACACAAACCGTACCGAACACCAATACCAAGCTATAGTGAAGGTCCCGGGGTCTTTTCGTCCTGCCGCGCGTAACGAGCATCTTTACTCGTAATGCAATTTCGCCGAGTCTGTGGTTGAGACAGCAGAGAAGTCGTTACGCCATTCGTGCAGGTCGGAACTTACCCGACAAGGAATTTCGCTACCTTAGGATGGTTATAGTTACCACCGCCGTTTACCGGGGCTTAAATTCTCAGCTTCGCGCCCGAAAGCGCTAACCGGTCCTCTTAACCTTCCGGCACCGGGCAGGCGTCAGTCCGTATACATCGTCTTACGACTTCGCACGGACCTGTGTTTTTAGTAAACAGTCGCTTCTCTCTGGTCTCTGCGACCACACCCAGCTCACAGCGTAAAGCCGGTCACCAGACGTGGTCCCCCTTCTCCCGAAGTTACGGGGGCATTTTGCCGAGTTCCTTAACCACAGTTCTCTCGATCGCCTCGGTATTCTCTACCTGACCACCTGTGTCGGTTTGGGGTACGGGCCGTGTACCAACTCACTAGAGGCTTTTCTCGGCAGCATAGGATCACTGAATTCGCCTCAATCGGCTACGCATCACCTCTCAGGCACATGTGACACGGATTTGCCTATGTCACGCCCTACCGGCTTACACCAGGTAATCCACCACCTGGCCCAGCTACCTTCCTGCGTCACCCCATCGCTTGACTACTACACCCAGGGTCTCGTGCATCCCCTTCCAGCTTCCCGAAGGAAGTCCATCCGGTTCAGGACGATTAGCACAGATGATTCGCCATTGGGCGCGGATACACGGGTACGGGAATATCAACCCGTTGTCCATCGACTACGCCTGTCGGCCTCGCCTTAGGTCCCGACTCACCCTGGGCGGATTAACCTGGCCCAGGAACCCTTGGTCATTCGGCGGACGAGTTTCTCACTCGTCTTTCGCTACTCATGCCTGCATTCTCACTCGCACAGCCTCCACAACTAGGTCACCCCGCTGCTTCCACGGCTGCACGACGCTCCCCTACCCACCCCAACACCTGGCTCGAAAGCAGGCGCATGTTGGAGTGCCGCGGCTTCGGCGGTGTACTTGAGCCCCGCTACATTGTCGGCGCAGGATCACTTGACCAGTGAGCTATTACGCACTCTTTCAAGGGTGGCTGCTTCTAAGCCAACCTCCTGGTTGTCTTCGCGACCCCACATCCTTTTCCACTTAGTACACGCTTAGGGGCCTTAGCCGGCGATCTGGGCTGTTTCCCTCTCGACTACGAAGCTTATCCCCCGCAGTCTCACTGCCACGCTCTCACACACCGGCATTCGGAGTTTGGCTGACTTCGGTAAGCTTGTGGGCCCCCTAGGCCATCCAGTAGCTCTACCTCCGATGTGAAACACGTGACGCTGCACCTAAATGCATTTCGGGGAGAACCAGCTATCACGGAGTTTGATTGGCCTTTCACCCCTACCCACAGCTCATCCCCTCAGTTTTCAACCTAAGTGGGTTCGGGCCTCCACGACGTCTTACCGTCGCTTCACCCTGGCCATGGGTAGATCACTCCGCTTCGGGTCCATGACATGC
Source organism: Nocardia sp. NPDC004718 (assembly GCF_053601535.1). Taxonomy (NCBI): domain Bacteria; kingdom Bacillati; phylum Actinomycetota; class Actinomycetes; order Mycobacteriales; family Nocardiaceae; genus Nocardia; species Nocardia sp. NPDC004718. Next base: position 2,613 of record NZ_JBSGCA010000118.1, read on the forward strand.
GACTCAAAACGCCCTATTCGGACTCGCTTTCGCTACGGCTACCCCACACGGGTTAACCTCGCCACACACCGATGACTCGCAGGCTCATTCTTCAAAAGGCACGCCATCACCCCACCCAAAAGGGAAGGCTCTGACGGATTGTAAGCGTCCGGTTTCAGGTACTATTTCACTCCCCTCCCGGGGTACTTTTCACCTTTCCCTCACGGTACTAGTCCGCTATCGGTCACCAGGGAGTATTCAGGCTTACCGGGTGGTCCCGGCAGATTCACAGCAGATTTCACGGGCCCGCTGCTACTCGGGCACTCACCACAACAGAGCACGCATTTTCGTCTACGGGATTCTCACCCTCTACGACAGGCCGTTCCAGACCACTTCGACTAACACGCACTTTTCTGACTGTTGCCTACCACGGCAGTGATAGGAAAGTGAGCCCCACTACCCCACACGTGCAACACCTGCCGGCTATCACACACGCATGG
>NZ_JBSGCA010000119.1:0-4870 GCF_053601535.1 Nocardia sp. NPDC004718
AAAAGCCTCGGCTGGAAGACGCCCGCTGAAGCCTTCACCGAGCAGCTACGATCGCTCCAACAAACCGGTGTTGCGACGACCGATTGAATACGGCCTGGGCGCCGTGGTCGCTGTGGATGACCGTCCCATCGGGTGAACGTGCCGCGATGGCCGTGTCGAGCGCACTGAGCCCCATCGACGCGGGATGCCGAGAGTCGATGGCCCAGTCGACGATACGTCGGGAGTAGGCGTCGATACACCTTCCTTTCACGGGTCGGATGCTCGGAGATATCGGTGCACCGCAGCTGATTCTCCCGAGTTGCGATGAAGTTCCGATTGACCAGATCCTCGTGTGTGGCGATGTCTTGCTTGCTGATGTACCGTTTTCCTGCTCCCGAGAGCCCCTTTATGGCCCTGATCGTTTCGGCAAGCATCTCGTGGCGCAATCGGCGCTGGCTGGGCAGTCGGTTGCGGTGATGGCGGTAGCCCCGCTCGGACACGCATCCCGCAGTTGCGCCGATTCGACCGGGGACGTCCCTGGCACTTCTCCGCGGTCGACCAGGGTCTGGGGTTTCCACCGATACGGGGTGGCTTCGGTGAGTCCGAGATCGCGGGCGACGTCGGCGACCCTGCGGCCTTCATCGACGATCAGAGCGACAGCGCGTTGCGCTGAGTACATCATTGGCACGAGTGGAGATCCTTCCATCGAACGGATTGGAATCTCACAACTCGGCGGACAGAACTCCAGGACAGTCCAGTAGCACGAAGTGACACCTGCAAGCCTTAATGTTCTCCCGATGATGCGCAAGTCGGGTAGAGACGTACGACACAATACCAGTTTGGTAAATATCATTCTAGGTATAACAGCGTTCTTTTAGAAAAAATTGCTTAATCTAGACTGGAAACAGTAAAAATCGCTGAAGAATTGATTAGCTGAACGTGTGGTATCACCGGGAAGGAGCCTTGTTGACGAGTCGCCCCTGGGCTCTCAGGCGTCCTGATCGAATCGTTACATGACGGTGAATAATTCGCGAATCCCTAGCTCGGCGAAGCAATGCGGGGAGTGAGGCAAAAATGCCTTGCAAGTCAGGGTAGTGCATTTCGCGTTATTATTGGTCATACTCGCCCACGCGTGCTACCTGTGCCAGATATATCCGCAATGGTGGATGCCGATCTATTGAGTCTGACACTTGGAGTATCAGTGATCATTGCAAAGGCTATATTTGCACTTCATTTGACCGAGGATGACCGCGGTGCCAATGGTGTAAATTCTGACCTCCCGGTGATCCAAGCGGCCCGCTTGTGATTAATATCGAGGAATTCAAAGTATAGAGGAGAAGTCGATGGTCGATAGAGTGCAGGACGTCGTTGACAAATACAAAGAGTTAAGTAGGGTCTATTGGTTGAACTTCAACGAAGTAGCCTTCAAGGACGACGAAGACAAGCAAGCACTTGAAATGCTTTCAGGATTAAGCGCGGACGAGTTCGAGCAATTCTTCAACCGTTTAGACGAAAAGGAGCGCAAGAAGCTCCCTCTGACGGCAGATGAGAACCTCAAAAACGACCCTAAGTATAAGGATATAGTTTACGCACTCAACTCCGGTGATCCGAAAGCTTACGTCAACAAAAAGAGGCAACAAGAACAGACGGACGAGCAGCCAAAATTTGACGACTACGGCTATGAAAAGTTCAAGAAAGAAGAGGCGCATTCCCTATATGTCGATTTATACATACCGAAGGGTGCCAGCCCGCAGCTCATCAGCCTGATCGAAGATATGGAATTCACCATGCAGGGGGGTTTCGATACGCTCGCTGACGGAACTCCGAAAAATGCACCAGATTTCAGCGCAGTGCTCGAGGGCGCGCAGGTTGATACAATGGATGGTTGGTCTAAAATACGGGAATCGCACGATGAATTAAAAGATCAGCTGACTGCCCGGCGTGCTAAGTACATCGCAGACCATAAAGACGTAAAGGGTGCCACTTATGACTCAGCGATTACCGGTTCGGATACATTTAAGCATCTCAAACTAATAATGGACGAGCTCAATAGTTGTTTGGAACGCGAGCCTTCAGGGCTCTCTCGCACCGGGTATCAGATCACAGAAAGCTCCGGCGGTCCGCCCACATCTGCCATGGATGTACCCGTCTACGAAAAGAATACGGATGGCAAGAACGGGCAAAACGGCATGTGGTACCTGAGCCCTCATGCCGAACAGAGATACTATGTCAGTGCTATCGATACTGCCAGCGAAAAATGGGAAGAAACCTATAGGGAAGCGGTAAATAAGTATCAGAAGCAAGCCGAAATTGTAGATATGACGAGCGTTGGTGATCAGGTTGATACTCATGTAGCGAAGAAGCAAGTCGATTTTGTGGAGCCGTTGCAGCCGCGGGCAGCGGAAACTGCAGGCCAAATGACCAGCACACCAAAGGCTGATTTGAGTCCGACACAGTCTGGATGGCCTGCCTCTTCCCTTGACACTGCGGATTCGTTGAACGACACCGAGGCGGGTACTGAGAAAATTAGTAATACCGGATCTACCGATATGTCCTCCTCGGGCGTGGGTTCACCTTACACTGCTCGCTCGCCTATGCGGGATAATTTTGATACTGGTACTCCTGCAAGGGGGGGGAGCGCCACCACTGGGATCAGCGGAAATAATGCTACGCCTGCTGCCAGCAGTAGCGGTAGTGGTGCGGCCGAGGCAATGCAGCAAGTTGCTATGATGAGCGCCTTGAATGGAATGATGGGCAGGGAGAGTGGCCAGCCCCACGGCGCTCAATCCTATGACCGGGGGGATCGAGATCGGCAGGAGGAGCGGGTTCGGCGACGGGAAAACGAGCGCGACCGCAACGCGCCGACGGCCGCCGCAACGCCGGCAGTTCCGCAAACCACTCCTGGCGTGACCGCGCCGACGTCTGCGGGTACACCGCCGACAGTGACTAAACCGGGCGGAATGGTTGATTACAAAATCGGAGATTCTACTGTCCAGGTATCCCGACCTGTGGCGGAAGCTTTGCTTCGGCAGACGCAGAACACCGCCACCGACGCGGCGGCCGCGTACGCCGGCACCGTAGGCGAGTCGTCAGCGGACCACCCATGGGCAACAGTCAATGATGTTGCCCAGTTGAGGACTGGCGATGTCGTGCAGTGGGAGAAGCACAGTACTCTTATCATCAAGAACGAGACAGGCCTCAACATCCTGGACCACGGCCAACTCATCCCGTTGGATCCCAACTATCCGCCGCTGACGGACAAGTATGGTGGTTTTACGGGATATGCCCATCCGACGGGTTTGGACATCGGTCTTGCTACCGACTCCGCGCCACCGCCACCGCCGAAGGTCAGTTCGGCGCAGCCAGCCGGCGCGCCACACGTCATCCCGCCACAGGCCTGAGAACCACAGGCATTGCACCCCGGTTGTGGTTGACTACGTATGGAAAGTACGGGTCGAACAGATACCTGTAGCGGCGCCCCCACACGACTATTCGCGGGTCGACCCGCAACAGCTAGTTGTTGTGGGTCGTGACGTTGTGACGCGGTGCGAGTGGTGGTGAGCTGAGGGGCGGTTCTTTCGGCGGCAGGATGTGAAGCGCCGACTACCACCTCCGCCGCAAGCCGAAAGAACCGCCGTGATTCACCCCCAATCGAGCGTCGAAGTAGGCATGCTGATGCGGTCTCGATCAGTCACCGCCGAAGTCTAGTTGTATGAGGCCATGACCTTGGTGACACCGGTGTGGAGGCGGCTGGCGGGCGGGCGGTTCCGGCGGCGGTGTGCGGGCGATAGTAGTTGAAGTGGATATTCCAAACCTGCAGGGCTTCTCTGCGCTGTCGATCAGAGGTCCAGGTGCGGGCGTAGAGGAACTATTCGGCCAGGATCCGTTGGTAGCGTTCGACTTTGCCGTTATGGCGGGGCGTGTAGACGGATCCGCTGGTGACGCGCACCGCGGAGCACTTTGGCGAAGTCGTGGGCTTTGTAGCAGGCGCCGTTGTCGGTCACGATCCGGTGGATGTGGCCGATCCCGTGGGCGGCGAAGAACGCCCTTGCTCGGTGCATGAACCGGATCACGGTGTCGGCTTTCTCGTCGTCGAGGGCTTCGGTGTAGGCCAGCCGGGAGTAGCCGTCGACAGCGGAGTGCAGGTAGACGTAGCCGGCTTTGGCGCCGCGCTTCTTGACCCTGGCGGCGGCCTTGGCTTGGTCGGAGCCGGCGCCGTGGACGCGCCAGCCGCCGCCGTCGGGACGCGGCCGACCTTCTTCACATCGACGTGCACCATATGTCCTGGCCAGCGGGCGGTGATCCGGCGTGGTGTCCGGTTGTTCTCGCCGGTGGGGTCGAGGAACCGGCGACGGCTCAACCCCAGGTGGGCGAGTTGGCGGGTGACCGTGCGGACCGCGATCGTGGTGCCTTCGCTGTGGAGTTCGAACGCGATCCGCCGTGCCGACCACTTGTTGTCCCTGTGTAGCCGCTCGATCCGGGCGACGACCGCGGCCGGGGTGGCGTGGGGTTGGCGATGTGGTGTCGAGGAGTGGTCGAGCAGGCCGAGCTCGCCGTGGCGGCGTCACCGGTTGACCCACTTGGACGCGCATTGGCGGGAGATGCCCATCTCGGCGGCGACATGGGCGATGGGACGGGTGCTGGCAGCGTTGCACCAGGCGGCGATGGCTTCGGTCGTGAATTTGGGAGTCAGTTGATCGCTAATTTGGGCATCGGTCGAGCGGCTTGTGGCCGGTTTCTGGTCGCGAAATTCGACACCACCTCATCAGCGTGTCGGGTCAGGTGGTGTGTCGGAGTGAACCGCCCCGGCTTTCCTGCCGGTGTTTTACGGGCCGGTAGTCACTCGGCCCATCGGTCTGTGTCAGCGTAGTGCGCTGCCTCGTACTCGGTC
>NZ_JBSGCA010000120.1:0-4722 GCF_053601535.1 Nocardia sp. NPDC004718
GCTGGCGTCGGTGGATCCGGCGGGGTTGGACGAGTTGCGTGTGGTGGTGGCCGGTGGCGAGGCGTGCCCGCCGGAGCTGGTGCGGCGCTGGGTGCGCCCGCTCGCCGACGGAGATCGCGAGTTCTACAACGGGTACGGCCCGACCGAGACCACGATCATGACGAACATCAGCGCGCCGCTGGTGCCGGGGCAGCCGGTCACGATCGGCGCGCCGATCCAGGCGACCACCGAGTACGTGCTGGACGAGCGACTGGTGCCGGTCCCGATCGGCGTGGTCGGCGAGTTGTACATCGGCGGACCCCAGTTGGCGCGCGGCTACCAGTTGCGCCCCGGCCTCACCGCCGTGCGTTTCGTCCCGAACCCCTTCGACCCGAACCACTCTCGTCTCTATCGCACCGGTGATCTGGTGCGTTGGACGCCGAGTGGTGAGTTGGAGTATCTGGGTCGCAACGATTTCCAGGTGAAGATTCGCGGTTTCCGTATCGAGCTCGGTGAGATCGATGCGGTGCTGGCGGCGCACGAGACGGTGGATTTCGCGGTCACCGTCGGCCACCAATTGGACAGCGGCGCGACGATTCTCGCCTCCTACGTGCATGCGGCGAGCGGACACTCGATCGACGTCGACGAGTTGATCGCGCACGCCGAGCGCAGCCTGCCGGTGCACATGGTGCCGACCTCCCTCACCGTGCTGGACGAGATCCCGCTGACCCCGGTGGGCAAGCTGGATCGTCGGGCCCTGCCCGCTCCGCAGTTGCAGACCAAGGAATTCCGCGCTCCGTCGGGTGCGCTCGAGCAGTTGGTGGCGGGTGTGTTCGCCGACCTGCTCAGCGCGGGCGACGAGATCGGCGCGGACGACGATTTCTTCGAGCTGGGCGGCAACTCGCTGATCGCGACGCAGGTGGCGGCCCGGCTCGGGGCGTCGATCGGCGCGCGGGTGCCGGCGCGCACGGTGTTCGAAGCGCCGACGGTCGCGCTGCTGGCGGCCCGGCTCGCCGAATTCGACACCGGCGCGGCACGTCCGGCGTTGGTGGCGCTGCAGCGTCCGGAGCGGGTGCCGTTGTCGTTGGCGCAGCGGCGGATGTGGTTTTTGAATCAGTTCGATACCGGGTCCGCGGCGAACAATATTCCGTTCGCGGTGCGGTTGTCGGGTGTGTTGGATGTGGCGGCGTTGCAGGCGGCGGTGGCGGATGTGGTCGGGCGTCATGAGACGTTGCGGACGGTGTATCCGGCGGTGGACGGTACCGGGTATCAGGTGGTGCTGCCCGCCGCACAGGCCGTTCCCGACCTCGCGCCGAAGCCGGTCGCCGAGCACGAGCTACCGGACTGGCTGCGCGGATTCGCGCTGACCGGCTTCGACGTCGCGGCGGAGGTGCCGCTGCGCATCGCACTGGCCGAGATCGGTCCCGGTGACCACGTGGTCGTTGTGGTGGTGCACCACATCGCGGCCGACGGCGCTTCGGTCGCGCCGTTTTTACGTGACCTGCTCAGCGCGTTCCTGTCCCGGCGAAACAGGGCCCGCCCGTCGTGGCAACCGCTACCCGTGCAGTACGCGGACTATACGCTGTGGCAACGCGCGATGCTCGGCGACGAGGACGATCCGGATTCGGTGGCCGCGGCCCAGATCGCCTACTGGCGCGACGCCTTGGCGGGCATCCCGGACCGGATCGACCTACCCGCGGACCGGCCGCGTCCAGCCGTCGCCTCCGGCCGGGGCGCGGAGTACACCTTCGTGGTGGACGCCTCCGTGCACCGAGGTCTCGCCGAACTGGCACAGAGCGCGGGCGCCTCGGAGTTCATGGTGGTGCACAGCGCCCTGGCGGTGCTGCTCGCCCGGCTCACCGGCACCGACGACATCACCATCGGCACGCCCGTGGCGGGCCGGGGCGAGCGGGAACTCGATCCGCTGATCGGCATGTTCGTCAACACGCTGGTCCTGCGCACCCGGATCGATCTCGGCGCGTCGTTCCGTGCGCTGCTCGAACAGACGAAGGAAACGGATCTCGGCGCGTTCTCGCATGCCGAGTTGCCGTTCGAGCGGCTGGTCGAGGTGCTGGACCCGGTGCGCTCGCAGGCGCATCATCCGCTGTTCCAAGTGGCGCTGTTCTACCAGAACCTCAGCATGCCCGAGATAGTTCTGCCCGGACTGTCCGCCCGGGTGGTCGAGTTCGACAGCGCAACGGCGAAATTCGATCTGCAATTGACCGTGGTGCCCGCCGCCCATGGGCCTGCCACGGGTTTCAGGGCGATGTTCACCTACGCCACCGACCTGTTCGACGAGCGGACGATCGCCGAGTTCGCCTGGCGGCTGGATCTGTTGCTGACCGCCGTCGCGGCCGAGCCGGATCGGCCGATCGGCGCGATCGACCTGCTGGCTCCCGCCGAGCGCGAACGCATCCTGCTCGAGTGGAACAGCACCGGGTACCCGGTGCCCGCCGAGTTACTGCTCGACGGTTACCGGCGCGCCGCGGAGGCGTACGCGGACGAGGTGGCCTTGGTGCACGAGGGCGCCGAGCTGACTTATCGTGAGTTCGATGCGCGGGTGAATCGGCTGGCGCGTTTGTTGATTTCGCAGGGTGTGGGTGCGGAGTCGTTGGTGGGGTTGGCGGTTCGGCGGTCGTTGGATCTCGTGGTGGGGATGTATGCGGTGGTGGCGTCGGGTGGGGCGTATGTGCCGTTGGATCCGGATCATCCGGCCGAACGCATCGCGCACATCCTCGACACGGCGCAGCCGGTCTGCGTGCTCACGACCTCCGCCGACGCGGTCGACGTGCCGGAAGGCACCGCGGTCCTGCTGCTGGACGCGCTGGATCCGAACCGATTCGACGACAGCCCGGTTCGCGCGGAAGAACTGGTGCGTCCGGTGTCGCCGCACCATCCGGCGTACGTGATCTTCACTTCCGGGTCGACCGGCAGGCCCAAAGGCGTGGCGGTCTCGCACTTCGCGATCCAGAACCAGATCAGCTGGATGCTCGCGGCCTATCCGCTGGACGCCGACGACGTGTACCTACAGAAGACCGCGACGACCTTCGACGTCTCGCTGTGGGGGTACTTCCTGCCGCTGCGCGTGGGGGCGAAGCTGGTCGTCGCCGCCAACGACGGGCACCGCGATCCGGTGTACGTCGCGGAAACCATTGCGGCGCAGGGTGTGACGGTGACGGACTTCGTGCCGTCCATGTTGACGGTCTTCGCCGCGCACACCGCTCCCGGGTCGTGCCCCACTTTGCGCGACATCTTCGTGATCGGCGAAGCGCTGCCGCCGGAGACCGTCGCCGCGGTGCGCGCGGTGACCGACGCGGCCGTGCACAATCTCTACGGCCCGACCGAGGCGGCGGTGTCGGTGACCTACTGGCCCGCGACGGCCGCGGACGAGCGTTCCGTGCCGATCGGCGTGCCACAGTGGAACACCCAGGTGTATGTGCTGGACGCGCATCTGCAACCCGTGCCGACGGGTGTGCCCGGTGAGCTGTACCTGGCCGGTGATCAGCTGGCCCGCGGATATGTACGGCGTCCCGATCTCACCGCGGACCGGTTCGTCGCCAACCCGTTCGGCAACGGCGAGCGGATGTACCGCACCGGTGACCTGGTGGTCTGGCGCGCACCGACCGAAGCGCTGCCGCATCGGCTGGACTATCTCGGCCGGACCGATTTCCAGGTGAAGTTCCGTGGTCAGCGAATCGAGCTGGGCGAGATCGAGACGGCGCTGCTGGCGCAGCCTTCGGTGAGCCAGGCGGTGGCCGTGGTCGCGCCTTCGTCGCTGGGTGACCAGCTCGTCGCCTACACGGTCCCCGCGCCGGGGTGCTCGATCGAGCAAGACGAGCTGCTCGCGGCAATCAGGGAAACGCTGCCCGCCTACATGGTTCCGGCCGCCGTCGTCGCGCTGGATGCGTTGCCGCTGAATCCCAGCGGCAAGCTCGATCGTAAGGCGCTTCCCGAACCCGCCTTCACCGCGCGTGAGTTCCGTGCGCCCGCGACGGCGGTCGAGGAGATCGTGGCGGGTGTGTTCGGCGAGGTACTCGGTGTGGCCCGAGTCGGCGCGGATGACGACTTCTTCGCGCTCGGCGGCAATTCGCTGGTCGCCACACAGGCGGTGGCGCGCTTGGGTGCGGCGGTCGATGCTCGCGTGCCGGTGCGGGCGTTGTTCGAGACTCCGACGGTGGCCGGGTTGGCGGCGGCGCTGGAGTCGCACACGCACGGTGAGCGTGGTGTGGAGCTGGGGAGCATCGCCCGGCCGGAGCGGTTGCCGTTGTCGTTGGCGCAGCGGCGGATGTGGTTCCTCAACCGCTTCGACCACGTGGACGGCGCTGCCGCCGCGGCCGGTTCCGCGGCCTACAATCTGCCCTTCGCATTGCGGTTGACCGGCGAATTGGATGTCGCCGCGCTCGGCGCGGCGCTGCACGACGTGGTGGCGCGCCACGAGGTGCTGCGCACGGTGTATCCGGAGACCGCGGATGGTCCGGTGCAGGTGGTTCTGGCCGCCGGGCAGGTGGCGCTGGATGTGGGCGCGCATGCGATCGGCGTGGACGAGGTCGCGAGCGAGGTGTACACGCTCGCTGCGACTCCGTTCGACGTGACCGCCGAAGTGCCCGTGCGGGTGCGGCTGCTGCGGATCGCGGATGCGCCGCAGGAATATGTGCTGGCGGTGGTGGTGCATCACATCGCGGCGGATGCGTCGTCGATGGGTCCGTTGGTGCGGGATGTGATGGTGGCGTACGCGGCGCGTAC
>NZ_JBSGCA010000121.1:0-4653 GCF_053601535.1 Nocardia sp. NPDC004718
CGCCGACGTCGTCTACCGAGTCATGCTTCGCGATACCGGTACCTCTCTACTCATCGAGACTTGACACAGAGAGGAGCCGTTAGCGAGATAGACCCATCACGAAATCCGGCTGGAGTACTAGGCTGTGGTAGTTGCTCCAATGGCAGGGAAAGATCCGTTGTGAAGTGGTGTACGCAGCAAAGTAGACCTGGATGCGAGGGGTTAGTGTTCTGTGGTCGTAGACGCCTCTACGGATCGGGTCCGGGCGGCCGCAGCGTGTGACGCAGACGGCAAGACTTCGTCCGGCGGGGGTTGTGGCCCGCAATGAGTAGCGCCATCGCCCGGATGTTGAGACTAGCTGCCCAACGGTTGCGCGACACTATGCCACCAGTAAGCAAAAAAATCACGAATGAGGTCGGTAAGCACAACGAGGTACTGAGGGGGGCGGCCAAGGCACACCTCACCGGTGACGCCGACGGTGCCCACGAGCTTCGAATGAGCACAACTGACGACCCCGGTGAGCATCGTGATCCCGCCACCGCGCCGCGTCGGCAACCGGTCGGGCCCGGTGATGTGTCAGCAGATGATGAGACTTTTACTCGGTCGGAACATTTTATGCGTGAAATGTACGGGTCTCGATATCATACGGACGGCTCTTATATTTCCCTCGTGCATTCGGAAACGTTGGCAGAAACGTTACCGGAGAGGTTGCACCATTACGTGTCACGTCACATGTCCAAAAATATTCATGGCGGAATCTGGTTGGGCTCCGAAAAGAACGTGCTGGATCTGGGTCATCCGTATCTCTCAGTGGCGAGAGCCGATGAGTTGGCGCAAAGTTTACCGCCTGGTGCGGAGTTCAAAACTATCGCCGGCTTGTACAATCCTAACGAGCATGCGATGCTCGTGAGTGGTAGACGGGGCGGCTACTATGACGTTGTACTGCATGAATTCGGTCATGCGCTCGACCATGCTCTTGAGTACCCAAGCGAGGGAAAGTTATTCACCGAAGTCCATGCGAGGGTTGTTCCGCTCATCCAACAGGCAAGCCCAAAGGCTGCCGAGCATTTCGCACTGGCTGGTCCCGCCGGTCGATCGGAACTCTTCGCTGAGGGCACTGCGTGGTTTTACTATGACTCTCGCCCCGAGGGCAGCGGCTCCGGCGGCTGGGGCGATAGGGAGCCACCGGATTTCCTCAAGTCGGCCGCTGCGGGCCGGTACCTGGCAGACTATTACCAGGCCTTCGAAAAAGCGTTAGGGATTATACCATGAATACGGAACATCCTTTGGCCCAGCGTCTCGACGACGGGCGTATTCTTGTGCGCTACTTCACTCAAGAGCCCGGCGGCGCGATGATAGACGGCTGGGTCGCCATCGGCCCCGACGACCCGGCATACCCTGACTGGGACATCGAAATCACCCGCTGGGAAAACACCCCGAACCCCCTCGATGACACCGACAATTACGAACCCATCGACTACCGAAACCTTCCCCTGTTTCCCGCCCGCCCCCCCGACGGCCACGACTGACAGCCCTCGACTCTCTGCCCGCCCATGCCGCCGACGTCAGCGAGCAATTGCATCGGCCCGCGATCGCCTCGCCTCAGCAGCAGACGATGCGAACAACGGCCCGGGAGGAGAAGTACGGTTCCCGGGCCGACGCCGTCGCGCAACTCCTTGGGTTTGATCAGTAGTCGACGATAAAGCTGGGCAGATCCCATCTGCCGTAGCACTCGACGCGCTGGCAACGAGCACCCCTGGCCAGTCCCCGGTAACGCGACCACCTGATCCGGCCCCCGGAAAGTGAGCCAGGGTTACGAGAGCTGAGACTCGGGCTGGATGGCGTGCCACAGCGTCTCATACTCGTCAGGGCTGAGGTGGCCGAGGTAGCTGTGGCGGCGTTCAGTGTTGTAGAAGTTGTCGATCCAGTCGGCCATCGCGGCTGTGAGTTCGAGGCTGGTGGCCCATTTCCTCGTGTCCAAAAGTTCTGTTTGCATCCGTCCCCAGAACGCCTCGATAGCGGCGTTGTCGAAGCAGTCGCCAACAGTGCCGAGCGAGGGAATCAGGTTGTGCTGCCGCAGGTTTTCGCCGAACGACCAGGATGTGAATTGCACGCCGTGGTCCGCGTGCAGAATCGCCCCGTAGGATTTCGCGCGTTCCCGCACAGCCATATTGACCGCGTTGTTGACCAACGCGGTATCCGGGATCGTCGAAAACGATCGGCCGACGATCCGCTTGCTGAAGCAGTCGAGAATTGCGCAGCAGTAGACCTTTCCGTCACGCGCGGGGTGTTCGGTGATGTCCGAACACCACAGCCGGTTCGGCCGATCGGCAGTGAACACGCGGTTCACCAGGTCCGATGATGTGTGGACACCGAGAAGATTGGGTTTTCGTCCCTTTTGCCGCGGAAGAGCGGAAAGCTGCAGTTCACTCATGATCGAATGGATCAACTTGTGGTTGACCACCATGTCGTACTCGCTGAGCAACGCCGCCTGGATTCGCCGACGCCCGTAGGTGCCGCGGGAACGGAGATGGATCTTGCCGATCTCGTCGGCCACGACCGTCCGGCGTAATATCCGGGTGGACAGTGAAGGTTTGCGCCGTCGGTAGAAGGTGGCGCGGTGCAGACCGACGATCCGGCAGGCCGCACGACCCGAATGACCCTGTGCGATCAGCCTTTCAACGATCGCGTATTTCCTTTTGGGGAAATCAACACCTGCTCGTCGAACAACTCACAGGCATCCTTGGTGAGTTTCAGTTCGGCCTCGAGCTGAGTGATCCGGCGATGCGCTGAGGCCAGTTCGTCGGCCTCGACGCTCGGCACTCCTTCACGCACTCCGGCATCGACCAGGGTCTGTGCCTTCCACTTGAACAGCGTGGCCTCCGAGATACCCGTCTCGGCTGCGATCTCGGCGACGCGTTCCCCGGAACGCAGGCGAACACACACCTGCCGGCGCAGCACGGGCGGATACGATTTCGGCATCATGACCTCCTGATGGTCAAGTCTGCCTCAACTCTCGCAACGATGGTCGCGTATCCGGGGGCCGGATCAGGTGGTCGCCTTACAGGGGACTGGCCACGGGTTATGGGCGATTGCCAGACTGATTCTGGTAATAACCCGTCGCGGTGCAAGGCTTTCTACAATGCATGCGAGCATTTCACGGACGGCGAGTACGCCGATGCCACGGCACGATCGCGGTGGAGGTGTCGATGCTCTGATCGAGCACCACCAGATCGACGTCGCGGTCCTGCAGTGTCTGCGATAAGCGGGGCGAGTCTCGCGTCGACGTGGCGCAGTGTCTCAAGCCAAGGCTGGCCGCTCGGTGCCGCTACGGCCCGCCAACGCAATCCATGCACATCAGTGCATTACAGAACTCGCGGATGCACTTGTCACCAGCGCCATTGGAGGTGACCATCGCCGAGGAATTCGAGCGAGTACGCCTGGTGGTCCAGTCCGTCCTGGGTCTTGAACGTCCATGTGCCGTACTGGCACCAATCAACGTCAGCCTGTGTCACGTCGCGGCGAGCCAACTGCTGTTTGCATAGTCGGTCGTATGAGTCGTCGTCCTCGGGCAGGTTTTCCGTCTCGTTCAGCCACTGCAGGTAGCTGGCAGCCCGATCCGAGCGTACTCCCCGTCCAGGGTCGAAATCTTGTAGAGTGCCGGTAGACCAGGGGGTTTCATAGAAGTATGCGGTGATCAAGCCGACGAGCTCCTGATTGCGGAACAGCTGCATCGGGGTTCGTAAATCCATAGAGTTAGGCTAGAGGAGCCATTCGGGGCTCGTCGTGCTGTGAACCCGGCAACGCGGCCGTGTTCGTAGATACATGAGGTGCCGTAGCGGGAAGTAGTCGCTGATTTCGACTCACCAGCGTGCCGGGTTGGCTCGTCGAGCACGCCCCGGTCAGCGAGGAGCGGCCCTGGTAGCCACGACGCGTGACTAGCGCGGCGACCGCGGGGTCACGGCCGGAATCCGATACTGATTCGGGTGATGATCGGTTGCGGTGCGCGGTCCTGGTCGAGACAGCTCAGCATTTCACGCACGGCCAATACAGCCAGCCCGCGATAGACCGCGGCACAGGAATCGACTTCGTGTTGTTTGATGACACGAACCACCATTCGCGCCGAGACTGGCTCACCGCTGCGGCGGCCCGCGTCATGGGTGCCCGTGCCCGCCAACTCGATCAATGCTCCCTCGGCGAGAGCGTCGTTGAGTTCGGTGTCATGGCACGGTGCGCAGGCGAACTCAACCGACGATGATTCGCCGTCGGGGATCGGCTCGAAATCCACTACGGCGTAGCCCCAGTCGGGCGCACAATTTCCCGGCGATTTCTGCGAGCGCACCGAGACTCCGCGCACCGGTCGCGCCAGCAGAATCGTCATGTCGCGATGATACGAGACCGCGAACGGTCGATCACCGATCTCGACTGCCACCCGCGGTCGATCCGAGGAAGTCAGTAGCCGACGTCGTCCGGACCACCCAGCGCGGCTCTGCGGAAAAACGCCCGGGCCGCATAAGATCCGGGGCCCTCGAAGTGGGTGTCGAGGTCATAGCCATTGGTCGATGGCGGCGATCTGGATGACGGCGAGGTAGCGGGTGGCGTGTTTCTCGTAGCGGGTGGCGACGGCATGGTGTTGTTCGAGGCGGTTGATGCCACGTTCGATGGTGTTGCGGT
>NZ_JBSGCA010000122.1:0-4540 GCF_053601535.1 Nocardia sp. NPDC004718
CCACCGGGTCGTTGGTGGCGGCCGTCGCGGTCCAGGTGGTCTGGGGCGGCGCGGTGGGGCTGGGCCAGTCGGCGCTGACGACGCTGGCGGGCACCCTGCGGCCGCGGGCCCGCGGCACGGTGCTGGCGCTGAATTCCTCGCTGCAATACGGCGGGATGATGGCGGGCACCGCGGCGGCAGCCGCACTGCTGCAGGCCGATTCGCCCTTCTGGGCGGTGGGAGCGCTGTGCTCGGTGTGCAGCGCCCTCGTTTTTCCGGTGGTCACCGTGCTGCTGCCCGTGACCACCGATTCGGACCCCTCGTAAGTCAATTCACTCCGAACAAGGATCGAAATGAAGAAGATACTTGTGTCGACGGCGCTCGCCGTCGCCGCGACCACGACCGTCGTGAATCTCGCTCAGGCGGCTCCCGCAGCGGGCGACGAGGCGGTGAACTACACCGCCGTGAGCACCCCGCAGGCGGTCACCGTCACCACCGACGGCGGATCGCTCAGCGCCGCCGACGGCGTGTTCGAGATCACCGCGACCGACGGCACGGTGCTCGCGGGCACCGAATTATCGTTCCGGGTAGACGATTTCGTCTTTCCGATCACCGCGGACATCACCGGTCACACCGCCACCCTGACGCCGCGATTCGACCTCGGCCACGCCGTCTACCGACCGGTGGCACTGCCTTACGAGGACTCCGCTCCCTGGAAGACCCCGTACGACCGCGAGGTGGCGGCCTGGAGCCGGATGACATCCACCATCGCCGCGGGCGCCACGATCGGCACCCTCGTCGGCGGCCTCACCGGCGGAGCCGTCGGCTGCGTCCTCGGCGGCATCGCGGGCGCGACGGTGGCCTCGGCAGCGATCGTCGGCCTGTTCGGCGCGTTCCTGCCTGCCGCGGCGGTGGGTTGCCTGGGCGGCATTCTCGCCATCGGAGCGCTGGGGACTCTGGTCGGGCAGCTGCTGGTGACCGCGCCCGTAGCGATCCTGGCGGCCTCGCAGTACTTCACCACGATCAACCAGCCGTTCAACCCGGCGCCGACGAAGTAGAAAGACGCCTACCGCTCGCCGCGTCTCCCAGCGTCGCCGGGAGACGGGGCTTCCGCCCGTGCGCGTCCGGCCCGCGGTGCGGGCCGGGGTGGATCAACTCAGCGAAACGGCCCGAAACCACCTGGTTCCGGGCCATTTCGACTGCGCGCTCCAGTTCCTCGGTTCGTCGGCTGCGAGCGAGCGGGTGCCTGCCCACAGGCTGGTTCCCAAGGGCTACCGCCGGTGGAACCGCTCGCGGACGGCGTCCATGCGGGCGCGTAATTCGTCCGGGCTGATCACGCCGCGATCCATCAGGGTGTGCGCCGTGACGACGACCGAGCGGGTGCGTACCGGGAAGTCGCGATAGATCGTCTCGCCCAGTGCGTCCTCGGCGTGGCGGCGTTCCAGGTTGTCGAACGCGCCGCGCCACGAGAGGCATTCGCACGTGGCCTGCATGCTGGACTCCCATGGATCGGGTTTGCCGTCGAGCTCGGGCAGCGAGGTCTCCCGGTGCGACGCGGGGTTCAAGGTCTCCAGCAGGACTTCGTACGGACCGCTCGTCACAAGCGTCCCTCCTTCTCGGCGGCGTCGACTCGGTTCGGTGGCTGCTGTGCGGTCCAGTCGGCCTGGGGCAGCGCCACGCCGATCATCGTGTCCCGGGTGACGATGGCGGCCAGCTGTTCCTCGGTCCAGCCCTCGGTGCCCTCGGGGCGCATGGGCATCACCATGAAGCGCGACTTCTGGTTGGAGTCGTGCACCCGGATCTCGACGTCGGGCGGGAAGTGCAAGCCGAATTCGGCGAGCACTTCGCGGGGCCAGCGCACCAGGCGGCGACGGTAGTTGGGCGTGCGATACCAGTCCGGGGACATCCCGAGCACCGGTCGCGGATAGCACGAGCACAGCGTGCACACGATGACGTTGTGCACCTCGGGCGTGTTCTCCAGCACGTAGAAGTAGGTGTAGTCGCTCGGCGTCCCCGATCCGGTCGGATCGCGCCAGTCGATGCCGATCTCCTTGCACGTCTCGGTGCCGTCGGCGAGCAGGCGGGCCTTGAACTCGGGGTCGGTCCACGCCTTGGCGACCAGCTTCGATCCGCCGTGCGGACCCACCGATTCGGCCCACTCGGCGAATCTGCGGTGGTCTTCCTGGGAGAACAGCCCCTTCTCGATGGCGAGTTCCCGCACCGCCGTCTCGAGCACCTCGAATTCGCTGATCTCCTCGCTGGTCCGGATCGGCGCGTGTGCGTCGTGATCGTGGGTCCGGCTCACTGGGCATCCTCCTCCGCGGGCTCGAGCCAGCGCTCGGAGACCTCCGTCTCCAAGGTGTCGACGTCGAAGCCGGTGTATTTGGGCCATAAATCCTTCTGGCGGAATCGCACGACGTAGAACGGCTCGACGCGACCGTCGTCCCGCCCCCATGCCTCGTCCTCCGGGATGATCCACTCCGGCCGGTACTCGACGACGACACCGGTGTGCCCGCGGGTGTAGGCCTGGGTGCGGGTATGGAACATCGACGTGGCGTCGCGGACGCGCACACGGTCGCCGATCCGGTACCTCCTGCTCATGTGCGCGCCGCCATTCGTGCGCGTACTTCGTCCAGCTTGGCCGACAGTTCGTCGGGGGTGATCAATCCCTTGGCGACCAACGTCTTCGCCGCGACGGTCGCCCAGCGTGCGTAGTAGGGGAGACCGAAGTACAGCGTCGCGCCTAGGTCGTTCTCCGCTCGCCTGCGTTCCTCGGAGTTCCATACGCCGCGCCAGCCGAGGCATTCGCAGGTGACGTATGTGCTCATCTCCCAGGCCTCTTCCTCCTTCTCCCGGTACTCGACCGGAGTGTCCGGCTGGCCGCCCACGTCGTGCAGAACGTGCCGGAGGGCGGCGAACAACGCGTTCGAGATCTCGTAGGGCGAGTCCAGCGGCTCGCGAAAGACCGGTGCGAGGTCCGCGACGCGATGCTGCAACTCGTCGAATCGGTTCGGTGCGCTCATCATGTCTCCGAAGTGACGGATCCTGGGTCCACGGCGGGGCGGTTGCGGCAGGTGTGCTCGCGCACGCCTTCCCTCGTCGGAACTGGAGTGGGAAGCAGCGCCATGGAAACTCCAACGGGACGGCCCGCCCAGCAGGCGGGGCAGTCGGACGACGGGGTGTGACCCCGGTCACAATCGCATGGTTCGGATACCGAGCGTACACGTCGAGATCGATTTGCTGAAGGATGCCTGTGGCGCGGCGAAGAGGGGCGCGCCGACTCGGAGAATTGGCGCTGCCGACCCTCTTGACTAGCGGAAAATGTGGAGGAAACTATTCATTACACCGGAGCACCGGTAGGTGAGCGCACTGTCAGCTGAGACGTCGGTAGGCAGTGAAGACACCGACCCAGGATCCGGCTAGGCCCCCGGCAAGCCAGTCGAAAAAACCGGAGACTCAGCGACGACTGAGGATCACGGAAACGACGAGACTACCGGGGACTGATCTGTGTAGGGGGTCTTTCGCCTGGTCTCAGGCTCGCGAACAGGACCGGAGTCTCGGCTGAATCGGCCCACTCCAACGGAATGCTGATGGTTGACTAGCCGTGTGCCGGCTGTCTCGGCCGCACATTCGGCAACCCGTATCAGGAGGCACCCGCAATGCCCACTCATGACGGAAGCTGGCCGCAGGGAACACCGTGCTGGGTCGACTGCCAGGTCGACGACCCGGCGCGCGCCCGCGAATTCTACGGCGCACTCTTCGGCTGGGAGATCCAGGACAGCCCGCCCGAAGCGGGGGGATACCTGATGGCGATGCGCAACGGCCGCGCGGCCGCGGGCATCGGACCCAAGCCGGAAGGCATGCCGATGCCGTCGGTGTGGACCACCTACTTCGCCGCCGACAGCGCCGACACCATCGCGGAGAAGGTGACCGCCGCGGGCGGTTCGCTGATGATGCAACCGTTCGACGTGCTCGATGTCGGCCGCATGGTCGTCGGCGCCGACCCCACCGGCGCGGTCTTCGGGATCTGGGAGGCCAAGGCCCACAGCGGCGCGGGGGTGTACAACGAGCACGGCGCCTACTGCTGGAACGAGCTGCACACCAGCGACTACAAGAAGGCCCAGGAGTTCTACGCCGATGTGTTCGGCTGGCAGTACTCCGAAATCGGCGACGGCGAGAATTTCGTCTACTCCACCTTCAGCTTGCCGCAGGGCGGGGACGCCGTCGGCGGCATCAACGACTCGACGAAGATGCCGGGTGACAACCCGTCGTATTGGCTGGTCTGGTTCCAGGTCGGCAACACCGACGACGCGCTCGCCAAGGCGCGCGATCTCGGCGCCACCGTCATGTCCGGACCCGACGACAGTCCTTTCGGCCGCATGGGCCTCGTCCAGGGGCCACAGGGTGAGGTCTTCGGCGTCATCGATCCGACGACGACCGTCGGGGAGCCGCCGACCGGCGCGTGAGTTGTCCGGCGGGGGGCACCCCGCCCCCCCCCCCGGCGTGTGGCGCCCCCCCCCGGCAGGGTTTGTGGGGGGGGTGGGGGGGGGGCGCGGCGGGC
>NZ_JBSGCA010000123.1:0-4358 GCF_053601535.1 Nocardia sp. NPDC004718
CCTTCGGAGCCAAACCAACGGCAAGCAACCATCAGCTACACCCCACCGCTCTGGGCATCCAGGGCACCAACCCCAGACACCTACAAACTTAGGGACCCACCATGACGACCACCGACAGCCCCGGCGCGAAGGCACCCACCGGGGGCGATGTGCTCGTCGCCGTGATGCGCAGGCACGGTATCGACACCGCCTTCGGCGTGATCAGCATCCACAACCTGCCACTCGTCGAAGCGGTGGCGCGGGAGCTGCGATTCGTGGAGGTGCGTCACGAAGCGGCGGCGGTCAACGCCGCCGACGGGTACGCGCGAGCGACCGGAAAGATCGGTGTCGCGATCACCAGTACCGGAACCGGGGCCGGCAATGCCGCGGGTTCCATGCTCGAAGCGCTGACCGCGGGTAGTCGGGTGCTGCACGTGACCGGTCAGATCGAGAGCGAGTACCTCGGTTCCGGCGGTTCGACCCGGGGCGTCATTCACGAGGTGCCCAAACAGCTGCAGATGCTCGACGCCGTCTCCCGCTATGCGGCGACCATCGAACGCGCCGAGGATGTCGAAGCGGATCTGGAAACCGCCATCGCCCATATTCTGTCCGCTCCGCAGGGCCCGGCCAGCGTGGAATGGCCCTCGGATCTGCAGTATCTGGCGCGTCCAGCCGACCAGCGTGAATACGAACCGCCGGTCTTCGACGTGCCGGTACCGGAGCCCGATGCGATTGCCGCGGCCGTCGCGTTGCTGTCGGCGGCCGAGCGCCCATTGCTCTGGGTGGGCGGGGGAGCGGCTGGCGCGCAAGTTGAACTGGCCACTCTGCTGCATACCCTCGGGGCGGGGCTGCTGACCAGCAACTCGGGGCGCGCGATCGTGCCCGAGGACGACCCGCTGGTGATCGGGAACTTCGCAACGGCGCCGGAGGTCGCGCCACTGCTCGCGGACGCCGACCTGCTGCTGTCGATCGGCACTCACTTCCGCTCCAACGAGACCAAGAGCTACCACCTGCGGTTACCGGTCACGCAGATCCAGATCGATGTGGACCCGGCGGCCATCGGCCGTATCTACCCGGCGAAAGTCGGTCTCGTGGGTGATGCCGCGACGACCCTCGCCGCGATCAACGACGGCCTGACGACTACGGCGGTCGACCCGGGGTGGTCCGGTCGGGTTACCGACACCCGGGTGGCTGTCCGCGCGGCGCTCACGGCCTATATCGGCGGGTACGCGGAGATCTGCGAAGGGATGCGGTCGGTACTGCCGCGCGAATCCGTGGTCGCGCGCGATGTGACCATCCCCTCCAGCCAGTGGGGCAACCGGTTGCTGCCCTTATACGAACGCGAGACCAATATCTTCCCGCTCGGTGGTGGTATCGGCCAGGGGCTCGCGATGGGGATCGGTGCCGCGCTGGGCCGGCCCGAAGTGCCGACCGCGGTGATCGCCGGGGACGGCGGTCTCGCCGTACACCTCGGCGAACTCGCCTCGCTCGCCGGCAGTGGTGCGTGGTGCGTCGTGGTGATCTTCAACGACGGTGGTTACGGCGTACTACGGAATATGCAGGCGGCCAACGGCTTCGACCGGTCCGGTGTCGACCTGTTCACACCCCGGTTCGATCTGCTCGCGGCCGCACTCGATATGCCCTACACCCTGATCGAGGGCCCGGGACGTTTCGAGAAGGCCTTCGCGGACGCGGTGTCGACCCTCCGTCCGGCGATCATCGAGGTCGAAGTGTCCGCGGTCGAACCGCCGCCGGGCCCGTTCACCCCACCGGTGCGCATCCCGGTTCAGGAGGGCTGATCCGATGACCCGCAACGACTGTGACGACGACAGCCCGGCGCACGCGCTGGTGTGCCTGCACACCGGACCGGACCCGGCTCGCTGGTTCGCCGACCAGGTCGAAACGCTCGGTGCGATCGCGCACCGGTCCGTCGCGCCGCCCCCGGCCGACCCGGAGTCCGTCGACGCTTGGGTGCACGAGATCGCCGCCGATATGACGGCCCGCGGCCACGACCGCGTACACCTCCTCGCCACGGGTGCCACGACCTACGGTGCCATTGCCCTCGCCTCCCGGTATCCCGCGCTCGTCACCAGCCTCATACTCGGCGATCCGGAGGTCGACCTGGACGCTCCCGGGTACGGCGAACTACTGGCACAGGTGGTCGTCCCGACCCTGGTTATCGCCTCGGTCCCCGACGAGCGTGTGGATATCGCGCACGCCCAGAGCATCGCCGGTGGCATCGACAACGGTGTGTTCGTCGTGATCGACGGCGGCACGATCCCGGCCCACCGCGAACGCGCCGCGTCGTTCAACGAATGGGTCACCGCGTTCACCATCATCACCGAAGGTCTCGATGCCATGGCATCGCAGCGACAGGAGAAAACCAATGCCTGAACAGGCTGCGCACTACCTCGAACCCAACCAGACACACCCCGAACCGATCAGCCCCTACGAGACCAAGCTGTCCGGTTCGATCATGGAGATCTTCGGCCGGGGCATCCACGATCTGCCCGGGCTGATCGCCGGACTGAACGATCTGGGGCTGCACGCTCCCGACGGACAGACCTGGACCGAAGATAATTTCCGCGCCGAGATGCGACGATTGGGAGACTGAGATGACCACCGCGACCACAGCCGCCCCGACCGCGACCGGCGGTCCGAAGAAGCGCGCGGTCGGCGTCCGCAAGAATATGACCGCCGCCGATATTGCCGCCGCAGGGGTGCGCGACCGGTGGTATCCGATCCTGCCCTCGCGCATGGTGAAGCCCGGTGAATCCAAGAAGGTCACCCGGTTGTCCGTCGACTGGGTGCTGTTCCGGGATCCCCGGGGGACCGTCCATATGCTCGAGGACCGATGCCCGCATCGCAGCGCCCCGCTGTCGGTCGGCCAGCACCTCGGCGACCGGCTCGCCTGCAAATACCACGGCGTCCAGGTGGACGGCACCGGCACCGTCGTCTCCGTACCCGGGATGCCCGGCTGCGCGCTCGAAGGTAAACGAGCAACGGTATCGCTGCGCGTTGTCGAGGCCGCCGACACCATCTTCGCGTTCGTGCCGCTGACCCAGGATTCCGAGCCCACGCCGTTCGTGCTGCCCGACCGGCTCACCGACGAGTCCGTCTCCTGGTTCCCGAACTTCGCGGAATGGGCTGGGCCCTGGCGCTTCTACATGGACAATGTCCTCGACCCGATGCACGGTGCGTTCCTGCACCGCGATTCGCACTCGATGTTCGGCGGCGACACATCGGCGCGCTTCCGGATCCGGGAAACCGACCGCGGCTTCTTCTTCGAGAAGACCGATCAGGTCGGCGTGAACTTCGACTGGGTCGAGTACGTGCGCGGATCCATGGACTACGTCGACCTCGAGATCCCTTACGCGCCGAACGCCGGCCCCGGCGGCGTATTCGGTATCGTCGGCATGGCTACACCGATCGACGCCGATAACTCCGCGATCTTCCACTGGCGCACCCGCCGCGTGGACGGCTGGGAGCGTGAGGTGTGGCGATTCCTCTACCGCACCCGGCTCGAGGCCCGGCACTGGGAGGTGCTCGAACAGGACCGCGAAGTGCTCGAGGCGCTGGCCGCCGACGCCGATCACCAGGAGCACCTGTACCAGCACGACCTCGGTGTCGCGCGGATCCGCCGGATCTACCGGGCGGACGCGAAGAAGCAGGCAGCGATACTGGCAGGCGATCCGGTATGACCACGACCCATGCCGACTTGGCCGACACAATGATGCTGACCGTGTTCCTCCGGCACGACCAATCGCAGAACATGGAACAGATCCAGTGCAAGCTCGACGACGCGGGCTGGTGGCAGCACTTTCCGCTGGCGGGCGGCGAGGTGGTCTCCTGGGTCGTGGCGATGGGTGTAACACAGATCGTGACCCCTGCGATTGCCGTTCGCGAAGCTCGCTGCGGTCAATGTGGAGCTGGAACGGCGGCCGTTGGGTGTGTTTCACACCGACTTCTACCCGACCTACGACTTCATGTCGGTCCGCGAGCGGCTGACCCGTGAATCCGACGAACGGCGCAGCGCATGACCCGGGTTGCGGCGGCAACTGTTCCGGACGCGCCGCGGCCGCGCATGTTCAGCAACGCCCGGGTGCACGGTGAACGGTTCTTCCTGTCCGGGATGCATGCGGGCGGGCCGGACGGGACAGTGGTCGGCGGTGACGACACCTACCTCCAGGCACAGGAGGCATTCCGGCGGGTTCGGGCGCTCACCGAAGCCTGCGGTGCCGCCGAGGACGACATTATCGTTCTGCGCGTCTACCTGACCGATATCGCGGATCCTGCCGAGTCGAACCCAGGCGCCACTTCTTGCGCAGGAACGCGCCCTGCAACCCGGCACCCCGCATCAGCCGCTCGACTCGCTTGCG
>NZ_JBSGCA010000124.1:0-3873 GCF_053601535.1 Nocardia sp. NPDC004718
GGAACTCTTCGGGATACGGCTTCGGCATGGGGGACATCCTTCCAGCGAGGAGCAATCCTCACAGGTCAGGAGTCAACCAAACCGAGGGCAGTCCCCATCCTCACCAGCGTCGCGATCGTCATCGCGGTGTGCAGCGTGGCGGTCAACAGTGTGGTCCGCACCGAGGCGTTCGCGCGCCTGGCGATGGTGGCCACGGTTCTCGTGGCGATTTTCGCGATCGCCACCGCGATTTATCTTAACAGTATGGGTGATGACCTGACGCGAGTGGTGTCGTATGGGACGGCCCGGGATCCGGGGACGCAGGTCGGATTGCTGATCCGATGGGCAAGGGGACACGACAACTATCCGGCACCCGGGTTTCGTAAGGTTTCCTACGCGACCTACAGTCTCACCTGGTCTGCGATAGTCGCCGTCGGGATTTCGCTGCTTTCCGCTATGGCTGCAATCGCGCAGTGGATTCGTGGACGCAATAGCGGTCTGTGCCCAAAGAGCTTGCAAGACCAGGCCATCCGATGACAAGGGGGTTCCAGTATTCGGCGCAGAAAACAACCCGTATGGCTTGACCAGCAGTGATGGTGTGTTGTAGGTGGCCGATGGCAGGATCTGATCGTTGAGGTCGGTGTTCGTCCCCTTCGGACATCGGTCGCATATGCGGGAGCCCCGGTGTGGCCGGGGCTCCCGTTGTTTGTTCGGCGTGGGTTATTGGGGTCGCCGTAGTATCGGCCGAATTTCGGGCGGATATGGCGTAGCCGCTGGTCGGTGGGTGTCGGGATGTGCCGGGCCGATGAGGCTGGTGAGTTCGCGCATAGCTTGTGGGGAGGGTTTGAAGTAGCGACGCAGGTTCTCGGCCCTGCGGTGCCGTGCTGCTCTACCCGCCCCACTATGTCATTCGCCCGAAATTCGCCCGATACTACGGCGACTCCGATAAGTAGGTGGTATCGAGGGTGCTACGACTGTGTCGCGGTCGCCAGCATGTCGGTGAGGGCAGAACGTGCGTGTTCCAGGGTGGTGATCTGCTCGACGATATCGCGCAAACGTTCTCGCAGAATATCGGCAACGCAGGCATTGAGTTGCGGTCCCGGTGCTTCCACGCAGGGCAGTACCTGCTGAATGACCCTGGTTGACAGCCCCGCTGCGAGCATGGCTCGGATGTGACCGACCGTGGCCGGTGCGTCCTCGCCGAAGCGGCGGTGGCCACCGGCGGCGCGCTGGGTGGTGAGCAGGCCCTGCTGCTCGTAGTACCGCAACAACCGCGGGTTGACGCCGGTGACTCGGGACAACTCACCGATCCTCATGTGATACACCTCACGATCACTTGAATCTCGCATCTATGTCAAATTCTACGGTGAGTGCATGGTGGCAACAGCAAGCGAAATCTTCAACCTCGGTGGCGATCTTCCGGTACGCCGGATCGGCTACGGTGCTATGCGGCTCACCGACACACCCACATCCCGCGGTGGTGGCACCGCACACATCTGGCGGGCTCCGACCGATCGCGCCGCAATGCTCGCTGTGCTGCGCGGCGCGATCGAACTGGGAGTGAATCTGATCGACACCGCCGACGCATATGCGCTGGGCGCGAATGAGGAACTCGTCGCCGAGGCGCTGCACCCCTATCGGGGCGATTTGGTGGTCGCCACCAAAGTCGGCAATACCCGACCCGGGCCCGAAGAATGGGTACCACTCGGCCGCCCCGCCTATCTACGCCAGCAAACTGAACTGAGCCTGCGGAGACTACAAGTGGACCGCATCGATCTGCTCTACCTGCATCGCATCGATCCCACCGTGCCGCTCGCCGACCAGGTCGGAACCTTGCATCAACTCCAACTGGAAGGCAAGGTACGGCACATCGGCCTGTCGGAAGTCTCGCTACAAGAACTGCAAACCGCCACGGCCATCACCCCGATCGCGGCGGTGCAGAACCATTACAATCTGATTGCCCGCCAGCACGATTCCGTTCTGGACTACACATCCAAGCACGGCATCGCCTTCATACCCTACTTCCCCATCGCCATGGGAGAACACGCCCGCCCCGACAGCCCGGTCGCCACGATCGCTGCGCAGATCGACGCGACGCCCGCCCAAGTCGCACTCGCTTGGCTGCTGCACCGCTCACCGACGACAATCCCGATCCCGGGCACCACCTCGCTCACGCACCTCGCAGAGAACATGGAAGCACTGCATATCGCTATGTCTGACGACCAGTTCGCCCGCCTGACCGCCCTCGGCAACCCCGAAAACGCGGTCTAAAAGGCCACGTTCACCCTCGAGTCTCGTTACAACGAGCCCCACGGGGAGTTCCGGACGCACGAGATCACGACACCGCCTGCCAGACTGCGGCTTGGCCGGGGACTACAGCGGACCGTGCGAGAGCCCGTCCGACAAATCGAGGTGGAAAGGAGACCCGTTGGTGGCCGGCTCCCATCCACGTGCGAGCGCAATCCTGATCGTGTTGGCAACCTCTGCTGGCAACACGGGTCTTATCGCACTTTTTATCCAGGCGATGCTGGGGTGGAGTCGGTCCGTTGTGACCAGGAGGGTGGTGCCGCCGCGTTCTGGCCGATCGACTGCATAGATGCACATTCCTTGGCTATAGGTCGGCTTTGCTCGCAGTCTCCAACGGTAAACAACACCATCGACTGTGATACGACGCGATCCCTTGCGGCTCAGCGTCATCCTTCCTCCTCAAACTCGATCAGACGTCGCCCCGCTGGGCTGGTCACCGCTGACATGAGTACGCATCAGTCTGCCAGGGCCACTCCAGACACGCAGAACCCGAAGACTGTCAAGCCCCGGGTTTGATGGAGAGTGAACCGTCACGGGTTGGGGGTCGCTTTGGGCTGTCCTGAGATTTTGTCCGCTGGGTTGTGAGATTCCTACCCGTGGGATGGAAGGATCTCCACCCGTGCCGATGATGTACTCACCGCAGTTTCGTGAGCGTGCTGTAGCTCTGATCCTCGACGAAGGTCGGCGGGTCGCCGATGTTGCCCGCGATCTGGGAGTTACCGAGGGCTCGCTGTACCGATGGAAGCAGCAGGCCCTGATTGATCTCGGTGAGGCGCCGGGCACGCCGACGGTCGAATCGGTCCAGCTACGAGACGCATTGAACCGGATCAAGCAGCTCGAGGAAGAGTTGCGTGCGACACGACTGGCGGCCGAGATCCTTCACGACACCACGATCAGCCCAAAAGGCGGTTCCCGGTTGTCACGGCCTTGACCGGGCAAGGAATCAACACCCGCACCGCATGCCGTGTGCTCGGGATTTCCGAGCGTGGCTACCGCCATCACCGCAACCGGCCACCCAGCCAGCGCCGACTACGCCACGACATGCTTGCCGAAACTATTCGCGCCGTGCACTCCGCGTCACGCGGCTGCTACAGCGTGCGCCGCATCCTTGCCGAGCTCACCATCGGTATGGGTATCGATGTGGGGTCCGGGCAAGTGCACTTGATCATGAAACGCATTGGACTGTAGGGTTTCTCGGACTCCAGGAAACGCTATATCAGCAAACAGGACCAGGCCACGCACTCGGATCTGGTGAACCGGAACTTCACCGCAGGGCGGGAGAACCACCTGTGGTGCACCGACATCACCGAGCATCCGACCCGTGAAGGGAAGGTGTATTGCTGCGCGGTGATCGACGCCTACTCCCGACGCATCGTGGGCTGGGCCATCGAACTCCCGTCAGACGGCATCGCTGGTACCGGCCGCGCCCGACATGGCCATCGCCGCACACTCACCCGATCGGACGGTCATCCACAGCGACCACGGCGCTCAAGCCGGATTCAACTGATCGTTGCAACACCTCGATCGTGGAGGTGTGGAGGTGGGAATTGGTCCGCAGCAGAAGTGGGTTCGTGAGTACCGGGGCCA
>NZ_JBSGCA010000125.1:0-3808 GCF_053601535.1 Nocardia sp. NPDC004718
GCGCGCAACCCGCTGTTCCAGGTGGGCCTGTCGTTCCAGAACCTGGCCGAGACCACCTTCGAGCTGCCCGGCCTGACGGTGAGCGCGGTGAACTTCGACTCGCAGCTGGCCAAGACCGACCTGCACGTCACGCTCTACGACCGGTACGCCGACGACGGCACGCCCGCCGAGATCATCACCGAATTCGGCTACGCCACCGACCTGTTCGACGAGGACACGGTGCAGGGCTTCGCCGACCGGTTCCTGCGGGTGCTCGACGCCGTGCTGGCCGACGCCACGGTGCGGGTGGGCGAGATCGACTTGCTCGCGGCCGAGGAGAGCGAGCGCATCCTCACCGCGTGGAACGCCACCGAGCACGAGGTCGACCCGACCGCGACGCTGGTGTCCTTGCTGGACGCCACGGTGGCCGCGACCCCGGCGGCCGTGGCGTTGGTCGCCGACGAGCCGACCGGCCGTCGCGAGCTGACCTACGCCGGGCTGGACGCGCGGGTCAACCGCCTGGCCCGGTACCTGATCGGCCGCGGCGTCGGCCCGGAGGACCGGGTCGCGCTGGCGATCCGCCGCAGCAGCGACCTCGTGATCGCCATGTACGCGGTCGCGAAGGCCGGTGCGGCGTACGTGCCGATCGATCCGGACCAGCCCGCAGAGCGGACCGACTACATCCTGGGCACCGCCGCGCCGGTGTGCGTGCTGACCACCGGCCGGGACGGGTTCCACACCGCGGCGGCCGATGTCGTGCAGATCGACGGGCTCGACCTCGCCGAGTACCCGACGGCTCCGGTGACCGCGGCCGAGCGCACGGGTGCGCTGACCCCGGCGAACACCGCGTACGTGATCTTCACCTCCGGTTCCACCGGTCAGCCGAAGGGCGTCGCGGTGCCGCACGCGGCGATCGCCAACCAGCTGCAATGGGAGACATCTGTCTTCGAGCTGGGCGCTGGCGACGCGGTGCTGCTGAAGACGGCGGCGACGTTCGACCTCTCGGTGTGGGAGTTCTGGTCGGCCGCGGTTTCCGGCGGCCGCCTGGTGATCTCGTCCGCCGACGGGCATCGCGACCCGGCGTACCTGAACGAGCTGATGCGCGCCACCGGCGTCACCACGCTGCACGTGGTGCCGTCCATGCTGGACGCACTGCTCACCGAATCCGGTGGCCGCCTGTCGGACTCGCTGCGGCGGGTGCTGGCCATCGGTGAGGCGCTGCCCGCCGCGACCGCCCAGCGGTTGCGCCGTAACAACGCCGCCGAACTACACAACCTCTACGGTCCGACCGAGGCGGCGGTGTCGATCACCAGCCACCTGGTCACCGATGCCGACGAGGCGGCGGTGTCGATCGGCGCGCCGGAGTGGAACAGCCGGGTCTACGTGCTCGACTCCCGCCTGCGGCCGGTTCCGGTCGGTGTCTCGGGTGAGTTGTACCTGGCCGGTGCGCAGCTGGCGCGCGGGTACTTCGGTCGTGCGGACCTGACCGCGGACCGGTTCGTCGCCGACCCGTTCGGCGCGCCGGGCGACCGGATGTACCGCACCGGCGACCTGGTGGCCTGGAGCGCCACCGGCGAGCTGGACTACCGCGGCCGCACCGACTTCCAGGTGAAGATCCGCGGCTTCCGCATCGAGCTCGGCGAGATCGAGGCCGCGTTGCTGCGGCAGGACGCGGTGAGCGCCGCGGCCGTCGTCGCGCACACCGATCCGAGCATCGGCGATCGGCTGGTCGCCTACGTGGTGACCCGCACGGGCGCGCTGGACAAGCGGGCGCTGCAGTCCGCGCTGTCGGCCGAGCTGCCGTCGTACATGGTGCCGTCGATGCTGATCGGGCTGGAGGCGTTGCCGCTCAACGCCAACGGCAAGCTGGATCGTAAGGCGCTGCCGGAGCCCACCTTCGAGAAGGCGGTGTTCCGCGCGCCGGTCACGCCGATCGAGCAGATCGTGGCGAACACCTTCGCCGAGGTGCTGCGGCTGTCCGATCGCGAAGGCGGCGAGGCCAAGCGCCTCGGCCTGGACGACGACTTCTTCGCCTGGGGCGGTAACTCGCTGCTGGCCACGCAGGTCGCCGCCCGCCTGGGCGAGGCGCTCAACACGCGGGTGCCGGTGCGTCTGCTGTTCGAGGCGTCCACCGTCGCCGCGCTGGCGGTGCGGGTGGAGCAGCACGCCGACATGGGCGGCCGCCGGGCGCTCACGGCGGGCCCGCGGCCGGAGCGCATCCCGCTGTCGCTGGCGCAGCAGCGCATGTGGTTCCTCAACCGGTTCGACACCCAGTCGGCGGCCTACAACGTGCCGATCGCGGTGCGGTTGTCCGGCGCGTTGGACGTGGCCGCGCTGCGTGCCGCGATCGCGGACCTGGTGAGCCGCCACGAGATCCTGCGGACGGTCTACCCGCAGACCGAGGCGGGCCCGGTGCAGGTCATCCTGCCGCCCGCCCAAGCCGTGCCGCGCCTGGAGGTGCGGGTGGTCGCACCGTCGCAGATCGAGTCGGCCGTGGTGGCGCTGACCTCGACGATCTTCGATGTCACGACCGAGGTGCCGGTGAAGGTCGCGCTGTTCCAGATCGCCGGGGAGGGTGCGCAGACTCCGGCGGACGGGTCGGTGGACTACGTGCTGGCCATGGTCGTGCACCACATCTCCGGTGACGGCTCCTCGGTCGGCCCGCTGACCAGGGACCTGATGATCGCCTACGCCGCGCGGTCGGCGGGCGAGGCGCCGAACTGGGCGCCGCTGGAGGTCCAGTACGCGGACTACAGCATCTGGCAGCGCGAACTGCTCGGCGACGGGGCGGATCCGGAGTCGCTGGCCGCCAAGCAGGTCGCCTACTGGCGCCAGGCGCTGGCCGAGCTGCCCGATCAGCTGGACCTGCCCTCGGACCGGCCGCGCCCCGCGGTGCAGTCGTTCGCGGGCGGCAAGGTCGAGCTGCGGGTGGACGCGCAGACCCATCAGGCGCTGATCGAGCTGGCGCGCGCGGAGGGCGCGACGCTGTTCATGGTCGTGCACACCGCGCTGGCGGTCCTGCTGGCCCGGTTGTCGGGCACCGACGACATCGCGATCGGCACGCCGATGGCGGGCCGTGGCGAAGCCGTTCTGGACGACCTGATCGGCATGTTCGTCAACACCCTGGTGTTCCGCACCCGGGTCGAGGCGGGCGAGGCGTTCACCGATCTGCTGGCCCGCCAGCGCGAGACCGACATCCAGGCGTTCGCCAACGCCGACGTGCCGTTCGAGCGCCTGGTGGAGGTGCTCAACCCGGTGCGTTCGACCGCCCGGCACCCGCTGTTCCAGGTGGGTCTGTCGTTCCAGAACCTGGCGCAGTCCGCGCTGGAGTTGCCCGGCCTGAGCGTGTCCGGCCTGGACATCGACACCGAGCTGTCCCAGTTCGACCTGCACCTGATCGCGACCGACCGCTACGACGACGCCGGCGCGCCCGTGGGCATCACCGGCTTCTTCACCTACGCGACCGACATGTTCGACCGCGCGACGGTGCAGGGCTTCACCGACCGGTTCGCGCGTCTGCTCGGCGAGATCGTCGCCGCGCCGCGCACCCCGGTCGGCGACCTCGAACTGCTGGACGCCGCAGAGCGGACCCAGTTGCTGAGCGCGCGCAACGCGACCGACCAGCCGGTGGACACCTCCGCCACGCTGGTGTCGCTGCTGGACACCACGGTGGCGGCCGGGCCGAAGGAAGTCGCGCTCGTCACCGAGGACGGCGAGTCGATCACCTACGGCGCACTCGATGTTCGGGTGAATCGTCTTGCGCGGCATTTGATTTCGCTGGGTGTCGGTCCGGAGTCGCGGGTGGCGCTGGCGTTGCGTCGCTCGGTGG
>NZ_JBSGCA010000126.1:0-3797 GCF_053601535.1 Nocardia sp. NPDC004718
GCGACAGGTGTTTGCCGAGCGACCCCGACCGCAGCCTCGAAGATCATGGCTGCAGACCACGAACTCCGGCCCCGATTCAACAAGTTGGCGTTTGCGGCCTGACGCGCTGAATGAAGTTCAGCGGGAGGGTGCCGTGATGACGACACTTGATGCCGTGGCGAGGAAGAAGGCCGAGGCGTCGGCCGAGGAGCTGGCAGCGGCGGAGCTGGTGCGGATGGCCAAGGAACAGGGCTTGTCCCTGACCGGGCCGAACGGGCTGTGACCTGACCCCTCTGGTTCGGTCCGGGTGATCTGGCCCCCGCTGAGGGGGCCGTGGTTTTGAGAGTTGAGCAGACTGACCCGCAGGAGGTCACGATGCCTAAATCCTTTCCGCTGGCGATGCGACGGCAGGTGTGTGCTCGGCCGCGGGCCGGCGAGCCCGTCGCCGAGATAGCGGCCGAGACAGGGATCTCGCCTGCCACCTTGTTCCGGTGGAAGGCGCAGGTCCTCGTCGATGCAGGAGTCCGCGAGGGCATTCCGAGCGTGGAAGCTGATGAGCTGGCCCCGGCGAAGAAGAGGATCGCCGCATTGGAAGCCGAATTGAAACTCACTCGCGACGCCTGCGAATTGTTCGATGCGCAGGCGGTGGTGTCCCCAAAAGGCGGATCGCGGTCGTCGAAGGGCTGATCGCACTCGGACATTCGGGGCGGTCGGCCTGCCGAATCGCTGGAGTGCACAGATCCACCTTTCTGCGGCAACGGCGGCAGCCGTTGTCCACCAGAACGATTCGCAGGATTGTGGTCGCCGATGAGATATCCCGGATTCATGCCCAGTCCCGTGGAACCTACGGCAAACGCCGGATCAAGGCCGCGTTGCTGGCCGAGCGCGAGATGATCGTCAACCACAAGCTGGTTGCCTCGATCATGGCCGAGCGGGGGCTGTTCGGCCTGCCCAGACGCAAACGACGTGGCCACCCGATGCTCGCAGTGAGCACTCCCGCGGACCTGGTGAACCGGGCCTTCACCGCTGCCCGCCCCAACGAGCTGTGGTGCACCGACATCACCGAACATCCCGCAAGAGACGGAAAAGTCTATTGCTGCGCCATTTTGGACTGCTTCAGCAAGAAGATCGTCGGCCGATCCTTTTCCACCATTGCCGACACGCTGTTGGTCAACAACGCGGTCAACATGGCAATGACAGAACGCGTCACCGCCGAGGGGTTGATCGTGCATGCAGATCACGGAACACAATTCACCTCGTGGTCGTTCGGTGAGAACCTCCGCCGGCACAGGATTCTGCCTTCGTTCGGAACTGTCGGTGATTGCTTCGACAACGCAGCGATGGAGTCATTCTGGGGACGGATGCAAACCGAACTCCTCAACACCAGGAAGTGGTCGACAACCCTCGAGCTGACCATCGCGATGGCTGACTGGATCGACACCTTCTACAACAACGAGCGCCGTCACTCCTACCTCGGCCACCTCAGCCCCACCGAGTATGAGACCCTGTGGCTCGACATCCAACCAAGCCCTCAACTCTCGTAAGCGCGGACCGACGAGCGGGGGCCAGATCACCTGGACCGAACACCGGGGTCCCGTCAGCTGCTCAAACAGTTCACCAAGACCGTCCTCGAGACGGCGTTGAACGAGGAGATGACCGAACATCTGGGATTCGAGCCGAACCAGCCACCCGCGGAGCGGGACTCGGCGAATGTGCGCAACGGGACCAGGCCGAAGACGGTGCTGACCGACACGAGCGGGCCGGTGCCGATCGAGGTGCCCCGCGATCGCGACGGCAGTTTCGAACCTCAGATCGTCCGCAAGCGCCAGCGCCGGTTGACCGGGGTGGATGAGATCGTGCTGTCGCTGTATGCCAAAGGCCTGACCACCGGGGAGATCTCGACGCACTTCGCCGAGATCTATGGCGCGTCGGTGTCGAAGGAGACGGTCTCGCGCATCACCGACAAAGTGGTCGCGGAGATGCAGGAGTGGTCGTGCCGGCCGCTGGATGAGGTCTACGTGGCCATCTTCATCGATGCGATCGTGGTGAAGGTCCGTGATGGGCAGGTCGCCAACCGCCCGATCTACGCCGCGATCGGGGTCAGCGTCACTGGCGAGAAGGACATCCTTGGGTTGTGGGCCGCACCGGCGGTGAAGGCGCGAAGTTCTGGCTCAGCGTGCTCACCGACATCCGCAACCGCGGGGTCAAAGACGTGTTCTTCCTGGTCTGCGACGGCCTCAAAGGGCTGCCGGAGGTGGTCGGGAACGTGTGGCCGCTGGCCACGGTCCAGACCTGCATCATCCATTTGATCCGCAACACCTTCCGGCTGGCCGGGCGTCAGCATTGGGATGCGCTGCGACGGGATGTGAAACCGATCTACACCGCCGTCAACGCTGATGCGGCGCGCGCAGCGCTGGATGAACTCACTGACCGGTGGGGCTCGAAATACGGTGCGATCGTGCGTCTTTGGGAGAACTCGTGGGAGGAGTTCATTCCGTTCCTCGACTACGACATCGACGCGTGATCTTGTAAAAAACAGCGGTAGTGAAGACTGATCCCGGTCCTGGCCGGAGGGCATACCCAGGTGATCATGGATTGTTCTGCGTATGTTGACGATTCGTGTCGCTGGATGAGGAACACTTCCTGACCGATCGGCAGGTCGCGCTGTACGGCCGCTTCGGTGGTCCGCCGACGGAGGAGGAGCTGGAGCGGTTTTTCGTCCTGGACGACGCGGACCGCAAGCTGATCGGCCCTGGAGATCTCCCACCGATGCTCCAACCGAGTCTGATCCCGGCGAGTGTAAGTCTTCACACACGACAAGTCCGCGATCTCGAGCTGCTCGGCCAAATACTCCACCAACACCGACACCCCAGTAGTCACGAGCCAGAGTGAATCGCCCCGGTGAGTTCGGAGACTTACTGGTGTGACAGCTCAGCGGGTTGCTGGGCTGGGTTCTGAGCGTAGTGGGCGGCTTCCATCTCGGCGGGTGGGATGTCGCCGCAGTATTGGTAGAGGCGTCGGTGGTTGAACCAATCCACCCATTCGGCGGTGGCGAACTCGACGTGGTCGACGCTGCGCCAGGGGCCACGCGGCGTGATCAGCTCGGTTTTGTACAAGCCGTTCACGGTCTCGGCGAGGGCGTTGTCGAAGCTGGAGCCCACCGCGCCTGCGCTGGGCCTGGATCCCGGCTGCGGCCGAGGCGTTCGGTGAACGCAATAGATCAGTTGAATCCGGCTTGCGATCCTCTATCTGTGTGGTGGACAACATCTTTCACGTTCCAGCCCGCCCGCTCCCGGGTCCAGATCGCGTGCTCGATCGCGTCCAGCACCAGCGTCGTGGTCATCGACGTCGAAGTACGCCAGCCGATGATCCGACGGGCGTAGGCGTCGATCACGAACGCCACGTACACCCAGCCTGACCAGGTGGACACATACGTGATGTCGGCAAACCATATACGGTTCGGCGCCGGCGGCGTGAACTTCCGCTGCACCAGGTCCGCGGGCCGGTTCACACCAGAAGGAGGTCGGATAAAACATCATCCAGGACCCACCACCTGCCCCATTACGTGACCCGGCCCCCGGGAATAACGTGAGCGCCGACAGCCGAAACGGCTTCAATCCGATCGTGTCAGACATCCCAGGAACTTGGATGTCAAGGGAAGTCAGGCAGCGAGGTGTTGGTAGCGGTGTGACCAGGCTGTTTCTTGGCTGTAGGGGGTTTTGGTTTTCAGGCAGCCGTGCAGGATGCCCACGAGCCGGTTCCCGAGCTGGCGGAGGGCGGCGTTGTGGTTCATCTCCCGGCCGCGTAGTTCCTGGTAG
>NZ_JBSGCA010000127.1:0-3533 GCF_053601535.1 Nocardia sp. NPDC004718
GTACGCGCCGCGTACGCCACCATCACATCCCGCACCAACGGACCCATCGACGACGCATCCGCCGCGATGTGATGCACCACCACCGCCAGCACATACGTCTCGGGCGCTCCGTCGACCTGGATGAGGACGGCCCGCAACGGCACCTCGGCCGTCACGTCGAACGGAGTCGCCGCCAAGGCGTACACCGTGCTCGCCACGTCCGACTCGGCCAGCACCCGCGGAGTGAGATCCAAGGCGACCTGCCCAGCGGGCAACACCAGCTGCACCGGACCGTCGACCGTCTCCGGATACACCGTGCGCAGCACCTCATGGCGCACGACCACATCCTGTAGCGCCGCACCCAGCGCGGCGACATCCAACGCACCGGTCAACCGCAACGCGAACGGCAGGTTGTAGGCCGCCGAACCGATCTGCTCCGCGGCCTCATCGGACTGATCGAAGCGGTTGAGGAACCACATCCGCCGCTGCGCCAACGACAACGGCAACCGCTCCGGCCGGGCGATACTGCCCAACTCCACGCGCTCACCGTGCGTGTGCGACTCCAGCGCCGCCGCCAACCCGGCCACCGTCGGAGTCTCGAACAGCGTCCGCACCGGCACGCGGCCACCGACCGCCGCGCCGAGACGCGCCACGACTTGGGTGGCGACCAGCGAATTGCCGCCGAGCGCGAAGAAGTCGTCATCCGCGCCGACCCGGGTCACACCGAGTACCTCGCCGAACACACCCGCCACGATCTCCTCGATCGCGCTCGAGGGCGCACGGAAGTGCTTGGTCTCGAAGGTGGGCTCCGGTAGCGCCTTACGGTCCAGCTTGCCGCTGGAGTTCAGCGGGAACGCCTCCAGCGCGACGATGGCGCCCGGAACCATATAGGCGGGCAACGTCTCACCGATCGCGGAGCGCAGTTCCTGCGTGTCGATCCGGGCTCCCGGAGTGGGGACGACGTAAGCCACGAGTTGGTCGCCCAGCGATGAAGGCGACACGAGCGCCACCGCCTGGCTCACCGAAGGCTGCGCCAGCAGCGCCGTCTCGATCTCGCCCAGCTCGATCCGCTGACCACGGAACTTCACCTGGAAATCGGTCCGGCCGAGATAGTCGAGGACCGCGTCGTCGGCGTCCTTGCGCCATACGACGAGGTCACCGGTGCGGTACATCCGGTCACCGTTGCCGAAGGGGTTGGCGACGAACCGGTCCGCGGTGAGATCGGGACGCCGCACATATCCGCGGGCCAGCTGATCACCGGCGAGGTACAGCTCACCGGGCACACCCACCGGCACCGGCCGCAACCACGAGTCCAGGACGTACACCTGGGTGTTCCACTGGGGCAGACCGATCGGCACGCTGCGCTCGTCCGCCGACGCGGGCCAGTAGGTCACCGAGACCGCCGCCTCGGTCGGGCCGTACAAGTTGTGCACCGCGGCGTCGGACACCACGTGCATGGCTCCCACGGTCTCCGGGGGCAGCGCCTCGCCGATCACGAAGACGTGCTTCAGCGTCGGGCAGCTGCCGGGCGTGGTGTGCGCGGCGAAGACGGTCAGCATGGACGGCACGAAGTCCGTCACCGTCACACCCTGCGCCGCAATGGTTTCCGCGACGTAGGCGGGGTCGCGGTGCCCGTCCGGCGTGGCGACGACGAGCTTCGCTCCCGCACGCAACGGCATGAAGTAGCCCCACAGCGAGACGTCGAACGTCGTCGCCGTCTTCTGCAGGTACACGTCGTCCGGGCCCAGCGGGTATTCCGCCAGCATCCACGCGATCTGGTTGTCGATCGCCGCATGGGACACCGCGACGCCCTTGGGCCTGCCGGTCGATCCCGACGTGAAGATCACGTACGCCGGGTGCTCCGGCAGCACCGGACGCAGCAGTTCCTCCGGGCGAACCGGGCTGTCGTCGAAGCCGTCGAGATCCAGGGTGTCGACGGCGAGCGTCCGGACGTCCTCGGGCAGGGCCGCCGCGTCGGCGCTGGTCGTCACGACACAGAGGGGGCGAGCGGTGTCGAGGATGTGCGCGATGCGTTCGGCCGGATGATCCGGATCCAACGGCACATACGCCCCACCCGACGCCACCACCGCATACATCCCCACCACGAGATCCAACGACCGCCGAACCGCCAACCCCACCAACGACTCCGCACCCACACCCTGCGAAATCAACAAACGCGCCAGCCGATTCACCCGCGCATCGAACTCACGATAAGTCAGCTCGGCGCCCTCGTAAGCAACGGCGATCCGTTCCGGATTCGCTTCGACGGCACGGCGATATCCGTCGAGCAGCAATTCGGAGCGGACGGGGTAACGGGTGTCGTTCCACTCGTGCAGGATTCGATCGCGCTCGACCACGCTGAGCAGGTCGATCCCGCCCAGTGCGCGATCGGGGTCGGCCACGACCGCGCGCAGCAACCGGTTCAGGCGCGCCGCGAATTCGGCGACCGAACCCTCATCGAAAAGGTCGGTGGCATAAGTGAACATGGCGGCCAGGCCCGCGTCCGGACCTTCCTGCGGCGTCACCGTCAGCTGCAGATCGAATTTGGCCACCGCGCCGTCGAGTTCGACCGCGCCGACCGACAGGCCGGGCAGCTCGAGCTCCGCTCGGTCCATGTTCTGGAAGAACAGCGCCACCTGGAACAGCGGATGATGCGCCTGCGAGCGCACCGGGTCCAGCACCTCGACCAGCCGCTCGAACGGCAACTCGGCATGCGAGAAGGCCGCGAGGTCACGTTCCTTGGTCACCGCAAGCAGTTCGGCGAACGAGGCCGCCGGATCCACCGCGGTCCGCAACACCAGCGTGTTGACGAACATGCCGACCAGATCGTCGAGTTCGGCCTCGCCGCGGCCCGCGACCGGCGTGCCGATGGTGATGTCGGCGGAGCCGGACAATCGGGCGAGCAACGCCGCGAACGCGGTGTGCACGACCATGAACAACGAGGCGCCGTTCGCGTGCGCGAGTTCGTCGAGCCGGGCCCGGGTGGGTGCGTCGACGGTGAAGGTGAAGACGCCTCCGCTTCCGGATGCCGCGGCGGGACGCGGCCGATCCGTGGGGAGATCGATCCGGTCCGGAATGTCCGCGAGAGTCTCACGCCAGAAGGCGATCTGCGTCGCG
Source organism: Nocardia sp. NPDC004718 (assembly GCF_053601535.1). Taxonomy (NCBI): domain Bacteria; kingdom Bacillati; phylum Actinomycetota; class Actinomycetes; order Mycobacteriales; family Nocardiaceae; genus Nocardia; species Nocardia sp. NPDC004718. The sequence continues at coordinate 3,097 of NZ_JBSGCA010000127.1, forward strand.
GCCACGGAACGGGGGTCGTTCTCCTCGCCCAGCACGGCGCGCTGCCACAGCGTGTAGTCCGCGTACTGCACCGGCAGCGGTTCCCAGCCGGGTGCGGTGCCCGCGCTGCGCGCGACGTAGGCGGTCATCAAGTCGCGCACCAGCGGCGCTATCGAGGTGCCATCGGCCGCGATGTGGTGCACGACGACGGCGAGGACGTAGTCGTCGGGACCGGTCCGCGCGAGCGAAAGCCGCAACGGCACCTCGGCCGCGACATCGAAACCGGTGGCGGCGAACGTACGCAGCCAGTCCGGGAGTTCCCCGGCGGCCAGGTCGTGCGGCGTCAGGTCCGGCGTCGCCTCCGCGGCGGGCAGCACCACCTGATACCCGGTACCGTCCACCGCCGGATACACCGTCCGCAACGTCTCATGACGCCCGACCACATCCGCCACCGCCGC
>NZ_JBSGCA010000128.1:0-3446 GCF_053601535.1 Nocardia sp. NPDC004718
TGGCTGTGGCAGCCTGATCTGGCCCCGGTGTGACGGTCTGAGTTGGCCCCACTTGCGACGCGCCGGGCATGGTTGTGACGGTTTGATCTGGCCCCACCTCAGTCTCGATTTCGACATGGTCGTTTTCGAGCTGGTGGAAGGGGTCCGGGATGGAGTGTCGGGTGGAGTTGTTTGCTGCCATTCGGCGTGATGCTCGTGTCGAGGGTCTTTCTATTCGTGAGCTGGCTCGTCGATATCAGGTGCATCGGCGGACGGTGCGTCAAGCATTGGCGGGCGCGGCGCCGCCGCCACGGAAGGTGCCGGCGAGGCGGGCGCCGAAGCTGGATGCGTTCAAACCCGCGATCGACGCGATGCTCATTGCCGACACCACCGCTCCGCGCAAACAGCGCCATACCGCCCGGCGGGTTCTGGCCAGGTTGGTTGAGGAACACGGTGCCAGGCAGTTGTCGTACTCGACGGTGCGTGACTATGTGCGGATCCGGCGCGCGCAGATCGACCTTGAGGCCGGGCGCCGGATCGAGGCGTTCGTTCCGCAGCAGCGACTACCCGGGCAGGAAGCCGAGGTCGATTTCGGTGAGGTCTGGGTGATGCTGAATGGGGTGAAAACCCGCTGCCAGATGTTCGTGTTCTGGCTCGCCTATTCCGGGCGGGCGGTTCATCGTGTGTATCCGACCGCGGGGCAGGAAGCGTTCCTGGAAGGGCATATCGAAGCGTTCAACGTGATCGGGGGTGTCCCGACCCGTCATATCCGTTATGACAACCTGACCAGCGCGGTGCGTCTGGTATTGCATGGCAGTGACCGGAGGCGGGCGGAGAATCCGCGCTGGGTGTTGTTCTGCTCGCATTTCGGAATCGATCCTTTCTATTGCCAGCCGGGTTTGGCCGGTTCGCATGAGAAAGGTGGCGTCGAGGGCGAGGTCGGCCGATTCCGCCGTAACCGATTGACCCCGATGCCAGTGGTCGATTCCCTCGATGAGCTCAACGACCTGATCCGGGAGTGGGAGATCGCCGACCAGCAGCGGCGCATCGATGGGCGGGTGAACACGATCGCCGAGGACTTCGCGGTCGAGGCGCCGCTTTTGGCGCCGTTGCCGGTCGAGGAGTTCGATCCGGGATTGGTCCTGCATCCGCGGGTGGATCGTTCGGCGCTGGTGACGGTGCGGATGGTGAAGTACTCGGTCCCGGCCCGGTTGATCGGCCGCAAGGTGCGGGTGTCGTTGCAGGCATCCCAGCTGGTGATCTACGACGGCGCGAAAATCGTTGCCCGCCATCGCCGCATCGCTGCCCGCACCGGCTGCTCGGTCCAACTCGATCACTACCTCGAGGTGCTGAAGATCAAGCCGGGCGCGTTCCCCGGCTCGACCGCACTCGCCCAGGCCCGCGACACAGGAGTGTTCACTGCGGCGCACGAGGCGTTCTGGGCGGCAGCCCGCCGCGTCAACGGCGACGCCGAGGGCACCCGCGAGCTGATCGAGGTGCTGCTGCTGCACCGCAGCCTTGCCGAAACCGATGTCGTCGCCGGAATCATCGCCGCTCTCGAGGTCGGCGCGGTCAACGCCGACGTCGTCGCGGTCGAAGCCCGCCGCCACGGCGCTGTCGGCAGCGTCGGTGGGGCCGCAACCGGCCGTCATCGCATCGGTCACGGTGTTCGGCGTGAGCAGCGGGTTGTCAGCCTCACCCAACGGCGGCTGATGGATCCGGCCGCCATCATTGCCGGTTTGCCCCCAGACCCCAGACCACTGCCGACCGTCACCGCCTACGACGATCTCCTGGTCCGCCGCACCCCCGTCGCGGCACCCACCGATCCGGACGACACCGAAAAGAGCACCGCATCATGAGCCCAGCCACCCCGCCCTCCCAGATCACCACCACCCTGCGACGGCGGCGCGGGCTCACCGAACAAGCCGCCGCAGCGGCCGTTGACCAAGCCTGCCGGCGGCTGCGGCTGCCCACGGTCCGCGCCGTCCTGGACGAAGCGTTGACCGCCGCGGGCCGCGACCAACTCACCTACCAAGGATTCCTGGCCGAGTTGCTGCTGGCCGAATGCGACGACCGCGACCGGCGCTCCACCCTGCGCCGGGTCAAAGCCGCCGGGTTCCCCCGCCAGAAATGGCTCTGCGACTTCGACTTCGACGCCAACCCCGCCATCAACGCCGCCACCATCCACACTCTCGCCGCCGGGGACTGGATCCGCAAAGGCGAACCGCTGTGCCTCATCGGCGACTCCGGCACCGGCAAATCACACCTACTCATCGCGCTCGGCACCGCCGCCGCCGAAAAAGGCTACCGAGTCCGCTACACCCTGGCCACGAAGCTGGTCAACGAACTCGTCGAAGCCGCCGACGAGAAACAACTCGCCAAAACCATCGCCCGCTACGGCCGCGTCGACCTTTTATGCATAGACGAACTCGGATATATGGAATTGGATAAACGCGGCGCCGAACTGCTGTTCCAAGTATTGACCGAACGTGAAGAAAAGAACAGCGTCGCCATCGCCTCCAATGAAGCCTTCTCCGGATGGACGAAAACCTTCACCGACCCGCGCCTGTGCGCCGCAATAGTAGACAGGCTCACCTACGGCGGAGCCATCATCCAAACCGGCACCGACAGCTACCGGCTCGCCCACTCCAAAACGCAACACACAAAACCCACATGAGCCTGTGGGGCGGTCGACTCCTCGAGTTCGGACAGTGCACCGCACACAGTTGCGACGCTATCTGGCGAAGTGAAACCAGCCCCGGGGCGTTCCCGGCAGCGGCTGTGCACAATCTTCGCTGAACAACGCGACGACGATGTGGTCGGCATCCTGGCCGACATACGGCGGCTGCCCGGGCCGCAGCGCGCAGAACGTCACGTTCCCGGTGTAAACCTCGGGCGTCGCATACACGGGCGCAGCAGAGATATAGGCCGCAAGGCGCGACCGCGGCACGTCCCGGCATGCGGTGTGCAACGCCGCCCACGCAAAGGCCGCTCCGCGCCGCAGCAACGCTGGCACACGCTCCACCCCCGACACCTCCAGATCGAGGTCGTAAATACCACGACCATTGACCGCGATCTCGTAATCGAGCAAGCCGGCGAACGCCGCCCGATTCCCGTGATAGCTCTTGTACCAGCGTTTGAGCAGCACCGCGTCGTCCATCACGCGCCAACCTGTCCTGGCGACCTTGGCCAGACCAGGCAACAAATCCTCCCGGGACACGGTGGCGAACAAGTCCGCTCCAGCGATCTCGGCAGCCGACGCACTCATCCACGCCAACGAGACTTCCTATCCTTGCCCACCAGTGACCAATGACCGGAAGCTTATCGGCCTGCTCAGCAGTGGGGAAGGCGGCCAACGACCGCCGTCGCTGCACCGTTCCCAGCCAGAAATGTCTCCATCTTCCTGAAACGCAGCCCGGGGCCAACTCAACCCGTCACACCGGGGCCACTTCACGTTGACATAGCCA
>NZ_JBSGCA010000129.1:0-3329 GCF_053601535.1 Nocardia sp. NPDC004718
GAGCTGGAGTATTTGGGCCGTACGGACTTCCAGGTGAAGTTGCGTGGTCTGCGTATCGAACTCGGTGAGATCGAGCAGGCGCTGACCGGCCTGGAGGAAATCGCGCAAGCCGTCGTCGTGGTGCGCTCCGACGCGCACGCGGGCGATCAGCTCGTCGCGTACGTCATCCCCGCGCCGGACGCCGCGCTGGACACCGACCTGGTGCGCGAGGACCTGGGTCGGCAGCTGCCCGCGTACATGGTGCCCTCGATCGTGATGGCGCTGGAGGAGTTCCCGCTCAACGCTTCGGGCAAGCTGGACCGTAAGGCGCTGCCCGCGCCGGTGTTCGAGGCCGCGGTGTTCCGCGCGCCGACCACGCCGGTCGAGGAGATCGTCGCCGCCACCTTCGCCGATGTGCTCGGCCTCGAGCGGGTGGGTCTGGACGACGACTTCTTCGCCCTCGGCGGCAACTCGCTGTCGGCCACCCAGGTCGCCGCGAGGCTGTCGGCCGCGCTGGACACCGACCTCGGCGTGCGCGAGCTGTTCGAGGCCTCCACCGTGGTCGCTTTGGCGGCGCGCGCGGAGACCAAGGCGGGTGTGGGCGGTCGTGCGCCGCTGGCGCCGCAGCAGCGGCCGGAGCTGGTGCCGCTGTCGCTGGCCCAGCAGCGCATGTGGTTCCTCAACCGCTTCGACCCCGACTCGGCGGTGGACAACATCCCGGCCGCGGTGCGGCTGTCGGGCCTGCTGGACCGGCAGGCGTTGCAGATCGCCGTCGCCGACGTGCTGGCCCGCCACGAGTCGCTGCGCACCTTCTACCCCGAGGTGGACGGCGCGGCGCGGCAGCAGATCGTGGCCACGGCCAAGGTCATCCCGGACCTGACGCCGATCGACGTCACCGAAGCCGAACTGCCCGAACAGCTCGCGCGGCTGATCGGCACGGCCTTCGACGTCACCGCCGAGGTGCCCTTCCGCGCCCGGCTGTTCGAGATCAGCCCCACCGAGCACGTGCTCGCCCTGGTGGTGCACCACATCTCGGCCGACGGTTTCTCCATGGGCCCGCTGACCCGCGACGTGATGACCGCCTACGGCGCCCGCGTCGACGGCGGCGAGCCCGCCTGGCGTCCGCTGGAGGTCCAGTACGCCGACTTCGCGCTGTGGCAGCGTCAGGTGCTCGGCGCCGAGGACGATCCGGCTTCGGTGATCGCCGAGCAGATCTCGTTCTGGTCGGACTCGCTGCGCGGGCTGCCCGAGCAGCTGGATCTGCCGTCGGATCGGCCGCGTCCCGCGGTCGCCTCCGGTCGCGGCGCCACGCACGTCTTCGAGATCGACGCGCAGACCCACGCTCAGCTCACCGAACTGGCCCGCACCAGGGGCGCGACGCTGTTCATGGTCGCGCACACCGCGCTGGCCGTGCTGCTGTCGCGGCTGTCCGGCGAGGACGACATCGCGATCGGCACTCCGGTCGCCGGACGTGGCGAGCGCGCGCTCGACGACCTGATCGGCATGTTCGTCAACACCCTCGTGTTGCGGACCCCGGTCCAGGCCGGTGCGACGTTCACCGAGTTGCTGCGTGCGGTGCGCGCCACCGACATCGCCGCGTTCGGGCACGCGGACCTGCCGTTCGAGCGGCTGGTGGAGATCCTGAACCCGGCGCGCTCGCAGGCGCGGCACCCGCTGTTCCAGGTGATGCTGTCGTTCCAGAACACCGGCCAGAACAGCCTGGAGCTGCCGGGTCTGACGGTGAGCGGTGTCGAATTGCCGATCGACGTCGCCAAGTTCGACCTGCAACTGGTGCTGTCCGAACGCGACGCCGAGAATTCCGCGGGCGCGAACCCCTCGGGCATCGCGGCCGAGCTGATCTACGCCACCGACCTGTTCGACCCGGCCACCATGGCCGAGTTCGGGCGGCGCTTCGGCCGGTTGCTGAAGGCCGTCGCCGCCGAGCCGGACCGGCCCATCGGCGACATCGACCTGCTCGACGAGCAGGAGCATGTCAAGCTCGTCGAGCAGTGGAATGCCAGCTCGTATGCAGTCGATCCGTGTGCCACGCTAGCTTCGTTGTTCGAGGCCCAGGTCGCGCGCACCCCGGACAGTCCCGCGGTGACGTTCGAGGGGACGAGTCTGTCCTACGCCGAGTTCGCCGCTAGGGTGCACCGGCTGGCGCGCTGGCTGAAGGTCAATGGCGTCGGGCCGGAATCGTATGTGGCGCTGGGCATGCGCCGCTCGATCGACCTGGTGGTCGGCATGTACGCGGTGAACGCCGCGGGCGGCGCGTACGTGCCGCTGGATCCGGACCATCCGGCCGAGCGCATCGACTACATCCTGGAGACCGCGCGCCCGGTGTGCGTGCTGACCTCCGGTTCGGACCTGGAGACCACCGTTTCCCGGCAGGTGCGCATCGATCAGCTCGACCTGTCGGAGTTCTCCGACGGGCCACTGACCGACGCCGACCGGCACAAGCCGCTGCGTCCGGCCAACACCGCGTACGTGATCTTCACCTCCGGTTCGACCGGCCGCCCGAAGGGTGTGGCGGTCTCGCACGCCGCGATCGTCAACCGTCTGGTGTGGATGCACGCCGAATACGGTTTGGCGGCCTATGACGTGGTGTTGCAGAAGACGCCCGCGACGTTCGACGTGTCGGTGTGGGAGTTCTTCTGGCCGTTGCAGGTCGGCGCGCGCCTGGTGGTGGCGAAGCCGGACGGGCATCGCGATCCCGCGTACCTGGCGCGGCTGATCGTCGACGAGCAGGTCACCACGGTGCACTTCGTGCCGTCGATGCTGTCGGTGTTCGTGGCCGAGGAGCGTGCGGCCGAATGCACCACGCTGCGTAATGTCTTCGCTTCCGGTGAGGCGCTGCCCGCGGTGACCGCGCAGAAGTTGCGCGAGCTGACCGGCGCGCGGTTGCACAACCTGTACGGCCCGACCGAGGCCGCGGTCGACGTCACCTTCCACGAGGTGACCGAGGACGACACGGTGTCGGTGCCGATCGGCGCTCCGGTGTTCAACACGCAGGTGTACGTGCTGGATTCGCGGCTACGGCCGGTTCCGGTCGGCGTGCCCGGCGAGCTGTACCTCGCCGGCGCGCAGCTGGCGCACGGCTATGTGGGCCGCCCCGATCTGACCACCGAGCGTTTCGTGGCCAACCCGTTCGGCACTGCCGAGCGGATGTACCGCACCGGCGACCTGGTGGCCTGGACCGAAGACGGCGAGCTGGAGTACTTGGGCCGCACCGACTTCCAGGTGAAGGTGCGCGGACTGCGCATCGAGCTGGGCGAGATCGAGTCGGCGCTGACGGCGCTGGAGTCGGTGGCGCAGGCGGTGGTCGTGGTGCGCACAGACGAGCGGACCGG
>NZ_JBSGCA010000130.1:0-3269 GCF_053601535.1 Nocardia sp. NPDC004718
CCGCGCACCTTCACCTGGTCGTCGGCGCGGCCAAGGTACTCGAGTTCACCGAAGCGGTTCCAGCGGGCGAGGTCGCCGGAGCGATACAGCCGCCCACCCGGCGTGCCGCCCATCGGGTCGGCCACGAAACGGGTCGCCGACAGATCGGGACGACCCAGGTAACCGCGCGCCAATTGCGGCCCCGCCACGTACATCTCGCCCGCGACGCCGACCGGCACCGGGCGCAGCCTGCTGTCGAGGACGTACACCCGCAGACCGGCGATGGCGCGGCCGACCACGCTGCCGGAGGCGGCGGCGATGGTCGCGGCGTCCAGCGTGCGGTAGGACACGTGCACCGTGGTCTCGGTGATGCCGTACATGTTGACCAGCAGCGGCGCGGTACCAGCCGTCGCGCCGGTGCCGTCGCCGTGGCGCGCCACCCAATCCGACAGCCTGCGCAGCTCCAGCGCCTCACCGCCGAACACCACATACCGCAGCGCCAGAGCGGCGGCGTCGGGCGCGGCGTTCCGGTCGGCCTCGGCCAACTGGTAGAACGCCGACGGGGTCTGGTTGAGCACCGTGACCCGCTCGGCGCGCAGCAGTTCCAGGAACTGCTCCGGCGAGCGCGAGGTGTAGTAGTCGACCACCACGAGGGTGCCGCCGAACAGCAGCGGACCCCACAGCTCCCACACCGAGAAGTCGAAGGCGTAGCTGTGGAACAGCGTCCACACGTCGCCGGGTCCGAAACCGAAGTCGCGGTCGGTGTTCGCGAACAGCCGCACCACGTTGCGGTGCGCCACCGCGACGCCCTTCGGGCGGCCGGTCGAGCCGGAGGTGTAGATCACGTACGCGACGTTGTCCGGCGTGAGCGCGGAGTTGCGGTCGGCGTTGGTGATCGGGGCGTCGTCGGCGTCCTCGACGTTGCCGGTCTCCACCGCGAACCCGTCGAGCACGACGGACGGCAGCCCGACGGGCACCTCGACCTGCACCGTGGAGTCGAGCACCACGCTGGTCGGCCGCGAATCGGCGAGCACGTAGGCGATGCGCTCGGCCGGATAGGTCGGGTCAACCGGCACGTAACCCGCGCCGGTCTTCACCACGGCCAGCAGCGCCACCACCAGGTCCAGCGACCGCGGCAGGATCACCGCGACCAGCGTCTCCGGCCCCGCGCCATCGCTGATCAGCCTGCGCGCCAGGACATTCGCGCGCCGGTCCAGCTCGGCGTAGGTCAGCGTCTCCACGCCGAAGCGGGCCGCGACACGGTGCGGATGCGCGGCCACCGCCGCGTCGAACAGCCCCACCAAGGTGATGTTCGGATCGGCGAAAAGCCCTGCGACGCTTTCGGAACCCGACGACACCCAGCGCTGCGAGACGTCCAGCCGCTCGCCCTCGCCGAGCAGATCGATATCGCCGATCGCCGCCCGAGGATCCTCGGCGACCCCGCGCAGGATGCGCACGAAACGATCCGCGAACGCGGCCACCGTCTCGGGATCGAACAGTTCGGTGGCGTAGTTCCACGACAGCGTCAACCCGCCGTCGGCGGCCTCGCCCACGGTGAGCTGCACGTCGAATTTCGCGGTGCCCGGATCGAACTCGACCGCGGCGACCTCGACGCCACCGGGCAGCGCGACCGCACCGAGAGCGGCCGCCGAGGCCGCCTCGAAGGTCAGCGCGACCTGGAACAGCGGGTGATGCGCCTGCGAGCGCGCCGGGCTGAGCACGTCCACCAGCCGCTCGAACGGCACGTCGGCGCCTGCGAAGGCGGCCAGATCCGTGCGGCGCACCTGCTCGAGCAGCTCGTCGAAGCCTGCGCCCGGCTCGACCTCGCTGCGCAGCACGAGCGTGTTGACGAACATGCCGACCACGTCGTCGAGCGCGCGTTCACCACGGCCCGCGATCGGCGTGCCGATCGCGACGTCGGTGCTGCCCGACAACCGGGCCGCCCACACCGCCAAAGCGGCGTGCACCACCATGAACAGCGTCACGCCGCGGGCGCGCGCCAGCTCGGCCAGCGCCTCGTGCACCTGCGCGTCGACCGAGAAGTTGTGCGTGCCACCGGCATTGGAGGCGATCTCCGGCCGGGGCCGGTCGGCGGGCAGCTCGATCTGATCGGGCAGGTCACGCAGCTGCTCGGTCCAGTAGGCGATCTGCCGGGCCGCGACGGAGTCGGCGTCGTCCTCGGCGCCGAGCACCTCGCGCTGCCACAGCGCGTAATCGGCGTACTGCACCTCCAGCGGAGCCCAGGACGGCACCTCGCCGCGAACGCGCTCGGTGTAGGCGAGCACCACATCGCGCAGCAACGGCCGCAGCGAGAAACCGTCCGCGCTGATGTGATGCATCACCAGCACCGCGACGTGCTCGGTCGCCGACAGCGACAACAGACTCGCCCGGAACCCGATCTCGGCGGTCACATCGAACCCGACGCTCGCCAGCTCCACGATCCGCGCGGGCAGCTCCTCCGCGGCGACGGGCTCGGCGGCCAGGCCGAAGCCGACCTCGCCCACCGGCAGCACGCGCTGGTAGCCGGTGCCCTCCACCTCGGGATAGATCGTGCGCAGCGCCTCGTGGCGCGCGAGCACGTCGCCGATGGCCGCACCCAGCGCGTCGACGTCCAGCGCACCGCTCAGCCGCAGCGCCACCGGAATGTTGTTCACCGCGGTGCGGTTGTCGAACCGGTTCAGGAACCACATCCGCTGCTGCGCGAGCGACAACGGCACCAGCTCGGGACGCTCCCGCGCCACCAGCGGCGTCCGGCCGCCCTCGTCCGCGACGGATTCCACCTTCGCCGCCAGCGCGGCCACGGTCGGCGCCTCGAACAGCGTGCGCACCGGCACCTGCGTGTTCAGCGCCTCACCCAGCCGCGCCGCCACCTGCGTGGCGACCAGCGAGTTGCCGCCCAGCTCGAAGAAGTCGTCGTCCAGGCCGACCCGTTCCACGCCGAGCACCTCGGCGAAGGTCGCGGCCACGATTTCCTGCACCGGCGTGGCGGGCGCACGGAACACCTTGGCCTCGAACACCGGAGCGGGCAGCGCCCTGCGATCCAGCTTGCCCGAGGCGTTGAGCGGGAACTCCTCCAGCACCACATAGGCCGCGGGCACCATGTACCCCGGCAAGCTCGCGCCGAGTTCGGCCTTGACCGACTCGACTTCCACCACCCGGTCCGGGTCCGCCACCAGGTACGCGACCAGCTGGTCACCGGTCCGCTCGTCTGTGCGCACCACGACCACCGCCTGCGCCACCGACTCCAGCGCCGTCAGCGCCGACTCGATCTCGCCCAGCTCGATGCGCAG
>NZ_JBSGCA010000131.1:0-3236 GCF_053601535.1 Nocardia sp. NPDC004718
ACGATTTCGACGACGCGTTCGAAGGGGATGTCGGCGTTGGCGAAGGCGGCGAGGTCGGTTTCGCGGGCTTGGTCGATGAGTTCGGTGAAGCTGGTAGCGGCCTCGACACGGGTGCGCAGGGTGAGGGTGTTGACGAACATGCCGACGAGGTCGTCGAGGGCGCGTTCGCCGCGTCCGGCGATGGGGGTGCCGATCGCGACGTCCGGGTCGCCGGACAGTCGCGCCAGCAGCACCGCCAGCGCGGCGTGCACGACCATGAACAAGGTGCAATTGTGCTGACGCGCCAGCGCGATCAATGCCGCGTGCACCTGCGGGGACACCGCGAAACCGGTGTTGGCGCCCCGCATGCTCGCTACCACGGGCCGAGGCCGGTCCAGCGGCAGCTCCAGTCCCCCGGTCAGCCCGGTGAGTTGGTGACGCCAGTACGCCAGCTGTCGTGCGGCCACCGAGGTCTCGACGTCGTCGGTGCCGATCACGCTGCGTTGCCAGATGGCGTAGTCGGCGTACTGCACCTCCAGCGGGGACCAGCGCGGGGAATTGCCGCCGATGCGAGCCAGGTAGGCGCTCACCAGGTCCCGAGCCAGCGGGGCCATGGACGCGCCGTCGGCGGCGATGTGGTGGGCCACGAACGCCAGCAGGTGTTCGTCGTGCCCGGACTCCAGCAGCAGTGCCCGCACCGGCACTTCGGTGGTGACGTCGAAACCGGTCAGCATCAGCTCGGTGATCTGCTCGATCGGGTGGTCGGTGACCACGACCTCCAGCCCGGCGGGCAGGGCTTGTTCGACGGTGAGGATCTGCTGGAACGGCAACCCGCCCGGCCCACCGGCCGGATACCGGGTGCGCAGCGATTCGTGGCGTTCGAGCACGTCGGCCAGCGCGTAGCGCAGCGCGGAGACATCCAGCGCGCCGGTCAACCGGATCGCCATCGGAATGTTGTAGGCGGGAGAGGTGGGGTCGAACTGGTTGAGCACCCACATCCGCTGCTGCGCCAGCGATAACGGGATCGGCTCCACCCGCTCGGCGCGTTCCAGCACCGTGCGCGCACCCGCACCGGCGCCGGGCATCACCCGCGCCGCCAGCGCGGCGACCGTCGGCGCTTCGAACAACTCGCGCACCGCCACATTCGCGTCCAGCGCTTCGTTGATCCGCGCCACCACCCGCGTGGCCAGCAGCGAGTTACCACCCAACGCGAAGAAGTCGTCGTCCAACCCGACCGCGGGCGCGCCAAGCAACCCGGCGAACACCTCGGCCACCGCCTGCTCCACCGGCGAACTCGGCGCACGGAACACCGTCGCGGAGACGAACTCCGGCGCGGGCAGCGCCCGCCGGTCCAGCTTCCCGTTCGGGGTCAGCGGCAGCGCCTCCAGCACCACGATCGCGTCCGGGACCATGTAGCCGGTCAGGAACTCTGACACCTGCGTACGCAGCACCGACGGATCCATGCTCGCCCCGGCATCGGGCACGACGTATCCGATCAGACGGTCACCGGCATGCTCGTCCTCGCAGGTCAGCACCACCGCCTGACTCACTCCCGGACAGCGCAGCAGCGCCGCCTCGATCTCCCCGAGCTCGATGCGGAACCCACGCAGCTGCACCTGATGGTCGCCACGTCCGGCGTACTCGAGGGTGGCCTGACCACCGAACCCGACCCACCGCCCGATATCACCGGAGCGGTACATCCGCGAGCCCGGCGCACCGAACGGGTTGGCCACGAAACGTGTCGCCGCCAACCCAGGACGCCCCAGATAGCCGCGCGAGACCTGCGCCCCCGCGACATAGATCTCTCCGGCCACCCCGACCGGCGACGGGTGCAACCGATCGTCGAGCACGTACGCGTCCAGGCCCGGCAGCGCCCGACCGATCACGCTGGCAGGGTTGTCGACCATCTGCTCGTCCAACGACAGGAACGACACGTGCACCGTGGTCTCGGTGATGCCGTACATGTTCACCAACCGCGTCCGCTCACCGTGGCGGGCATACCAGCGGCCCAGCTTCCGCAGATCCAGCGCCTCCCCACCGAACACCACATATCGCAGCGCGAGCTCACCCGCGTCCGCCGCTCGATCCGCTTCCACCAGCTGGTAGAACGCCGACGGGGTCTGGTTGAGCACCGTCACACGCTCTCGGATCAACAGCTCACGGAACTGCTCCGGCGACCGCGAGGTCACATAGTCGACCACGACGACACTGCCGCCGTGCGCCAACGCGCACCACATCTCCCACACCGAGAAGTCGAACGCGTAGGAGTGAAACAGCGTCCACACATCGTGCTCGCCGAACTTGAACAACGGTTGGGCGTTGGCGAACAGCTCGACCACATTGCGGTGCGCGACCCCGACGCCCTTGGGCACACCGGTGGAGCCGGAGGTGTAGATGACATACGCGAGGTTATCTGGGCGCAACCGCCCCACCCGCTGCCCGTCACCCACCGGCGCGTCCGAATAAGATTCAGCGTCGGTCAACAGCACCACAGGCAAGTCACCGGCAGGCATCGCGTGGCGCTCCTGCTCCGTGGTCAGCACGCACACCGGGGCGGCATCGTCGAGCATGAATTTTAGTCGCTGCTCCGGATAGGTGGTGTCGATCGGCAAATACGCCGCCCCCGCGATCAGCACACCCAACAACGCGACCGGCAACTCCTCGCTCCGCGCCACCGCCACCGCCACCAACGACTCCGGACCCGCACCATGAGCGATCAACGCCCGCGCCACCTGATTCGCTCGCCCGTGCAGCTCACCGAAAGTCAAGCTGGCGTCGCCGAAGCGGATCGCGACCGCATCCGGCCGCGACCAGGCCTGCCGGGCGATCACATCCGGCAACGTCATCTCCAGCGCCGACGTACCTCGGGTGGATAACTCGTGCAGTACCAGTTCGCGTTCGCCGGGCGCGAGCACATCGATATCGCCCACCACGGCGGTGGCATCGGCCGCGACCGCCGCCAGGACACGACGGAACCGGCTCGCGAAGTTCCGCACCGTCGATTCGTCGAACAGGTCGGTCGCGTAACCGATCACCACCGACAGACCCGGCGCACCGGGCTGCTCGGCCAGGGTGATCTGCAGATCGAACTTGGCCGCCGACACTCCCGGATCGATGCCCGACACCGTGAGCCCGGGCAACTCGAGCGTCGCGGGAGCGAGATTCTGCAACACCAGCATCACCTGGAACAGCGGATGCCGCGCCGCCGAGCGGACCGGATCGAGCAACTCGACCAGCCGCTCGAACGGCAGGTCGGC
>NZ_JBSGCA010000132.1:0-3067 GCF_053601535.1 Nocardia sp. NPDC004718
GCAGCCGAGGGTGGATTCGCGTCCGATCTTCCGGTAGGAATCGCGCCCTCAGCGCAAACGAGCGGGATGGCGCAGTTCGGCACTACTTCGGGTGATCTGGGCAGGCGATCCATGACCTTCCGTCCGTTTCTGGCGTATCAAACCGACTGTCCTGCAGCGTTTCTCACCCAGACTTGATGGAACGTGTTTCAACCTGTTTGGTGTGCAACAGAATTCGTGATCAAATGGGTTCCGCCGCGCCCGAGTCCTCACAGCACCACCGGTGCGGCAACCGCAGATGGGCAGCGACCCCGGCCCCTCATCAGCCAACTGAATGGGAGCCGGGGTCGTTTCACGTGGAGGCAGCCCCGCCTTTCGCTGCCCTTGAGTTCATGCGGTCGATCAACTCATCCTGGTCGAGCTCCCGCGCCACGAACGCCAGCTTCTGCGACACAGTGAACTGTTGTCCCACATCCCCGACTCCTCGCTTGGGCTGGGCGTGCATGCGACGGACACACTTTAGTACCATTCGGTCGGTTTCTGGTTCGCTTCGAGTGCCCAGGGGCCACGCGGGGTCGGAGCCGAGCGTCGGACACACACCCGGCAAGGGTGATCGAGGCTCGGCTCCGTCGGACCCCGGCCCGCACGCGGATTACGATCCCGGGAAACCTCGCACGCCGAGCGGGGCGCCACGAATGACCGGCATCAGTTTGCGGTAGCGACTCGAGTGATCCGGCCACCTTTCGGTGATCGCCATCAGCCCCTTGCGGGGACCTGGGCGTTCGGGGCGCGCACTCCGTCCGGTCCGGTCCGGGTGCCGGAGTGCGGTTGTGAACGGGTTGCCGAATCTTGCCGTGAGGGGGTTGACATGGGGTTATGGAAGTAACACTATTGATGTGAGTGCTCACAACAATAGTCGGTTGGCCGGTCGAACCGGCCCGCACGAAACCCGGCATCGACAACGACGTCAGCAGGCCGACAAAGAAGTCGGCCACACCGGGCCGGACCGCGCAAACCCACCAACCACTCTGACCCAGGTAGCGCGCTTCTGCCAGAAATCCGGCGGTAGCGCATCGCGGCGCGCTCCTTCCGGCCTGGCTCAGAACAGTGCTGGTCGGCCGCTACCAACCGGTCAACCGCGAGATCAGGGACCTGTTGGTCAGTTATCTCACCGAGCGGCAAGCCGCGCTGGACTACAACACCCTGGACAAACTCGCCCGGTCGCTGGTGTTGCTGTTCTGGAAGAACCTCGAGCTGCACCATCCCGGCATCGACTCACTGCGGTAAATTGGCGCGACCACCCTGCGATCACCGGGCACTTCGTCAAGCCCGGGCCTAGGGAGTGTTTCGAAGTGGTGAGGGCGGGCTGTTCGGTCCGTCCTCACCCGTGTCGCAGCCACTGATTGATCGCAGCGATATGGACCGTCGCCAGATAGCGGACAGCGAGTTTGTCGTAGCGAGTGGCCACCGCCCGATGCTGTTTGAGCTGGTTGATTCCACGTTCGACAGCGTTACGGTCGCGGTAGACGACCGGATCGAACACCGGCGGCCTGCCACCGCCCGAGCCGCGGTTGCGGCGATGGCCGGCCTGGTCGGCTGGAACAGGGATCGTCACCCGGATCCCGTGCCGACGCAGCCATTCCCGATTTCCTCGACTGGAATACGCCTTGTCGGCCAGCACCCGAACCGGTCGTGATCGCGGGCGGCCACCGCCAGTCTTGGGCACCTCGATGCCGTCGAGGACCGCCGTGAAATGGGGACTGTCACCGGCCTGGCCCGGGGTGACCAGCAGCGACAGCACCCGGCAGCCCTGTTCGCAAGCCAGATGCAACTTCGTCGACCATCCGCCCCGCGACCGGCCAAGCCCGTGATCGTCGGGTTCGCGGACCACCCCTCCGGGCGGCTCGGCCTGCGCGTCACCGTCGCGGCGAGCCCCGGCGGCATGCTGATGGGCCCGCAGAATCGTCGAGTCCACGCTCACCTGCCACACGATCCGGTTCGCCGCGTCGGCGAACGCCTGCAGCAACTTCAGGATCAACGCCCACACTCCGGCGCGCTGCCAGCGCCTAAACAGGCCATACACCGCCAGCCACGACCCATACACCGCCGGGACGTCACGCCACGGTGATCCGACTCGGGTCCGCCATCGGATCCCATCGATGAGCTGCCGTTTCGTCCACTGAGGCGGTCGTCCCGCCTTCTTGTTCCGGGGCAGCAACGGTTCCAACCGGGCCCACTGGGCATCGGTCAGGTCCGCGCGCCCCGCCACCACCGCTACACTGGCCACGAGGTCTCCGGTATTCAAGGTTCTTCTTCGACAGCTGAACCAACTACCGGAGACCTCACCTACATGCCAACGCGGACAACAGATCCCGCTGAACACATTGATGGGATGCCACCGCATAGCGGTGCCATCCCATCAATTACTTCGAAACACTCCCTAGCCGCCGCCCTCCTTGCAAGGTAGCGCTGGCACCGATTTTGGACTGTCCGCGACAGACCGTCCGTGACCTGTAAGTCAGTTCGTGTGACGCTCATCACGGACTTCTCGGCCCGCGGCAGCTGATCGCTGAAGTTTGACGAATCCTTATTGTGTTGAGCCCTTTTTCTTGACGGATTCCATGCGGCCGGAGTCATAGGCTGGAAAATCGTGCGTCCCACTCCTTGGCAGGGCAAAGATTCTCGACACGAACAGGTTGACTCATTTGGTGGGCCACGACAACGGCGATGGGATAGCGCGCAGATGTGGGTCGCTCTCGGAAGAAAGTGGCTTGGGGCCGTGCTCCGCGGAAACTGGGTTCACCTGTCTGCCGCGGCCGGGTGCATGATCACATTTGTCCTGCTGTTCCAGCCGTGGCTGACCACAGGCACAGGCGGGACGGATGGTGTGATCCAAGTGAACGCCTTCGGCCGCATCCACGTGACGACCTTCTGGGTCGATCTTTGGGCGCAAACATCGGTGCCCAACCCGAGAGCCAGTGGAACATGGGGCATGGGACTGCCCCGAGTTTGGTTGACTCGTGGGTTTGGTCTTTCAGGCCGCGACTGCGGGCCGGTTTATTGTCTCAAACTCGATCGGGGTGAGCCG
>NZ_JBSGCA010000133.1:0-3045 GCF_053601535.1 Nocardia sp. NPDC004718
GAAACCCGCCAAACCCGCCTGCGTGACCACCACACCCTTCGGCATGCCGGTCGATCCCGACGTGTAGATGACGTAGGCAGGATGCTCCGCGCGCAGCGGACGAACCCGGTCGGTGTAGGTCACCGGATCGGCCGGGAACTCCTCGAGCCGCCGGGCGCAGTCCGCGGTGTCGATGGCCAGCCACTCGACCCGGTCCGGTAGGTCACCGCGGAGTTCCTCCACGGTCAGCCCGAAGACCGCGCCCGAGTCGGCGACCATGTGCTCGACCCGGTCGGCCGGATAATTCGGATCCACCGGCACGAACCCCGCACCGGTCTTGGCCACCGCCCACACCGCGACCACCGACTCCACCGAACGCGGAACACCGACCGCGACCAGATCCTCCGGACCCACCCCACGATCGATCAACAAACGCGCCAAACGCGTGGACCGTTCGTCCAGCTCGGCATAGCTCAGCGCGGCCAGCGTGGCGGTCGCGTCGGCGAACACCACGGCCGCGCCGCTCGGGTTGGCCTCGACGGCGGTGGCCATCAATTGCGGCAGAGTGGTGACGCGGGGGCGGCGGGTTCGGGTCGGGCGCACACGCGCCGGGCGGGTCATACGCGCACCGCTTCCGCAGTCTCGTCACACCGCTGCCCGACCGCCCGAACCATCGTGCTGCCTCACCCTGTCTATCGTCGCCGCACGCACGTCACCATGCTCCCCACTCTGGGATCATCGAACGTGCGCAGGTCGATCGTTACCTGACCACCGGCGCACGACGAGCGCGACCGGCCACGACCCTGGGGTTTCGGGTCGAAAACGGACGCACGTGACGAGTGCCGCGGTTGATTATTACCTGCCGACGCGCGATTGGGGTCGCGACGTCGGCAGGGATGGTCAACGGCGAGCGTCGAGCAGAGCGGCCAACTGCGGTCCGATCACCGCGAGCGCCTCCGGTGTGGCCATCCGAGCGTGGGTGACCTCGACCGGCCGGTCGACGACCATGCCTTGGACGTACGGCCACCAGTCGGCCGCGGCGGCGCGCAACTCGTCGGTGGGATCGGCGATCGCCGCGCTGAAGTACTGCACGGTGCCGCGGAAGACTCCGGGCCGGTGCTCGGCGATCAACTCCGCCGAGCGGACCGCGGTGCGGTAGATCCGGCGCAGCCGCTCGGGAGTCACCGCGACCAGATCGGCCGGGATCATGGCGTGCAACGCGGCCAACGACTCGTCGTCGAGCTCGTAGACATCGCCGTCCGCGGTGACCGCCGTGCCGAGGCCGAGTTCGGCCAGGGCCCCGCGCACCGCCGCGCGGAATCCGACCACGTCCGGATTCGGATGGCTGTCCATCATGGCCAGCAACTCCACCTGCTCGCCCGCGTCCTGCAACCTGGTGGCGATGGCATGGGCGAGCACGCCACCGAGGGACCAGCCGAGCAGCCGGTACGGACCCTGCGGTTGTACCGCCCTGATCTCGGACAGGTAGCGCTCGGCCAGCTCGGCCAGCGAACCGGGCAGCTCGACGTCCTCCGACAGCGCGGGCGATTGCAGGCCGAAGATCGGCTGCTCGACGGGCAGGAACTGCGCCAGACCCGCGTACGACCAAGCCAAGCCGTACATCGGATGCAGACAGAACAGCGGGGCCGCCGATCCGCTCGCCCGGATGGGCAGCAGCACGTCCAGCGCCGCGGTGGCGTCGGCGTCGCCGGCGTCGATGCGCGCGGCCAAGCCCGCCACCGTGGCGTCGGTGAAGAACCACTGCACCTGCACCGTCGCTCCGGTCGCGTCCCGCAGTCGTCCGGCCACCTGGGCCGCGAGCAGCGAGTTACCGCCGAGCCCGAAGAAATCGTCGTCCAGGCCGACGCGGTCGGCGCCGAGCAGTTCGGCGAACGCGGCGGCCACGGCCTGCTCGGTGACCGTCTGCGGCGCGCGGTAGGCGACCGTGCTGACGATCTCCGGCGCGGGCAGCGCCCGGCGGTCGAGTTTCCCGTTCGCCGTCAACGGCAACACCTCGAGCACGACCACCGCATCCGGCACCATATAGCCGGTGAGGAAGTCGGCGACTTCGGTGCGGACCGCGGTGGGGTCGATGCTCGCGCCGGGGTCGGCCACGACGTAGCCGACCAGCCGCTCACCGGCATGCTCGTCGGCGCGGACGACCGCGACCGCCTGCCCGACCCCGGCGCAGCGCAGCAGCGCCGCCTCGATCTCCCCGAGTTCGATACGGAACCCACGCAACTGCACCTGCTGATCACCGCGACCGGCGTACTCCAGGGTGGCGTCGTCACCGCGGGCACGCCAGCGCCCGATATCCCCGGAGCGATACATCCGCGAGCCCGGCGCACCGAACGGGTTGGCCACGAACCGTGTCGCGGTCAACCCCGCACGCCCCAGATACCCACGCGAGAGCTGCGCGCCGACCACATGGATCTCCCCGGCCACCCCGACCGGCGCCGGATGCAACCGGTCATCGAGCACATACGCCTCCAGACCCGGGATCGCCCGACCGATCACGCTGGCCGGGTTGTCGACCATCTGCTCGTCCAACGACAGGAACGACACGTGCACCGTGGTCTCGGTGATGCCGTACATGTTCACCAACCGCGTCCGCTCACCATGGCGGGCATACCAGCGGCCCAGCTTCCGCAGATCCAGCGCCTCCCCACCGAAGATCACATACCGCAACCCCCACTCCGCCCCGCCCGCTGCGGCCCGGTCGGCCTCCACCAGCTGATAGAACGCCGACGGCGTCTGATTCAGCACCGTGACCCGCTCATCGATCAGCAACTGCCGCAACTGCTCCGGTGAGCGGGAAGTCAGATAGTCGACCACCACCACGCTGCCGCCGTGCGCCAACGCGCACCACAACTCCCACACCGAGAAATCGAACGCGAACGAATGGAACAACGTCCACACATCCGTCTCGTCGAACCCGAACAACGGCTGCGTGTTCGCCAGCAACTCGATGACGTTGCGGTGCGCCACACCCACACCCTTGGGCACCCCGGTCGAACCGGAGGTGTAGATGACATACGCCAGATTGTCCGCACGCAACCGGCCCAC
>NZ_JBSGCA010000134.1:0-3038 GCF_053601535.1 Nocardia sp. NPDC004718
CGCAAGCGAGTCGAGCGGCTGATGCGGGGTGCCGGGTTGCAGGGCGCGTTCCTGCGCAAGAAGTGGCGCCTGGGTTCGACTCGGCAGGATCCGCGTGCCACTCCGGCCCCGGACCTGGTCAACCGTGACTTCACCGCCGGTGAGCCGGACTGGCTATGGGTCGCCGACGCCACCCGCATCGTGTGTGGTGAGGGTGTGTTCTGGCTGGCCGCGGTCCGAGACGCGTTCTCGAATTGGATCGTAGGCTGGAAGTGTTCGGACCGGTGCGACACCGAACTGATACTCGGTGCTCTCGAATACGCGGTGTGGACCCGCGATGTCCGTGACGGCAGCTGGTCCATCATTCCGACCGTGGCTCGACCTACACGGCGATCCGGTTCGCGAACCGGTTGGCCGACAACGGGATCGCACAGTCGATGGGGTCGGTCGGTGCCAGTTACGACAACGCTCTCATGGAGAACTTCTTCTCTACCCTGAAGACCGAGCTGGTGTAATCGGAACACTTGGCGGACAAAGCAAGACGCCGAGAACGCCCTGTTCGCCTACATCGACGGCTGGAACACGCAGCGGATCCAGAAGAATCTCGGCTGGCGATCACCCGATGAGTACGAAGCCAGTTACCACGACCGGGTTCCAGCCGGAACCAGATAATCCGCTTTCCGGATTAGCGAGGGAACCTCAGGTCGTTGCTCGTCGTTCCGACAGTCTTGGTGGACAGCTTGCGGGCGAGTTCGTCGGCGGCGATAGCGGTGTGAGGTGACTCGATTGCCATCATTATTGCGTGCCAGCTCTTTTCGTAGCAGGGGTGTGACATGGACGGTCGGCAGGCATATCCCGGTCCGGGGTGTGTGAGAGTCTTTTGTAGCCCACTTGGTGGGCGGGCAAGCTCGACGAAGCGATGGCGGCACGGAAGCGGCATGCCCCTGAGCAGGTGGTTCGGAAGTTGACCGGGGCCGATCGGCTGCTGGCCGACGGGAAGGATGTGGCCGAGGTGTGCCGGGTCCTGCTGGAGAACGAGGTGCTCCCGAAGGCGGCGGCCTACTTCGCACGGGAGAACGTCCTCCCAAATAGTGTTCCCGGTGGCCGCGCAACTGGCCGAAGCTAGCATGCGGTCTTTAGGTTCGCGGTAGTCGTGCTCGATCGCCAACGAACTTTGCCCAGCTGCACGAGGTCTCGTAGTGGGATGCTCGGTGGCAGTGTGGCCAGCCAGTAGTCGGTTGCCGCCTGCATCCGCTGGCAAATCAGCACGCCGAATCCAAGCTTGACTTCGCCGACGACTCAAAGATCCGGCTGGATAACTACCGATGGAATTCGCCCGACGGACTGAAATCAGTTCCGTCAGCGGGACGCAGGATCAACTTGCCCTCGGTGCGACGCGCAAGCAGGTCTTGGTGCGCCGCGGGGGCTTGCGCTAGCGCGTACTGCCCGCCGAGCAGCGGCCGGACCCGGCCGGCGGCAGCGAGATCGAGCAACTCGGTCAGCGGCTTGCCGGCCGCGCCCGTGTTGGCCAGTAGTGGCGCTAGCCAGAAGCCAGCGATGCTGAGGCTGCGTTCAGCGAGCTGGCCTGACTCGATCGGCGTGGCCACCTGCCCGGAGGACGCACCGTAGGTTACAAGCCGACCGAAATTCGCCAGGGTTCCCACAGCGGCCTCCAACATCGGCCCGCCAGTGGCGTCGAGGACGATGTCGACTCTCCGGCCGCGGTTGGCGTCCAGCACCCGCTCGCCGTAACCGTCCACGGCACCGTCTACAGCGACATCCGCGCCAAGACTGACCGCACGCGACCGCTTGTCCTCGGTCGATGCTGTGGCGATCACGCGACTGGCACCGAACTGCCTGGCGAGCTGAATTGCCAGACTGCCGA
This sequence comes from Nocardia sp. NPDC004718, assembly GCF_053601535.1. NCBI lineage: Bacteria > Bacillati > Actinomycetota > Actinomycetes > Mycobacteriales > Nocardiaceae > Nocardia > Nocardia sp. NPDC004718. The sequence continues at coordinate 1,865 of NZ_JBSGCA010000134.1, forward strand.
CCCCGCCCGCAGCGGCGTTGATCACGACCGTTTCACCGCAAGTGAGTCGGGACACCGAGCGTAGCAAGTGCCACGCGGTCAAGCCCTGTACCAATAGCGCCACTGCCTCGCTCGTGCTCACCGGCTCTGGGATATCCACGAGGTTTTTGCTGGCAACCACAGCTTTAGTGGCGTAACCACCGTGTAGGAGATAGCCGAGAACCCTCCGACCGTCCTCCGTGCGTCCGGCAACCTCCATACCCGGCACGTGGGGCAGGCTATCCGGTGGCGCGTACTCCCCGGCCACCTGCTTGATATCGGCGAAGTTCACTCCGGCCGCCTCGACCTCGACGAGATGCTCGTGCGGACCCGCCACCGGATCCGGGAGTTCGACTTCGGCCAGCACATCCGGCTGCCCGAAGCGCGCGAACTGTACGGCACGCATGCGCGCTCCACCTTCCCTCTTTGCTTGAGACGTTCTTCCTGGCATGGTCAAACACGCGGCAATTGGGCTCTATTCCTGCACACGACACCAGACATACCAACAAACAGAGCCAGCGGTGCTGCCGGAGCATGAGGCGCACAGTGAGATAGCTGAGACTGGAATAGATTCCCAGAAGTCGAATTCGGGCAACGGCAAAGTATACCAGATCGCCCGGATATTCTAGCAAAACCAGCGAGCGGGCACTGATTACCAGCATAACCTAATCTGAACAAGGTGATAGTTTATAGAAGCAACGCGTCGTGTTGTCGGCCAGATTTTCCCGTCGTTCATCGAGCGGGGCGAGTGATTCGGTGTAAACGTGGAGGAAGGCGCAATGCAACGCAGTGGCACTCGCGGCTGCAGTGGCCAGACTTTACATCAGGTCGCACGATTTGGGACCAACCAGTTGACCGCAATCCACTGGATGAGCGTGTCGAGTGTCGGTTATTGCCCGATGTCCTCGGGCTGGAGGCGCGTCGATCGGGGCTATTGCTGTCAGCTAGTGTCCGTCAATCCGAGGCTTGGACAGCGTATTTCGCGTTCGCGAGTGCGGTGAGCACATCGTGGCGATGGTCACGGCCGTGCGTTTCGAGGGTGAGGCCGACCTCGGCCTCGCCCACGGCCAGCCACGTCCCGGTGCGGGAGTGTGCCACGTCGACCACGCTGGCGCCCGTCTTGCCCACCACCGCCAGCAGCGATCCCAGCGCGCCG
>NZ_JBSGCA010000135.1:0-2806 GCF_053601535.1 Nocardia sp. NPDC004718
GGCTCACCCCGATCGAGTTTGAGACAATAAACCGGCCCGCAGTCGCGGCCTGAAAGACCAAACCCACGAGTCAACCAAACTCGGGGCAGTCCCAAGTGGAGGTCAGATGAAAATCCTGGTCACCGGGGGTGCAGGATTCGTCGGAGCCACCGTCACACGACTGCTCCTCGACGCCGGACACGACGTCACCGTCATCGACGACCTCTCCCGCAACGACGACCGCCAAATCCCCCACGACGCCGAATTCATCAAACTCCGCGTCCACGATATCGCACAAATCCTCACCCCCACTGCCGGCTACGACGCCGTCCTGCACTTCGCCGGACTCATCGCCGCAGGCGAATCCATGCACCACCCCGAATGGCACTGGGACAACAACACCCGCGCCTCCCTCGCCCTGCTCGACGCCATGCACACCGCCCACGTCGACAAACTCGTCTTCTCCTCCACCGCCGCCGTCTACGGCGAACCCACCCAACTCCCACTGCTCGAAACCTCACCCACCAACCCGGTCAACACCTACGGCGACACCAAACTCGCCATCGACAAAGCCATCACCACCTACACCCGCGCCTCCACGCTCGGCGCGATATCCCTGCGCTACTTCAACGTCGCAGGCGCCCACGACTGCGGCGACGGCACCATGATCGGCGAACGCCACAACCCCGAAACCCACCTCATCCCCGTCGCCCTCGACACCGCCCTCGGCCACCACGACAAACTCACCCTCTACGGCGACGACTACCCCACCCCCGACGGCACCTGCATCCGCGACTACATCCACATCACCGACCTCGCCCACGCCCACCTCCTCGCCCTCAACAACATCCACCCCGGCGAACACAAGATCTACAACCTCGGCAACGGCATCGGCTACTCCAACCTCCAAGTCATCCAAGCCATCTGCAACGTCACAGGGATCCCGTTCGACGTCGAGACAGCACCACGACGACCAGGCGACCCCGCAACCCTCTACGCCTCCTCCCAACTCGCACAACGCGAACTCGGCTGGACACCACAGAAACCAAACATCACCGACATCGTGCGCGACGCGTGGAAGTTCCACAGTCGGCATTTCACCCCCTGACTACGAAAGTGCGCAACGCTCTCGAACGCCGACCGAGGTGGAGGTGAGTCGCGCATCCGCGGCCCCCTCAGCGGGGGCCAGATCACCCGGACCGGACCACAGGGGTCAGGTCATCCGCTCCAGAATCCCCACAGCGAACTCCTATCCGTGGCAAAATGCCTCAATGCTCGAGGTCACGAAGGGATCGAAAACGGACCTGGCGGATACGCGCTACACCGTGACGGTCAGCGCCGAAACCGTTGATATCGCCGCAGTTCTGCTGAGCTCTAGCGGAAAGGTTCGCAGCGATGACGACTTCATTTTCTTCAACAACCCCACACGCCGAGGTGTCGCGCTGGTCTCCGATACTGCGATCTCAGTTGACCTGTCTGCTCTACCCGCCGACATTGATCGTGTGCTGATCACAGGCAGCACCGAGGCGCACCCCACGACCTTCGGCTCTCTCGCCGGGTTGTCCGCCACTGTCATGGGTGAGCGCCAAGCGTTCTCGTTTCGACCGGATCGGCTGACCACCGAAACTGTCTTGCAGCTTGTCGCTTTCTATCGATGAAGCGGACGCTGGCGGTTGGACGCGATCGGCCAGGGATACAGTGCGGGATTGGCCGCGTTCGCCACCGATCATGGCATCGTGGTCGACGATCCGGGGCAGCGACCCGCCTCTACCGCGGCTACTGCTTCCCCGACCTCCTCCCCGCATGGGCGAATGGCGCAGCAGAAACACAAACCAGCCAAGTATGTTGCACAGCAGCCCCTGGGCCAGCCCGTACATGTCGCCGAGATGGCTCAATCCACAGCGACACCGCATACCGTCCAGCCAGCGTTCCCCCTCGCAGCGGTCAGGCCAGCCGCGTTCGCTCCACCCGCACCGCTGCCTGCCTATGCAGCGCCGGTTGACCGGAACTCGATAAACTTTCAGAAGGTCAAGGTCGCGATTACCAAAGACTCACCTTCGAAGTCGGCCAGCATCGATTTGCGGAAAAGCGGCGGCGATCCAGGTTGGATCCTCACCGTCGGCCTCGAGTGGGACGGTCGTGGAGCGGTGTACGACACGAATGGTCGAGTTAAGCGGTTCGGCTCCGGAGACCTCGACGTCTATTTCTACTGCCGCAACGAGCAAACCAACGAATTCGTGGTCATCAGTGGCGAACACGGCCACCTCGGAAACCTGAATCAATGGCCTTTCATCTACCATTACGGTGACAGCCTCGGGCCAGGCCAGGGGAACAGACCTGCAGTGGAGCAAGTCCGTGTCCGTCCGTTGGAGAACGGCGACCTGCTGGTCAACGTCTACCAGAGCGTCGACAACGGCACCGGCGCGATCAACACGTTCGGTCGTCCGCGCGTAGCCATTCGCTACGGACGCCCAGGCCCAAACGTGTTCTCGGTCCGGATGCAGACGAAATCATGGTCTACGTCGGCAACAGTCGAAACTGCTACTGGGCCACCGTTGCTCACATCGACGTGAAGGACGCCGTGCTCACCGTCGACGGCAAGACCCGCTACAGCACCGCCCACAGCGAGTGGATGCCTGGACTGAACACCAACGGCAAATGGGTCAGAGAACCCCACGGCGGACCGGTAGGCCGCAGCAAGAGGAATCACAACGGCATTGTGGAGTGGTCCTCGAAAGTTGGACCTTGGAATTAAACCTTATGCGGCAGTAGAGGTTTGGGCGAGATACTCGTCGGGGCTGAGGTAGCCGAGCCGTTGTTGGATGCG
>NZ_JBSGCA010000136.1:0-2718 GCF_053601535.1 Nocardia sp. NPDC004718
ACCTGATCGATCACCTGGTCGAGCTGGCGTCGATGGCGTTCGACGTGACCAGCGAAGTGCCGCTGCACGCACGGCTGTTCGAGATCAGCGAGACCGAGTACGTGCTGGGCATGGTGGTGCACCACATCTCGGCCGACGGCTGGTCGATGGGCCCGCTGGCCCGCGACGTGATGGTGGCCTACGCCGCCCGCACGTCGTGGGAGGCGCCCGCGTGGTCGGCGCTGCCGGTGCAGTACGCCGATTACGCGCTGTGGCAGCGCGAGGTGCTCGGCTCCGAGGACGACCCGAGTTCACTGATCGCCAACCAGATCCGGTACTGGACGCGCGAACTGGCCGATCTGCCCGACGAATTGACGCTGCCGTCCGACCGGCCGCGCCCGGCCGTCGCCTCCTACCGCGGCGGCACCTACCCGTTCGTGATCTCCGGCGAGACCCAGCGCGCCCTGATCGAGCTGGGCCGCAGGCACAACGCATCGCTGTTCATGGTGCTGCACAGCGCGCTGGCGGTCCTGCTCGCCCGCGCCAGCGGCACCAGCGACATCGCCATCGGCACCCCGGTCGCCGGTCGCGGTGAAGCCGCGCTGGACGACCTGATCGGCATGTTCGTCAACACTCTGGTGCTGCGCACCGAGGTGGACGGCGCGATGAGCTTCGCCGATCTGCTCGCCCGCGCCCGCGAGACCGACCTGCACGCCTTCGCGCACGCCGACGTGCCGTTCGAGCGCCTGGTCGAGGTGCTCAACCCGGCGCGTTCACAGGCGCGGCATCCGCTGTTCCAGGTGATGCTGACCTTCCAGAACACCCGGCAGGCCAGCTTGGAACTGCCCGGACTCTCGGTCAACGGCATCGACTACGACGCGCGGCTGGCCAAGTTCGACCTGCAGCTGACCCTGTCGGAGACCCAGGACGACCACGGCGATTCGGCGGGCATGTCGGCCGAATTCTCCTACGCCCTGGATCTTTTCGACGAGCCGACCGTCGCGGCGTTCGCCCGGCGCCTCGACCGCATCCTCGCGGCCGTGACCGCCGACCCGGACGTCCCGATCGGCGACATCGACCTGCTCGCGTCCGAGGAACGCGCGCGGGTGCTGATCGATTGGAACGACACCGGACATCCGGTGGACCAGGTCGCGACGCTGGTCTCGCTGTTCGACGCGCAGGCGGCGGCGACGCCGGATGCGATCGCGCTGGACTTCGAAGGCGAGCGGCTGACCTACCGCCAGCTCCAGGAGCGGGCCAACCGCATCGCCCGCCAGCTCATCGGCGCGGGCGTGGGCCCGGAATCGCTGGTGGCGCTGGCGCTGCGGCGTTCCACCGAACTGGTCGTCGCGATGTACGCGGTGGTGCAGACCGGCGCGGCCTACGTGCCGCTGGACCCGGATCAGCCCGCCGACCGGATCAACTACATCATCGAGACCGCCCGCCCGCGGATGATCCTGTACCGCTCGGCGGACGGATTCGGCCTTGACCCGCAGCCCGCGGTGACCGCGCTGTCGGTGGAGGGCATCGAGGGCGTGCCCGGTTTCGCCGAGACCAGCGGCGCGCCGATCACGGATGCCGAGCGCACGCGGCCGCTGCGGCCGGAGAACACCGCGTACGTCATCTTCACGTCCGGTTCGACCGGACGCCCGAAGGGTGTCGCGGTCAGCCACGAAGCGATCGTGAACCGGTTGCTGTGGATGCAGCACGAGTACCCGATCGGTCGCGATGACGCGGTGTTGCAGAAGACGCCCGCCACGTTCGACGTGTCGGTGTGGGAGTTCTTCTGGCCGTTGCAGACCGGGGCCAGGCTGGTCGTGGCGCGCCCGGACGGGCACCGCGACCCGGTGTACCTGTCCCAGATCATCGCAGAGAAGCAGATCACCACGGCGCATTTCGTGCCGTCGATGCTCTCGGTCTTCGTCTCCACGCTGGGCAACGAGAACGGCGACGGACTGCCCGCGCCGCGGCTGCGGCAGGTCTTCGCCTCCGGTGAGGCGCTGCCCGCGCAGACGGCGCAGCGGCTGCGCGAGCTGACCGGCGCACGGCTGCACAACTTGTACGGCCCGACCGAGGCCGCCGTCGACGTGACCTACCACGAGGCGACCGAGGCCGACACGGTGTCGGTGCCGATCGGACGCCCGGTGTGGAACACCCGCGTCTTCGTGCTGGACAGCCGCCTGCACCCGGTCGCGCCGGGTGTCGCGGGTGAGCTGTATCTCGCGGGCGATCAGCTGGCGCTCGGCTACCTGGGCCGCTCGGACCTGACGGCCGACCGGTTCGTGGCAAACCCGTACGGCGCGCCGGGCGACCGGATGTACCGCACCGGTGACCTGGTGGCCTGGACTCCGGGCGGCGAGCTGGAGTACTTGGGCCGCACGGACTTCCAGGTGAAGCTGCGCGGCCTGCGTATCGAGCTGGGCGAGATCGAGTCCGCGTTGCTGGCACTGCCCGGGATCGCGCAGTCGGTGGTCGTACTGCGTTCCGACGCGCACGCGGGCGACCAGCTGGTGGGCTACCTGGTCTGCGAACCGTATGTGGCCGTGGACATCGACGAGGTGAAGTCCGCGCTGGCCGCGGCGCTGCCGGGCTACATGGTCCCGGCCGCGCTGGTCGTGCTGGACGCCTTCCCGGTGAACGCCTCCGGCAAGCTGGACCGCAGGGCGCTGCCCGCTCCGGTGTTCGAGGCCAGGGTGTTCCGCGCTCCCTCGACTCCGATCGAGGAGATCGTCGCGGAGA
>NZ_JBSGCA010000137.1:0-2657 GCF_053601535.1 Nocardia sp. NPDC004718
GGAACGGTTGGTGGCGCCGACAACATCCCAGGGGGCTCGAACGCGAATCCCGCGGATGTCTATCGCTACCTCATATCGAAATACGGACTCACGCCCGCGCAAGCAGCCGGGATCGTGGGTAACCTGCAGGTCGAGTCCGGTTTCAATACCAGCGCGTACAACTCGCGCGAAGGCGCCATCGGTCTTTGTCAGTGGCGGGGTGGGCGACGACAGGCTCTGGAGCGGTTCGCGGCTGCCCAAGGAAAGCCGGTCACCGACTGGAAGGTCCAGATCGATTACATGATGGCCGAATTGCGCAGCAACGAATCCACTGCGTACGGATATCTCCGAGCCGCGCAGACGCCTGCCTACGCGGCGGCGGTCTTCGATCAGTATTACGAAAGAAGTTCCGGTGACGCGAGAGGACAGCGCATCGCCTACGCGAACAGCATCGCGTCCGCGATGCGCAACGCCGCCGTTTGATTGCCGTCCGGCCCTCGGCGACGTTACTCGGTGCACCTGCCACCGAGGAGCCTCGCTGCCTCGTATGGGGCCCGTGGTCGGCTACCGCTGTCGCCCGGACGCGGGTCATCTGGTGTTCCCGCACGCGGGAACACGTCGGGCGAGACTCCGGGAGATATTCGGGTTAAGCTGCGCATGCGCTTTGGGGCGAATGCTGGAAAGAGTTTCTCCGAGTCGGCGAGCCGACCGCGAATAAGGCGGCGCTAGTCCGCCGAATCGGCGCGAATCGCAACACTTGTTGCCGCGTTGGCTGCAAACCTCTCCGGACTTCGGCATGCACTGAACGTGTCCGGTGACCGCCGGTGCGGGTACCGGAGCGTCCGGCGGAAGGTGAATCATGGTTGCCTCTGTGGTTACCGTGGGTAGCGTCCGGGCGCATCGGGGGATCTGATGGCGCCGAATCGCACTCCATCCGAACCAGGTCCCGACGAAACCGGCGATACTCGCGACGTGCGCGCGAGCGCCACCACCTCCGCGCCGCGTCGATCCACCAAGTCCGCGGCGCGTGGCACTCCCACGCCGATCCCGCGTCCACAAGCAGGTGTACCAACCACAACGGCGCCGGCAGGCGCCGCAGCTCAGGGGCGGGCGCAGAGCACGCCGCCGGTATCGGAAACGCCCTCCACCACAACGGGTTCGACTCCTTTTGCGCGCCCGGACGCACTCGGCATGGCAGGCTCGTCCACGCCCATGGCGGCCGCGGCGATGGGCGCGCTGGCCACCATCGCGGCCCAATACGGTGACGGTCCTCCGACCGCGGTGACGGGACAGCAATACGCGCCGCCCGATCTGGGCGCCGTGCCGCCCAGCGGACCCGTCGTGTGGGACGGCGCGCTCGGCTCTCAGTACGCCGCCGGCAATCAGAATCGCGCCCGTCACGGCGATGCGACGCAGTCGATGAACTCCGAGCTGGAACGCATCCTCGGCGGCGCGGTCGACAGCACCACGCAGGGGCGCGCGGCGATCGGAGCGATCATCGCCGAGGTGAACACCGCCTTGACCGCGCTCGGCAGTATCCAGGATGCGAACGCGAGTAGGCAATTGGTGATCTCCACCTTGGACACCGCCTTGCAGCGCGCGGGAAGCGTGCTCGGTCAGGGGCAGGCCGCGGCAGTCCTCACCGCCGATCGGGTAGCGGCGCTGGCCGATCGCTATCTGAGCGAGTCGCGTCCCGCGCAGCCGCGCAGACCCCGCCGCACTTCGCACTCCGGCATGCGCGGGCCCAGTGGCGGGCCGCCACGCACACGGCCGTCGGGGCAGCAGGGCCAATGGATCGATGAAGCGCTGCAAGTGTTGCGCCAGAACGGCTACGACACGCGCCAGATCGATCCGGCCGACATCGCGGCGATCATCCAGCACGAGTCCGGCGGCAACCCGAACGCCATCAATCTTTGGGACAGCAACGCCGCCGCCGGGATTCCGTCGAAAGGCTTGATGCAGACCATCGACCCGACGTTCAACGCGTATTCCGTTCCAGGACACCGCGACATCTGGAACCCGGTGGACAATATCGTCGCGGGCGTTCGCTATGCCATCGAGCGTTACGGGTCGGTCAGCAATGTGCCCGGAATCGTGCAGATGCGTGGTGGCGGCTCGTACGTGGGGTATTGACGCGCACGTGGCCGGCGTTTGCCGCGTCCGGCGGCTCGGTCGCCGCGCCGGGATTTCACCTCGGAACGGCAATATCCCGGAGAGTCGAGTGCTTACGAGGACGAACCGGTGTGAGCTGGTTGCTTGTCGCTCGCATCGATAGAAGTCGAGCGATAGCGTCCGGAAGGTCATGCCCAGCGTGCGGCCGCGTAGCTGCTGGGTAGTTTCCGATACTGGACGTGGCCACCGGTGTGTGGCGCTTCGACGCACATGCCGTTGCCGATGTACATGATGACGTGGGCGGGATTATTCGCTCCCTTGAAGGATTCGGACGGGAAGATAAGGTCGCCGGGCTTGATATCCCGGGGATTCACCTTGGGCAACTGGCGATACTGATCCGCCGCGACTCGCGGAATTCGAACACCGGCGGCGGCCGCCGCGTATTGCATCAGGCCTGAGCAGTCGAAGGCGTCCGGCCCTTCCGCGCCGTAGTAGTAGGGATCGCCGAGCTGAGCGAGTGCGACCTGGATAGCCTTCGCGGCTGCTCCGGTCGCGCCGTTGCCGTT
>NZ_JBSGCA010000138.1:0-2597 GCF_053601535.1 Nocardia sp. NPDC004718
AGAACGTCGCGCGCTTCGACCTGCAGTTCACCCTCGCCGAGCGTGGTGAAACCGGTTCCGGCGCTATGGCTTTGGCGCTCACCTACGCCACCGAGTTGTTCGACTCCTCGACCGCCGCAGCCATCGTGGATCGTTGGGAGCGTGTGCTCGCCGCGGTGGCGGCCGATCCGTCGGTCGCCGTCGGCGCGATCGACGTGCTCGACGCCGCCGAGCGCGCCGACCTGGTCGCGCGCACCGGTGCGCCCGCCACGCCCGCGCGGACGCTGCCGGACCTGCTCGCCGAGGCCGCCGCCATCGATCCCGAGGCGCCCGCCGTGGTGTTCCAGGGGAGAAGTGTGTCCTATGGCGAGCTGGACACGCGGTCCAATCGCTTGGCCCGTTTGCTGATCGAGCGCGGTATCGGCACCGAGGATCTGGTGGCGGTCGCCGTGCCGCGCTCGGACGAGTCGTACTTCGCCGAGTGGGCGGTGTCGAAGTCCGGTGGCGCGTTCGTGCCGATCGACCCGGCCTATCCGGCCGACCGCATCGCGCACATGGTCACCGACTCCGGTTCCCCGATCGGCCTGACCGTGGCGTCGGTGCGCGCCGAACTGCCGGAATCGGTCGAGTGGCTGGTGCTCGACGAACTGGATCTCGACGGGTTCGACAGCGCCCCGGTGACCGACGCCGATCGGGTGCGCCCGGTGCGGCCGGAGCACCCGGCCTACGTCATCTACACCTCCGGTTCCACCGGCGTACCCAAGGGCGTCGTGGTCACCCACGCCGGTCTCGCGAACTTCCGCGACGAGCAGAACGCCCGCTACGACGTCGACTCCGACACGCGCGCACTGCATTTCGCCTCGCCCAGCTTCGACGCCTCGATCCTGGAGTTCCTGCTCGCGATCGGCCGCGGTGGCACCCTGGTGGTCTGCCCGCCCGGCGTGTACGGCGGCGAGGAACTGTCCGAGCTGATCCGCGCCGAGCGGGTCACGCACGCCTTCATCACCCCGTCGGTGCTCGCGTCGCTGGATTCGGCCGCGCTGGCCGGCATGCGGGTGATCGTGGCGGGCGGCGAGGCCGTGCCCGCCGATCTGGTCACCAAGTGGGGTGGCGCGCCGGACGGTTCGGGCCGCCGCTTCCACAACGGTTACGGCCCGACCGAAACCACGATCATGACCAACATCAGCGACGCGCTCGCGCCGGGCGACCGGGTCACCATCGGTGGCCCGACGCGCGGCATGCAGTCGCTGATCCTGGACGCCCAGCTGCGGCCCGTTCCGGTGGGTGTCGCGGGTGAGCTGTATCTGTCGGGCGTCCAGTTGGCGCGTGGCTACCACGCCCGCCCGGGTCTGTCGGCGGAACGGTTCGTCGCCAACCCGTACGTGCCCGGCGCGCGGATGTACCGCACCGGCGACGTGGTGCGCTGGACCCGGGTCGGGCACTCCGCAGGCTCCGCGCCCGCTGGGGGAGTCGAATCGCTCGTTGTCGAATACGTAGGCCGGTCCGACTTCCAGGTGAAGGTGCGCGGTTTCCGCATCGAACTCGGCGAGATCGACGCCGCGCTCGCCTCGCACGAGACCGTCGACTTCGCCGTCACCGTTGGCCACAAGAGCGCCGCGGGCGCCGTGTCGCTGGTGTCGTACGTCGTTGCCGCGCAAGGTCATACGATCGACGTCGCGGCGCTGACCGCGCACGTCGAGGAGCGCCTGCCCGCCTACATGGTGCCCTCGTCGATCATGGTGATCGACCATGTGCCGCTCACCCCGGTGGGCAAGCTGGACCGTAAGGCGCTGCCGGAGCCCGTGTTCGCGACGGAGGTCGTGTTCCGTGCGGCGCGCACGCCGGTCGAGCAGACCATCGCGGAAGTGTTCGCCGAGGTGCTCGGCGTGGAGCGGGTCGGCGTGGACGACTCCTTCTTCGCGCTGGGTGGCGACAGCATCGTCTCCATCCAGTTGGTGTCGCGGGCCAAGGCGCGCGGCGTGGTGTTCACACCGCGGCACGTGTTCGAGCAGCGCACGGTGGCGGGTCTGGCGTCGGTCGCGGAGACCACCGAGGCGGCCGAGGCGTCGGCGACGACGCTGGCCGAGCCGCCGGGCGGCGGTATCGGCGTCATGCCGTTGACGCCGGTGGTGCGGTTCATGGCCGAGCGGCGCGGTTCGTTCGGCCGGTTCAATCAGACGCTGGCGCTGGAACTGCCGGTCGGCATCGATCGGGCGGGAATCGCCGCGACGGTCGGCGCTGTCATCGATCGTCACGACATGCTGCGCGCGAGCCTGCGCCGCGACGGCGACGACTGGGTGGTCGAGACCGCCGCGCCGGGCACGGTCGCGGTGGACGCGCTGATCGATCGCACCGAGTTCGACGCGAACGTCACCGACGCCGACCTGATCGAGATCGCCTCGGCCGCACTGGACGAGTCACTGGACCGGCTCGATCCGGCCGCGGGCGTGGTCATCCGGTTCGTCTGGCTCGAACCGGATTCCGCCGAGCGCGCCGGTCGCCTGATCGTCGTCGCCCACCACCTGGTGGTGGACGGCGTCTCCTGGCGCATCCTGGTGCCGGACTTCGTCGCCGCGTGGGGGCAGCGCACCGCCGGGCAGACGCCCGAGTTGGTCGCC
>NZ_JBSGCA010000139.1:0-2591 GCF_053601535.1 Nocardia sp. NPDC004718
GATACCGGTTATCCGGTGCAGCGGTTGGAGTTCATGCTCGAAGACGCCGCGCCGGTGTGTGTGCTGACCACCGCCGCCGAGCTGGACTCACTGCCCGCGGGCAATATTCCGGTGCTCCTGTTGGAGGAGACCACCGGCTACGACGATGCGCGCGTCCGCAACCGTGAGCGGGTGAGGCCCCTGCGCCCGGACAACCTGGCCTATGTCATCTACACCTCCGGTTCGACCGGGGTGCCCAAGGGTGTGGGTGTGGCGCACCGCAACGTGGTGGAGTTGTTCGCCAACACCCAATTGCTGTTCGAGTTCGACGAGACCGATGTATGGACGCTGTTCCATTCCTTCGCGTTCGACTTCTCGGTGTGGGAACTGTGGTGCGCGCTGGCCAACGGCGGCAGCGTGGTCGTGGTCGACTATGTGACCTCCCGCTCGCCGGAGCAGTTCCGCGAACTGCTGATCCGCGAACAGGTCACCGTGCTCAACCAGACCCCGTCGGCGTTCTACCAGCTCGCCGAGGCCGACCGGGCAGCACACCACGACCAAGGCAAGTTCGCGCTGCGCTACATCGTGTTCGGCGGTGAGGCACTGGATCTGCGCCAGCTGCGGCGCTGGTACGAGCGCCATCCGGTGGACGCGCCGTGGCTGGTGAACATGTACGGCATCACCGAGACCACGGTGCACGTGTCGTTCCTGTCGGTGGACGAGCAGATGGTCGACAACCCGGCCAGCGTGATCGGGCGGGCGCTGCCCGGTCTGGACGCGTACGTGCTCGACGACCGGTTGCACCCGTCGCCGGTCGGGGTGGCCGGAGAGATCTACGTCGCGGGTGCGCAGCTGTCCCGCGGGTATCTCGGCCGTCCCGGTCTGGCCGCGACGCGGTTCGTGGCCAACCCGTTCGGTGCGCCGGGCTCGCGGATGTACCGCAGCGGTGACATCGGCCGGTGGGTCGGATTCGGTGGTCGAGCAACCCTGGAGTACGCCGGTCGCGGTGATCAGCAGGTGCAGTTGCGTGGGTTCCGTATCGAACTCGGCGAGATCGAGGCGGCGCTGCTGCGCTGCCCGGGCGTGAGTCAGGCGGTGGTGCTGGTCCGCGCCGACGAGCATGCCGGTGAGCGTTTGATCGGCTACGTCGTGCCCGACGCCGGGGCGAGCTTGGATGCGTCGGTGCTGCGTACCCAGGTCTCGGAGTTCTTGACCGGCTATATGGTGCCGGATGCGGTGGTCGTGCTCGAGGTGCTGCCGTTGACGGCGAACGGGAAACTGGACCGCCGGGCGCTGCCCGCACCGCAGGTGGTGTCGGCGGTGGCGTTCCGCGCGCCGAGTTCGCCGGTGGAGCAGGCGGTGGCCGAGGTGTACGCCGGGCTGCTGGGCGCCGGCGAGGTCGGGTTGGACGACGACTTCTTCGCCCTGGGCGGCAACTCGCTGCTGGCCACCCGCGTGGTCGCACGCATCAACGAAGCCCTCGACGCCGATGTCGCGGTACGCGAACTGTTCGAAGCCCCCACCGTGGCCGCCCTCGCCGCGCGGGTGGTGCCCGGCGCCGGCGGCGGCGCCCGCACCGTGCTCGAACGCACCGAACGCACCGAACCGATCCCGCTGTCGCTGGCCCAGCAACGGATGTGGGTGCTCAACCAGTTCGACCCCGCCTCCGCCGCCTACAACATCCCCCTGGCCATCCGCCTGCACGGCGCCCTGGACGTCTCCGCCCTGCGCTACGCACTGGCCGACGTCCTCGAACGCCACGAATCCCTGCGCACCCGCTACCCCGCCGGCGGACCCGGCGGACTACCGTTCCAGCAGATCCTCACCGTCGACCAAGCCCTCCCCACCGGCCTGGAAGTCGTGGTCACCGACGACCCCACCACCCAGGTGACCGAACTGATGCTCACCGGCTTCGACGTCACCACCGAAGTCCCCGTCCGCGCCCTGCTGCTGGAAACCAGCCCCGATGAACACCTGCTGGCGTTCGTGGCCCACCACATCGCCGCCGACGGCGCCTCCATGGCCCCGCTGGCCCGCGACCTGGTCACCGCCTACCTCGCCCGCATCGGCGGCAACTCCCCCCGCTGGGCGCCCCTGGAAGTGCAATACGCCGACTACGCCATCTGGCAACGCCACGTCATCGGCACCGACGACGACGAAACCTCCGTCGCCGCACGCCAACTCGCCTACTGGCGCCACCAGCTCGCCGGCCTCACCGGGCAAGCCGAACTCCCCACCGACCGCCCCCGCCCCGCCACACCCAGCATGCGCGGCGCCAACACCGGCTTCGCGGTCTCCCCCGACATCCACCAAGCCCTCACCGACCTCGCCCGCGCCCACAACTGCACCCTGTTCATGGTCGTGCACGCCGCCCTCGCGGTCCTGCTGGCCCGCCTCACCGGCGACCCCGACGTCGCGATCGGCACCCCCATCGCCGGACGCGGCCAACGCGCCCTCGACGAGCTGGTCGGCATGTTCGTCAACACCCTCACCCTGCGCACCCACGTCGAGGCCGCCACCAGCTTCACCGAACTCATCGACCAAGCCCGCGAAACCGACCTCGCCGCCTTCGCCAACGCCGACATCCCCTTCGAACGCGTCGTCGAAATCGT
>NZ_JBSGCA010000140.1:0-2483 GCF_053601535.1 Nocardia sp. NPDC004718
GGCTCGCATGCGACGGACACACTTTAGTACCATTCGGTCGGTTTCTGGTTCGCTTCGAGTGCCCAGGGGCCACGCGGGGTCGGAGCCGAGCGTCGTACACGCACCCGGGAAGGGTGATCGAGGCTCGGCTCCGTCGGATCCCGGCCCGCACGCGGATTACGATCCCGGGAAACCTGATCGACCCGCTGGAGCGGGCGCCGCGTTGATCTGAACGCCCACGCGGGCCCGGTTGCTTGTGGAGCAGTAGGTGTTTGTCCGCGTTGATCTCATCGCCTGGAGGGTTGCCGGTGTTGGTTGTGTGGGTGTAACTGTGTGACAGCGAAGAAGGGTTCGCAGTTCGGTCGTGGTCAGCGACTGATACGAACCGGTGAACCCCAACGCGACGATCTCGTCGGAGGCGGTGGCGGTTCGATCGGATGGCCACGGTCTGCTATCCGGACTCCGGTCGGATTACTCCTGCGTTCTCCGGCGTCGCGAAGCACTACGCGGTCAGCGTCGACCTCTGCCCACCTCGCCACGGCAACCGCAAAGGTGTGGTCGAGAAGTGCAATCACGCCGCCGCGCAACGCTGGTGGCGCACCGTCGCTGACGACGCCACGATCGCCGCGGCGCAGGCCTCACTGGATCGGCTCCGCGACCGGCTCGACAGCCGCAAACGCGTCCGCGACGGGCAACGCACCGCCGTTGGCGAGCTGACCGCTGCCGAAGCGTTGCGGCCCGCGCCGACGGTCGCCTATCCGGCAGAAGTCCGCGAACAGCGCAAGGTCACAGCGCAGGGCCTCGCGAGCTGGCGCGGCAACGAATAGCCGGTTCCGCCGGGGATGCCCCCCACCCACCCCCCAGCCCGCCATCGGCGCCACACCTCGTCCTGACGAGCAGTAGACATCCCGTAATCCCGCACGTAAACCTTCACGCCGACATGATCATCCACGCGGTGATGCAGTGATCCCTTGAGCCCAAAACCGTTTCGCCCACTGCGCAGTCGAGTGCCATACCAGCGGATTGCACCGGATCTCTTGGTTCTCGCGCCGCTTCCGCCGATCTGCGAACGACAGTAGTGAGTCAAATTTGACTATAGGTCAAATTTGACTTACCTTTGTTGGTGTGATCCCTACTGATGTCACTTGGTTCAGCAGACCGTTCCTAGCCGCCCTCGCCCCACTCGATGAAGCCGCAGTGGTGGCCGATGCCTCGACTATCGTCGACGAACAGCGAGACACCGCCGTAGACAAACCGGCCCTCGACATTCTCTGGTTTACTGCCCTCTCGGTCGCTGCCTATCGATACTTGCGACGCCACAACACCCCGCAAGAAGCGATTGAGCAGTTCCGCGCGGCGTTCCTCGGTCCGTTCTACGATTGGGTCCGCCGAGATACCGAGACCGCGCTCGACGCCGCCGGAAATCCGCTCGATGTGCTGCGCGAGGGTTCCAAACAGCGCGAGCGTGACTTCTTCGGCGATACCTTCCGCTTCGACCATCCCCAAGACGACGCAAGCGGCTACATAGCGGTCGTCCGAAAGTGCTACTACCAGCAAATCTTGATTGCTGCCGACACCGCGGAGCTGTTGCCGACGTTCTGCGACTTCGACACGGCCTGGATGGACGCAGCCTCGGAGGAGCGCCACGGTATCCGGGTCGAGCGCCCGACAACCTTCGGGTATGGCGGTCCCTCCTGCTGGTTCGTGATGACCAAACTCGCCGACACCGCCCGATCATGAGTGCCGCTACCCGGATTCTCGTGCTCGGCCTGCTCACGCAGGGCCCCAAGCACGGATACGAGATCCGCCGCTGGTTGGAGTCCAGCCACGCCGAGCGGTGGACCGATGTCAAACGGGGTTCGGTGTATCACGCGTTGGCCAGCCTCGCGCGTGCCGGCATGGCCGAAGTGGTCGAGAAATCCGAGTCCGCCACCGACTCGACAGCCCGCACGGTTTACCGCATCACCGCCGCCGGACGGGCGGAGTTGACCGATCTACTCAGGGGGGGCTGGGGGCGGATCCGCGGCAGCTACCCGCGTGACCTATACACGCTGCTTACTTTCGCCGAGTCCCTCCCACGCGAAGAACTGCTCGGTCTACGCGACCGACTCCGGTCCGAACTCGAGGTGTGGTCCGCCGCCACCGATGCCAAGAGCGGACTCGCCCAAGCTGACCTCATCGCCGCGCTGCTGACCAACGGCCGCGCCCATCTCAAGGCCGACCTGGCGCTGATCGACCAACTTCTCGCGCGGTAGCTGGGGTTCCGGACTGGCAGGGCCCGGTATTCAGGTAGTCGGTATTCCGGTCCGCTGGACCGGTAGCGGTCAGCGGCTGTGGTCGCCGGGTGCGCAGCGGTTCCATGGCTGTGAGTTTGTGAAGGAGTCGTTGACCTTCACCGGGGAGGACTCCCCGATGGCGAACCTGCTGCTGAGCGTGATGGGCGCCTTCGCCGAGTTCGAACGCGCCCTCATCCTCGAACGCCAGCGCGAGGGCATCGCCGCGGC
>NZ_JBSGCA010000141.1:0-2402 GCF_053601535.1 Nocardia sp. NPDC004718
CTGGCTCCGAAGCACTGGGTCGATCTTTTTGGGCATGGCCCATATCCTTCCTGCTACCCCATAACGGGGCGGCAGAAAAGCCGGGGCGGTTCAGAGTGGTGGGTTGGTGGCTTGGGTTCACCCTTTCGCCGCGCGGGTGTGGGCGAGGCGGTAGGAGTCGGTGCCGGTTTCGATGATGTGGCCGCCGAAGGTGAGTCGGTCGACGATGGCGGCGCAGAGGCGTGGGTCGGTGAAGGTTCTGGTCCAGCCGGAGTAGCTATCGTTGGAAGCTATTGCCACGGAGTTCTTTTTCTAGCGCTCGAAGAGGACTTGGAAGAGCAGTTCGGCGCCGCGGCGGTCGAGTTCCATGTAGCCGAGTTCGTCGATGCAGAGCAGGTCGACGCGGCCGTAGCGGGCGATGGTCTTGGCGAGGACTTTGTCGTCGGCGGCTTCGACGAGTTCGTTGACCAGCTTGGTGGCGGGGGTGAATTTCACGCGGAAACCTTGCATTGCAGCTTCGGTGCCCAACGCGATGAGCAGGTGTGATTTGCCGGTGCCGGAGTCTGGGTGCGGGTGCGGGTGCGGCGGAGCAGTTGGTCGTATTGCGCGACCGAGGGCAAGGGGCGGGTGTCTGGTGGCAGGTGAGCGAGGCGACGAGCGGTCAGCGACGGGATGGGGTCGATCGGCAAGTCGAGATCAACCGGTGCTGGTGTGGCGGGTTGGGATTTCCGATCTTGCGTGCGTCCAATGCGACCGCGTCGGCGGTCAGGGCCCCGGATTGCAAGGCCGCGGCGAGGCCGGCGACGAGCTGGTCGTGGGGAAGGTGGCGGTGCAGCAGCAGGACCTCGACCAGGGCGCGGGTGCCGTGCTGATCACCGTGGGCTTTGCGGGCCGCCACCCACCAGGCGTCGTGGATGGGTGTGAATTTGTGTGCGGCGCGGGCTTGTTCGAGCGCGGTCGCACCGGGTAGGGCCCCAGGTTTACGCAGCAATCCTTCCAGGTAGTGATCGAGTTAGAGGCAGGTTCCACCTTTGGCCAGAAGCCGTTCGTGGCGGGCGATTTCGGTGCGCCCGTCATAGACGACCAGCTTCGAGGCGTGCAGCAGGACCCGGACTTGGCGGTCGATGAAACGGACCGGGACCGAATACTTGTTGGTGCGCACCGAGATCTGGGAGTAGCGATCGACGCGTGGAGTGAACCAGCGCCCGGTTTCCAACGGTTCGTCCGGAAGCGGGCGCAGCAGGGCCTTCTCTTGGGCGAACGTCTCCCCGATCGTGCGGGGTCGTGACCCGATCCGGCGGTTGTCGTCATCAGCGTCCCAGTCATCGATCAACGCGTTCAACTCCGCGATCGAGTCGACTTCCGGGACCGGGACGAGGTCATTTCGACGGAACCAGCCGATCTGGCCTTCGACTCCGCCCTTCTAGTGGGCGCCTTCTTGACCGGGTTGGCAGTAGAACGGTTCCAATCCCAGGTGTGATCGGAATACCGTCCAGCGCTCGGCTTCCACTCGTGCGCGGGTGAATCCGAGGACTTGGGCGACGGCGGCGCGTAGGTTGTCGTAGCGGACCTTTCCGGTTGGGACTCCACCGAGGCCGCGTAGCGCGTGCAGGTGGCCTTTGAAGAACGCTTCCTGACCTGCCGACAACGAGGCGCGGTGGATCGCTTTGCCGGAGAACGACATCGCATCGATGATCGGCTTGAACGGTTCCAGCTTCGACGGACGCGGGGTGTCTTCCTTGCGCTCAGCAGGCCAAGCCGAGGCCAGCGCATCACGGACCGTGCGATAGCTGACACCGTGCTTGCGCTGGATCTGCCTGCCCGACAACCCATCCCGGGCATCACGAAGTATCGCAGCGAACAACTCCGCCCGCGTCGATGACGCCATCGGGTTCCTTATTCGACAGTGATGTTTATATTCACGATCAGACCCACGTCGGAACAGTAATCGCAGCCTCGACGCCCAGGTTCCCAAGGTTGGCAATTAGATACGGCGCGAAGCCACAACTGGTGCACGTCAACGCATTCGCTCGATGAGCTTGCTCCCAGCTGGTGGCCTAGATGTACTGCCAGGCTGGTTGGTTGAGGGTTTGTGACGACACACTGTAGGTGGTCGGCACCGAGGGGCCGCAAGATCGTGGATCTGCGCTGGCGTCAACGACTGTCCCCGCAAGCGATCACACGATTGACCAACCTGCCTGGGCAGTACACCTAGAGCGTGTCTCGAAGTAGTGCTGCAGGTGTGAGACTGTTTGGCGGGCTGAGAGTTTGAGATATGGCGAGGTCTCCGCTAGTTGGTTGATCGACCAAGATTCAACTGAACACCGGAGACCTCGTGACCACCCTAGCGGTGACCGCGCGAGCGGATCTGACCGATGCTCAATGGGCACGGCTGGAACCGCTGCTACCTGCCCCGAAACGAC
>NZ_JBSGCA010000142.1:0-1937 GCF_053601535.1 Nocardia sp. NPDC004718
TATGGTTCCATTGATCGATTCATTCATTAAAAAACATCCCGATTTTTCTTATCAAGGCGCCAAAGGAACATTAGCTTTAACAGGCTATAATGGTGTATTAGGTTACCGTACATCAAAATCAGAATATGGTGATAACGAAAAAACAAACAAAGAAATCGAAGCAGCCAAAAAAGTTGCTGATCAATTAAAGAAAGATGGTTGGAGTTTTGCTTCTCATACTTGGGGACACTTGAATATGACACAAGCTTCTTTAGCCGATATCCAACAAGATAATGAACGTTGGCAAAATGAAGTTGCACCTATTTTAGGCAAAACAAATATTTTGATCTACCCATTTGGCGCTGACATCAGCGATTGGCAACCTTATTCTGAAGCAAATCAAAAATTTGCTTACTTGAAACAACAAGGATTTGATATCTTCTGCAATGTCGATGCCTCAACTCCTGCATGGGGACAACTAGGAACTGACTACTACCGTAACGCCAGAATCAATATTGACGGTATCCGTTTCGAAGCTGACCTAAAAGGAGAAAATCCAATACTTGATCAATTTATCAACGTCAAAGAAGTGTATGACCAAAAAGATCGAGGATAGAGGTTGTGAAAGAAGCGTCCAGCTCCGCCGACAATAAGTAGGAATTAACTATCTAGGAACGCATACCATGCGTAAAACAGGCGCTTATAAGGTCTATACCCAGTCAAACTATAATATTGGTTTAGTGATGCATTTATTAAACCATTCAAGTGAAGCCATGACCTTAACGTATCTTGGATTAGATCAAGCTAGTCGAGAAACGATGTTAGACCAAATTGATTTTGGGTAATGAATGTTTAGAACTTAGTAGTCGTCCAAAAACGACTACTTTTTTTGTTGAATCGTCCTTGGACGATTCGATGCTTTTGACTTGTAAGAACAGAATTGAATGAAGCCATACTGTTCGCATATTTTTAGTGGATGAACAAACAAAATACGAGAGATTTTTTGTTCGTTCATCCAAAAAGAGGGACGATTTCGGAAGAAGAAAATCGTCTCTTTTTTTTCTTCTTTTTGTATGACAAAAAGAAAGATCTTTTGCCCATTTTATTTTTATAAAATGGGTAGGTGGCGTTTGCGTAAAGCAAATCGAGGTTCTGTTGCAAAGTTTTAAATCTACTATCAAATAAGGTAGAATAATAGAAAAAGATAGCAGGAGGAATGACGATGAATCATTTTAAAGGAAAGCAATTTCAGCAGGATGTGATTATTGTAGCCGTGGGCTACTATCTTCGTTATAACCTTAGCTATCGTGAAGTTCAAGAAATCTTATATGATCGTGGCATTAACGTTTCTCATACGACGATTTATCGTTGGGTACAAGAATATGGCAAACTACTCTATCAAATTTGGAAAAAGAAAAATAAAAAATCCTTTTATTCATGGAAAATGGATGAAACGTACATCAAAATCAAAGGTCGTTGGCATTATCTCTATCGTGCAATTGATGCGGATGGATTGACTTTAGACATCTGGCTACGCAAGAAACGGGATACTCAAGCTGCTTATGCGTTCTTGAAACGACTACATAAACAGTTTGGTCAACCAAGAGTAATTGTCACGGATAAAGCGCCCTCTATTGGTTCTGCATTTAGAAAGTTACAGAGTAACGGTTTATATACTAAGACAGAGCATCGAACCGTGAAGTATCTCAATAACCTCATTGAGCAAGACCATCGACCAATCAAACGACGCAATAAATTTTATCGAAGTCTACGAACTGCCTCAACCATGATTAAGGGCATGGAAACAATTCGAGGAATATACAAAAAGAACCGAAGAAATGGAACGCTCTTCGGATTTTCGGTATCTACTGAGATTAAGGTCTTAATGGGAATATTAGATTAAGAACAAGAAGGATTATAAACCTTGTATTTGATTTTTAAACTTTGCAACAGAACCA
>NZ_JBSGCA010000143.1:0-1850 GCF_053601535.1 Nocardia sp. NPDC004718
CGTCGGCCTGACTCAACGTGCTTCCCGAGTACATCGGCCTGCTCTCCTGAAGATGGACACTTACTTACGGTGTCCAACTTCTGGGGACCACTCCAATTGGCCTTTCGC
This sequence comes from Nocardia sp. NPDC004718, assembly GCF_053601535.1. Classification (NCBI taxonomy): domain Bacteria; kingdom Bacillati; phylum Actinomycetota; class Actinomycetes; order Mycobacteriales; family Nocardiaceae; genus Nocardia; species Nocardia sp. NPDC004718. The sequence continues at coordinate 109 of NZ_JBSGCA010000143.1, forward strand.
ACTACGCTGGACGCTGCCCAGCACCTACACGTTCTCGTTGACCCGAAAGTTTGTATCTCGCTCACCCTCCGAGTATTGGCGCAGGTAGCCGCTCCGCCGGGGATGCCGTGACCAATTCGCTTCTATTCCCGGTCGCAATGACCGAGGGCGACGACAGGCGTACACGGGCGCTTGATGTCAGTCGACAGCCCAGACTGGGGTCTCCGGGCAGCCTGCTTCGGCTGTCACCGAGCGAACAGGTGCATGCCCGCGTTCTGACGGTGCCCGAAGCATCGCAGCGGGACTCAGCCGAAGCTGGATTGGCCCGACATCACCGACAGAGACGGACACTGACCGTCCGCGTCCAGCTCCGCGCGAAGTAGAGGGCGAACCCGTCTCCAGCACAGCGACTTCCGAGGTGCCAGACGTGCGGTCTCATCGTCGGGACTGGTAGGTGGCTCAGAGGCAACCGCGTCGAAAGAAGGGATACGGTCCAACCGGCAGGGACCACCGACGTTCGGGCCGAGGCGAACCACAGGGCCAGACCAACGGCGTTGGATACCCGAAACACAACCCGGGCCGATTCCGATAAGGCTGGCAGTTCCCGAGCTGCACACCACGCAGAACCTGCGGGACGGAACCACAGCCGACAACGCAAGGTGCAATGCCATGGCGGTGCGTCATGGCTGCACGTCACCCTTTCCGTCGACGCGGCGGCGTGCACCTGTGCTCGGACGTACACCCCTACCTCGGAAAGAGACCACGACATCACCACGGCGACACGCTGCCGCTCTCCTTTCGTGCGCGGCAGTGACGCTCGCGGCCGCCGCCTGCGGCGCCGAAACCGCGTCAACACCAACCACCACAACACCGGTCACGACATCAGTCGTATCCGCTGGCCACACGACACTCCTGGCGCCGACAACCACTGCCGTACCACTGCCGCCGACCACACCGGAAACGACCATCGCCCCCACCTCGCCGCCAGCTGCGGTCGCGCCTGCCCTGCCCGCGGCGGTGGTACCGACGCCTCCGGCGGCGGCCGTGCCGGTGCCACCGCGACCGGCAGCTCCCAGCGTCTATTACTCCAACTGCGCCGCCGCCAAGGCTGCGGGCGCCGCGCCGCTACGGCGGGGAGAACCCGGCTACAGATCAGAGCTGGACCGCGATAAGGACGGCATCGCCTGCGAATAGGGCAAACCGACGCTGTTTGCGCTGGCGCGCACAGGAAGTGCGGCACGACATCTACTCACCGCTTCCGCAGGTCGATCGTTGACCGCCGACCACAGCAACCCGATGGCCATGACCGCCCGCCAGAAAGGACGTCACTGCTGGCCATCGCCACCGAAGACGACGAACGCACATTCGCCAGAAAACTCGGCGACGGACCGGACATCGACATCAGCCACCCCGGCGAAGCGTCCATCATTCGGTAGACCGACAGCACGCCTAATAAGGAGGAGACTGTTCGCTGTTTCAGTTCCACGATCGTTCGACTACCGAAAAACGGGCGGATATGGCGTGACCGTCTAGTAGAGAACGGCTTTCGCGTTCAGCCATCGCCGCTGGTCAAGCCAACTTCATTGTTTGTCGCGCGATTACTACCGGCACCCCAGCACCTCTTGGGACGTGGGGAGTGTCCATTTTCGCACGGGGCAGACCATTGGATTTGCTAGTCGATTGCTATTAGGATCGGAGGAGTCGTCGTATGGAGGAGCGCCGGAACTCGCCGCCGGGGACTCGGAGCTTCCTCTACCTGCGTG
>NZ_JBSGCA010000144.1:0-1714 GCF_053601535.1 Nocardia sp. NPDC004718
TCCGCGCTCCCTCGACTCCGATCGAGGAGATCGTCGCGGAGATCTTCGCCGACCTGCTCGGCGTGCCGCGCGTGGGCGTGGACGACGACTTCTTCGAGCTCGGCGGCAACTCGCTGGTCGCCACGCAGGTGACCGCCCGCGTCAGCGCCGCGCTGAACACCGAGGTCGGCGTGCGTGTGTTGTTCGAGGCCCCGACCGTGGGCGCGCTTGCCGCGCGGATCGAGTCACACGCGGGAAGCGGTGCGCGCCAAGCGCTCACGGCACAGGTGCGTCCCGAGCACCCGCCGCTGTCGCTGGCGCAGCAGCGCATGTGGTTCCTCAACCGCTTCGACGCCGACTCCGCTGCGAACAACATCCCGGCCGCGGTGCGGCTGGAAGGCGCGCTGGATCTGGACGCGCTGCGCGGCGCGGTCGCCGACGTGGTCGGACGGCACGAGTCGTTGCGCACCATCTACCCGTCTCGCGACGGCGTGGCCTACCAGCGGGTGTTGAACGCCACCAGGGCGATTCCCGAGCTGGACGTGGTGGAGGTGGCCGAGGGGCAATTGCTCGGCGTGCTCTACGAGTTCGTCGAGCGCGGCTTCGACGTGACCGCCCAGCCGCCGGTGCGCCTGCGCGCCTACCGGCTCGGACCGGACGACTACGTGCTGGTCGTCGTGGTGCACCACATCGCGGCCGACGGCTTCTCCATGCGTCCGCTGGTGCGCGACCTGATGACCGCTTACGTGGCGCGGACCTCGGCGGCTGAGCCGGGCTGGCCGCCGCTGGCGGTGCAGTACGTGGACTTCGCGCTGTGGCAGCGCGACACGCTCGGCTCCGAGGACGACCCGACCTCGCTGATCTCCGAGCAGCTCGACTACTGGCGTGAGACGTTGGCCGGGCTGCCCGACGAACTGCGCCTGGCCGGTCGTCCGCGGCCCGCCGTCGCCTCCTACGGCGCGGGCACCTACCGGTTCCGGGTGCCGGGCGAGCTGATCGAAGACCTGAACCGGGTCGCGCAGACGCATGGCAGCACGCTGTTCATGGTGGTGCACGGCGCCTTCGCCGCCCTGCTGGCGCGGTTGAGCGGCTCCGAGGACATCGCTATCGGCATCCCGGTCGCCGGTCGTGGTGAGCAGGCGCTCGACGATCTGGTCGGCATGTTCGTCAACACATTGGTGCTGCGCGCCGAAGTGGACACCGCCGAGTCGTTCGCCGATCTGCTCGCCCGGGTCCGCGAACGCGACCTGCAGGCGTTCGCGCACGCGGACGTGCCGTTCGAGCGGCTGGTCGAGGTGCTCAACCCGGCGCGTTCGCAGGCGCGGCACCCGCTGTTCCAGGTGATGCTGTCGTTCCAGAACCTCGGCCGCACCGCGCTGGAACTGCCCGGCCTCACCGTCTCCGAGCTGGGCATCGACCAGCCGACGGCGAAGTTCGACCTGCAACTCACGCTCAGCGAGGTCCCCGGGGCCGAGACGGCGATGGACGCCGAACTCGTCTACGCCACCGACCTGTTCGACGGCGTGTTCGCCGGGACGTTCGCCGAGCGGTTCGTGCGCGTGCTGCACGGCATCGCCGCCGATCCGTCGGTCACCGTCGGCGACATCGACCTGCTCGACGACGCCGAGCGTGCCTTGGTGATCGAGCGCTGGAACGCCACCGAATTCCCGGTCGACGCCGCGCTCACCTCGCCGGTCGGCGACGCCGCCGCGACCCTGGTCTCGCTGTTCGAGGC
>NZ_JBSGCA010000145.1:0-1711 GCF_053601535.1 Nocardia sp. NPDC004718
GCCCGCCCTTCGCCGGGCGAGCCGTACGCGCGGGGCGCTTCGCCTGACGTGCGGTTTCGTGTGGATCAGGCGAGCCGCCGGATCGCTTCCGGACCGAGGTCGGCGATCGTCGGGTAGCCGTCCACCGCCATCAGCAGATCGGCCTCGGCGAGCAGCGAACGCACCACGTGCACGAGGCCGTCGACACCGCCGAGGGCGAGCCCGTAGGGGTAGGGGCGTCCGATGCCGACGGCCGTGGCGCCGAGCGCCAGCGCCTTGACGATGTCGGCGCCGGTGCGGACGCCGGAGTCGAACAGCACCGGCAGGCCATCGGCCGCCGCGACCACCTCCGGCAGATGTTCGATCGCGGGGATGCCGCCATTGGCTTGTCTGCCGCCGTGATTCGAGCAGTAGATGCCGTCGACGCCCGCGTCCTTGGCGCGCCGCGCGTCGTCGGGATGGCAGATACCCTTGAGGACGAGCGGCAGGTCGGTCAGCGATCGCAGCCATGCCAGGTCGTCCCAGGTCAACGCGTTGCCGAACAGCGAGATCCAGGTGAGGACGGCGGTTTTCGGATCCTGTTCGGGTGGGCTGGGCAGCAGGGCCCGGAAGACCGGATCGCTGAAGTAGTTGGCCAGGCAGTGGCCGCGCAGCTGGGGGAAGTTGGAGACCGTCAGATCGCGCGGGCGCCAGCCGGGCACCCAGGTGTCCAAAGTGACCACGATGGCCTTGAATCCCGCCGCTTCCGCCCGCTGGACGAGGCTCTGCGCGAGATCCCGATCGGTGGGGGTGTAGAGCTGGAACATCCCGGGGGTGTCGCCGAACTCGGCCGCCACGTCCTCGAGCGGATCGACGGTGAGGGTGGAGGCCACCATCGGGACGCCGGTGCGCGCCGCGGCCTTGGCGGTGGCGATGTCGCCGTGCCCGTCCTGGGCGCACAGCCCGATCACGCCGACCGGGGCCAGGAAGATCGGCGTCGGCAGCGTCATGCCGAACAGCTCGATCGAGAGGTCGCGCGTCTTGCTCGCGCGCAACATGCGCGGGATCAGGCCCAGTTTCTCGAAGGCCGTCACATTGGCCCGCTGGGTGAGCTCATCGCCGGCTCCGCCCGCGACGTACGACCAGATCCCCGGTGGCAGCGCCGCCCGGGCCTTGGCTTCCAGGTCGGCATACGTCATCGGGAAATCGGGCAGCACACCGCCGAGCCCTTGGAAGTAGATCTCGTTCTGGTAGTCGCCGAAGTTGGTCACGCTGCTCCTGTCCACGTCTCGATGCATGAATGTATCCGATACGTTCCTGTAGCGACGCGGCCACGCTTCCCCCTACTCCGGAGAAACCCGACTCGACCAGCCTGCGGTAAGCGCCGAGTGGCTCGCGCGGCACCAGCGGCTCGGGCGGTGGGGTTCAGCGCGGCGTCGACTGGCCGAGCGCGTCCGGGTCTTGCCGCTCGGCGGCGTAGGCCCGCCAGGACTTGGCCTCCGCGTGCTTGCCGAGCTGGTCGAGCAGATCGGCGAGTTCGGCGATGGCGCGCGGCTCGTGGCGGTCGGCGGCGGTGCGCCACCAGGATTCGGCCCCGACGGGATCGCCGCGCCGCAGCCGAACCATGCCGAGTTCGTAGGCGGCACCCGCGTGCCCGGCGGTTGATCCCGGCCACCCAGTCAGCCATCAGGTCGGTGCGGTAGCTGGTCAGCTGGGTCAGTCCGACCACGAGCTCATCAGGCATCACGACCTG
>NZ_JBSGCA010000146.1:0-1688 GCF_053601535.1 Nocardia sp. NPDC004718
ATGTGGCTTTCTGTGGGGAAGTCATCGATGGAAGAAGGAGTTCCGATGTTGAGCACTATGCAGGACGAGCCGTTGTCGTTGGCGACGTTGCTGCGCTATGCATCGACGTTCGCTGGGGATTCGTCCGTGTCGACGTGGACCGGTTCCGGCGTGCGCACCATGACCTATCGTGAGGTCGGTGCGGAGTCGGCGCGGTTGGCGAACGCGTTGGGTGGGCTGGGCATCGGGATCGGTGACCGGGTGGGCACGTTCATGTGGAACAACAACGAGCATTTGGTGGCTTATATCGCGGTGCCCGCGATGGGCGCGGTGCTGCACGCGTTGAACATCCGGTTGTTCCCCGAGCAGGTGGTGTATGTGGCCAACCACGCCGAGGATCGGGTGGTGCTGGTGGACGGCAGCCTGGTGCCGTTGTTCGGGCAGATCCTGCCGCACCTGAGGACGGTGCGGCATGTGATCGTGGTCAACGGCGACGCGGCCACGTTGACCGCGCCCGAGGGCGTGCAGGTGCATTCCTACACCGAACTGCTGGGTGCGCAGCCGGAGGTCTACGACTTCCCGGTGATCGACGAGCGCGCTGCCGCGGCGATGTGTTACACCTCCGGTACGACGGGTGATCCGAAGGGTGTGGTGTATTCGCATCGGTCGAATTGGTTGCACGCGATGCAGGTGGCCGCGAACAACGGGATGGGTTTGCACGGTACCGACTCGATTCTGGCGATCGTGCCGTTGTTCCACGCGAATGCGTGGGGTCTGCCGTATGCGGCGTTGATGGCGGGGGCGAATCTGTTGATGCCCGACCGGTTCCTGCAGCCGGGTCCGCTGTTGGAGGTGATGGCCGCGCAGCGCCCGACTTTCGCCGCGGCGGTGCCGACGATCTGGGGTGGGGTGCTGGCCGGGTTGGCGGCCGACCCGCAGGACATCACGCATCTGCGTGCGGTGGTGGTGGGTGGTTCGGCGGTGCCGCCGTCGATGATGCGCACCTTCGAGGACAAGCACGGTGTGCGGGTGCTGCACGCGTGGGGGATGACCGAGACCTCGCCGTTGGGCAGTGTGGCGCACCCGCCGGCGACCGCGGTCACCGAGGAGCAGAAGTGGGCGTATCGGGTGACGCAGGGTCGTTTCCCGGCGGGGGTGCGGGCGCGTCTGGTCGGCGACGATGGTGTGGTCGCCAACGACGGGGTGTCGTTGGGGGAGTTGCAGGTGCGTGGTCCGTGGATCACCGGTTCGTACTATTCGCCCGACGGCACGGTGATCGATCCGGAGAAGTTCGATGATGGTTGGTTGCGGACCGGGGATGTCGGCAAGATCAGCCCCGACGGTTATCTCACGTTGGTGGACCGCTCGAAGGATGTGATCAAGTCCGGTGGTGAGTGGATCTCCTCGGTGGATCTGGAGAACGCGGTGATCGCGCACCCGGCGGTCGCGGAGGCCGCGGTGATCGGTGTGCCGGATGAGAAATGGGACGAGCGTCCGTTGGTGGCGATCGTGCTGGCCGAGGGCGCCGAAGCCAAACCCGAAGAACTGCGGGAGTTCTTGGCCGACAAGTTCGCCAAATGGCAGCTGCCCGAACGCTGGACGTTCATCGCCGAGGTCCCCAAGACCAGTGTGGGCAAGTTCGACAAGAAGCGGCTACGCGCCCAGTACGCCGACGGTGACCTGGAAGTCACCACCCTGTCCTGACCCCC
>NZ_JBSGCA010000147.1:0-1635 GCF_053601535.1 Nocardia sp. NPDC004718
CCAGCCGCGGTCGACGACGAGCTGGGCCAGTCGTAGACGAGTACGCGGGGTCAACGCTGCGTTAGCGTGGGACACGAAGGCCTCCGGATCGGTGAAGCGGTGAATTCGACAGCTCCACTTCACCGCCGGAGGCCTTCACCAGTCACACAGGCTCACCGTTCCAAGCCGGTACAACCTCCCTGGACATCACAACTAGCCGGCTTCAGCACTAACCCGGCACTCAACTCACGGGTCTTCGGGATCGCCCCGGCGGCACCAACATTGGCGGTTGCCGGTAACACCTCGGCGTTCAATCTCGGCATTAGCGTCGGACCGTGGCTCGGCGGGATTGCGCTCAATGCAGGGCTGGGCTACCCGGCGGTGGCGTGGATCGGTGCGTGCCTCGCCGCCGTCACGCTGGTGCTGCTCACCATCGAGACCAGGCTCACAAAAGCTCATTTCCACCGCGCCGCATCAAGTTCCGCAACACTGCGCAGCCATCTGAACACGCTTGACACTCCATCCACTTTGAACCGTCCCGAAGTTCGATCTAGGGCCAGAGTCGTTCGACTGGCTTGAATATCTTCGAAGAGGGACCGATTCGAGCGGAACCGGTCGAACTCCCCGGTTCCGCTTCAACAAGTGCAGTACACCCCTACACCGCCCACCCGAAACGGGAACACCCTGGCCTCACCCTGCAACGTGAGTGCAGTACTGTCCGTGTCCGGCTGAGCCAACGAGGAGCTCAGAACTTCTGTTCGTCGCGACCGGTGCGGCCGTGATCGGGATGGTGGCGTAAGCACCAGGCAGCCCGTCATATTCGATGAGCGAGGCGCAGCCAGCGCCGTCGCAGCGCCACCAGATACTACTGTCTCGATGCTGCGGTGACCGATACAATCCAGGTCTCGACCGTCAAGGAACTGACACCCCTTCTTGGTGACCGGATGGGGGTCTGGTTCGGACGGGGGCCGCGACAGCTACAGGGATAGACAGATGCCGTGCGACACCGGAGTCTTCCTGGCCGGTACTGTCGCGGACGATGGTGCGGATCGACCTGAACAATGTGGTGTCGATCGATTGATTTGGTCACACTTTCGAGTTTTCACAAGTCCGAGTGCCACGAACCGCCAGTCCAGCAACGACCTCAGCACCGCCCAAGCAAAAAAAGAGGAGCCGGAGTTCGTTGCCACGGGGACGCCGTCCGGTCCGCGAGCAGGGGCTGGAGTATCTCGGTGAATCTTCTAGAATCCGCTGACAGCCTGACGCTTTGCGCGTGATCGTGATCCAATGGATCCGGCACTCACTCCGACCATCGAGTGCGCAACCCCCTCGGTAAGGTACCACCTTCATCCTTGCAGCTCACAGGCGGGGCTGTTACGCATCCGCCACACACTGTTCATCGCCTTCAGCGGCAAATACGCAGCAGCTCGCCCTCCACCCGGTCGGGGTCCTGTTAAGGATCGTGTCAGACATCCCAGGAGCTTGGATGTCAAGGGAAGTCAGGCAGCGAGGTGTTGGTAGCGGTGTGACCAGGCTGTTTCTTGGCTGTAGGGGGTTTTGATTTTCAGGCAGCCGTGCAGGATGCCCACGAGCCGGTTCCCGAGCTGGCGGAGGGCGGCGTTGTGGTTCATCTCCCGGCCGCGTAGTTCCTGGTAG
>NZ_JBSGCA010000148.1:0-1633 GCF_053601535.1 Nocardia sp. NPDC004718
TAGTCTGGTGTGCGCAAACATTTCTCGTGACGAGCATGTTCAGATCACGCGCAAACACCGGATGGGCCACAAACGGGACATCTCGGCATACTTCACGCACATTCGGGTGACTCTAGCTCTGTCGGGTTCTCCATCTGCCGAAAGTTGCTCGAGATGTACGAATACAACGCGTTGCCGCCGACCGTTGCGCGGGCTCGTACGACCAAGGGAGCGCGCGATGACTGAGCTGATCGACTTCTCCGCCGCGCTCATCGAGCCGCAAGCGATCAAAGACGCTGGATACGCGGGCGTCATAGGCTACTTCAGCGATTCCCGTCCTGGTACGAATTTCGGTGCGAAGCCGCTGCGGCGGGAATACTGCGACCGATTACGCGCCATCGGGCTCGAGATAGTCACCAATTACCAGTACGGCAAGGGTGAGACGTCGGACTGGAAAGGCGGTTACGACGCGGGCGTGCGCCACGCGCGGATCGCGCTCGATTACCACCGCGCGGCCGGCGGGCCGGATTCCCGCCCGCTGTATGCCCCCGTCGACGCGAATCCGTCGCTGGACGAGTGGAATTCGCTGATCGCGCCGTTTCTCCGAGGCTGGGCATCGGTCGTCGGTCTGGAATGGACCGGCATGTACGGCAACGCCCGGTGCATCGACTGGGCGCTCGAGGACGGCGTCGCCACGTGGTTCTGGCAACACAACTGGTCCGGTGATTCCTCGATCAACGGCGACCATCCCGCCGCGCACCTCCATCAGATCCGCATCGACTCCGACCGGGTCGGCGGCGTCGTCGTGGATGTCGACAAAGTCCTCGCCGCCGACTACGGCCAATGGTCGAAGGCGAATCCGAACTCAGGGGGAACAATGCAGAAGCCCGATTACGTCGAATTGGACCGGATGGGCGACTCCGCGTCCAGCCGCCACGGTGCGCGCGTCGAGAACTTCCTGCTGCATACCCAGGAAGGCAACGGAACCGCCGAGAGCCTGGCCAACTATCTGAACAATCCGGCGAACGGCGTGAGCTACCACTACACCGTCCGCGATGGCGTGGTGGTCGACGTGGTCGACACCGACCTGGCCAGCTGGTCGGTGCTGGACGCGAACTCGTTCACCATCAACCTCTGCTTCGCGGGCAGCCGCGTCGCATGGAGCCGGGACGACTGGCTGCGCATCCGCGACGATATCCGCATCGCGGCCTGGCTCGCGGTGCAGGACGCACGCAAATACGGCTTCGACACGTATGTCATCACGCCGCCCTACCAGCGGCGCCAAGGCATTTCCGACCACAAGTACGTCACCGAGTGCCTCGGCATCGGCACGCACACCGATGTGGGACCGAATTTCCCCTGGGACGTGTTCGCCGACGACGTGCGCGGCTTCGCCACCGGCGAGCCGAGCGGGTCGGAGCCGAACGCGATCAACGATTGCGCGGCGGCGAATCCGTGGCTCGGTACGCGGATCACGGCAGGGGAGATCGCGACACCCGACGGCGCGGGGCGCTTCGCCCAGTTCGAGCACGGGTACATCTATTGGCATCCGGACACCGGCGCGCACGCCATCCCGGAGACGCTGTGGGGAAAGTTCGAAGCATTGGGTTGGGAGGCAGGCCCGCTCGGCTATCCGATCACCGACCGCACCGTC
>NZ_JBSGCA010000149.1:0-1600 GCF_053601535.1 Nocardia sp. NPDC004718
AGCTTGAGTTTTAACCTCTGAGCTGGGTTTTTATCCTGTTCGGCGGGGTCGTGGCCCGGCGGGTTTGGATGGCTTCTGGTTGCTGGGTGTTTTGATGTGCACGTCGTAGCGGGGTGCCGGACGCTGGTTGCGGTGGCCGGCTGGTCGACCGGGTCCGGGGCGGGAGGGTTTCGGTGCACTGGCGGGACAGGCTGCTTTCCGGCGGAGGTGCCGAAAACCTCGACGGACACGTGCTGGTGTAAGTCGTTGTGGGGCTGCGGGTTTCTCCCACGGCCGCCGGATGTCGACGGTGAGTTCACGAGCAAGGCGCAGCTGGGTGTAGGCGGCCAGGAGCAGCCAGGTCCATCTATCCGCGGCGGCGGGGTCGCGGGGTTTCGGGACGTTCCAGCCGAGGGTTTGTTTGAACAGGCGGAAGGTGTGCTCGATATCGAACCGCCGCAGAAATGCCTGCCACAGCACATCGACCTCGGCGGCATCCAGATCGACGACCGAATGCCACAACCACACCGGTTTTGGGATGGCGCCACTGGGCAGCCGGTCGACGTCGAGTCGGATCACGGTGCCGTCGAGCACCGGCAGTTTCCCGGCCTGGGAAGTCCAGGATGACCGGTGAGTAAGCCTGGGGTGCAAGCGATTCCATGACCGTGCTGTTGCCGGTCCGTAGAGGCGGGTGTCGGTCGTGACGGCTGTGTCGGGCTCACCCCAGGTCGCGGGATCGCCGAAGACGAACTCCCCGCCGTGCCTTGGTGGGCGTCCGGTCGTCCCGGGCTGCCATGCGGGTGCGCGGCGGCGCAGGACCCGGTCCGACCGCATACGGCCCAGCACGGCCACGGGCAGATCTGCCAGCAGGAACGCCAGCCGGGGTGCGTCGTAGCCGGCATCGGCGACGATCCAGATATCCGGATCACCCCCTCGCCAGTGCCCGGCCTCGATCAGGTTGCCGATCACGGTGCGCAACTGGTCCGCGGTCACCGTGGCGGCCTCGTCACCGGGTGCCAGCCGCACCGCATCCAGTGGCGCGGTCCAAGAACTACGCCCTGATTCCAAGGCGCAGACCACCGAGTACGGCCAGCCGGGAATCATCTGATGGGTGTTCTTGGCACGCCCGTAGGTGTGACACAGTATCCGCTGCGGGCAGGTATGCGCTTCCGGTCGCAACCAGGAGGTGATGTCCACCGCCAGCACCAACCGACCGTCCGCGGCCCGCGGCAGTGGCACCGAGACCAGTGCCCGCCGTAATCGTGCGATGTCGATCCGACCACGGTCCAGTGCCGCATAGACGCTGCCGTGGCCCCGGCGATGCTCGCCGACCAGTGACAGCTCCGGCAATGACCGCACCGGCCCGTCCGCGCACAACACCGCGTCCACCACATCGAATACCGCGTCCGCCCGCCGGGGCAGGCACCGATACAACTCCTGCCGGAACGCCGACAGCTCCCCGACCGCACCGGCGCAGCCGGTGTCGTGCACACTGTTCACCGAAGCCCTTGGTTATCGAAAGTCTTTCTGTCGCAGGGAGACATGATCAACCAAGGGCTTCACCCATGATCACCCGGGGTATTGAGAACCCAGCTCAGAGGTGAGGTTAAAACTCAAGCTA
>NZ_JBSGCA010000150.1:0-1574 GCF_053601535.1 Nocardia sp. NPDC004718
GATATAAACTTTACAGACTGGTAAGAGGTAAACACTGGAAGTGAATATAATTTTTAATCTTATTTACCCGAATTGCTAGTTGATTATTTAGCCATGACTTGATACCCGATAGAATATCTTAAAGTCTCTGGTTCCAGTGATTTAGCTGATTTTAACAGTAAAGAATACGCTAAAAGTATCATCTCTAATTTCAATTGAAAACCTTGAGGCGAACGACTTTTACAACGCTCAGCTCCTAGATTTGTCAAAAAAGAGAAAACTCGCTCAATCACTTTTCTATGTTTTGAAAAATTAGGGAAAAGGATTTTCTTTTGCTTCATGTTCTTCCTGACAGGTGTAATTAGATCAATTCCTTTTAATTCCAGCCTATCATGCAGTGACTGACCTAGATATCCCATATCTCCAAGGACTGTTGGTGTCCCAAATTGACTCAACACTTCCTCGGTCATTGAACGATCAGCCATTGAAGCAGGAGTAATTGTGTAGTCTATGACATAGCCTGATTCACTGACTAAAGCATGACATTTACATCCATAGAAGTACTGTCCCTTTGTAGAATTGTAGCCAACATTTGCATAATCTCCAAGAACTTTGCTTCTGAAGTTACGAATAGGCTGACACAAAGGAATGGGGAAGCTGTCAATAATGGATACACTAATTCCTTCAACCTCTTTAAAGACGAGTGCTTGGCGAATGACTTGGATACTCGGTAAGAGGGCATTACAACGGCGGACAAAGCGAGAATATTCTAGGAAATTAGGAAATAAACTTTGAGCCAATTGGTGCTTAGCTTTAAGCGTTTCACTAAAATGCAGTACGCCCCAGAGGTAACAAGCGATAACTAAGCAATCTGATGTTGCGAGATGGACGTTTTTTCGGTTTTGAACCTCAAGGGAAACACTCGTTTGATAAAGCGTCTCAATGGTTGTCAGTAAATAAACAAAAACTTTTGGAAGTGTGCTATTATAAGTCATATAAGTCGTGCGCTTTCTAATGCTTAGTGGTTTAAGATTAGGATAGCACGACTTATTTATTTTCCAATGAAATTAACTAGCAATTCGGGTAGAAAGTTTAGAGGTATCATATGAAACTACTTAATAATTTGTTGACTAGCTTAACACAATATGAGAATGAAATGATTCAAATTAGGCGTCATCTTCATCAATACCCAGAAATTTCTTTTCAAGAAAAAGAAACATTTAAGTATATTATGGGCTTTTATAAAGAACTTGACTGTGAACCAAAACTTATCGGAAAGGGATTTGGAATCATCGTTGATATTGAAGGTGGAAAATCCGGAAAAACTCTTGCGTTGAGAGCAGACTTTGATGCTCTTGCTATTTTTGAAGATAATGATTTAAGTTTTAAATCGGTCAATCCAGGAGTAATGCATGCCTGTGGACACGATGCACATACTGCATATTTGATGGTACTTGCTAGAGAACTAGTAAAAATAAAACAAGAACTTCCGGGAAGAGTTAGAATTGTCCATCAACCAGCAGAGGAAGTATCTCCTGGTGGTGCCAAAGGTATGATTAAAGCAGGAGCTCTTGACGGTGTCGATAATATGATCG
>NZ_JBSGCA010000151.1:0-1567 GCF_053601535.1 Nocardia sp. NPDC004718
GGCACGACCACCAGCGTCGCGCCGGTGTAGGCGGCGCACAGCCATTCCAGCACCGACGGGTCGAAGCTCGGCGAGCAGATGTGCAGGAACCGATGGTGCGATTCCAGCTCGTAGAGATCCGCCGCGACGCCGACCAGGCCGCCCATGCCCGCGTGGGTCACGGTGACGCCCTTGGGCATACCGGTCGAGCCGGAGGTGTAGATGACGTACGCCGGATGACGCATCGCCAGCGCGGCGTTGCGGTCGGCGTCGGTCACCTGCTCGGCGGACTGGCTCTCGATCAGCTCGCCCAGCGCCGGGTCGTCGATCCGCAGCCACTCCACGTCGCGCGGCAGCCGGTCGACGTACTCGCTCGCGGTGATGCCGATGACCGCGCCGGAGTCGTTGACCATGTGCCGCATGCGATCTTCGGGGTAGGTCGGGTCGACCGGCACGTGCGCGCCGCCCGCCTTCGCCACTGCCCAGAACGCCGCGACCATCTCGTAGGAGCGCGGGAACGACAGCGCCACGATGCGCTCCGGTCCCACACCGCGCGCGATGAGCACCCGCGCCAGGCGCGAGGAGTACTCGTCCAGTTCGCGGTAGGTGATCGAACGGCCCTGGTAGCGCACCGCGATCTGCTCCGGGTCCAGCCGCGCACCGTATTGCAGCAGGTCCGGCAGCAGGCCGGTGGCCATGACGTCCTCGCCCGCCACGTGCGTGAGCAGGTGGTACTCGGCCGCGTCCAGCAGCGGCAGGTCGCCGATCGGGGTTTCCCGGTCGGTGGCGATCGCGGTGAGCAGCCTGGTGAACCGCTCGGCGAACACCCGCACCGTCTCGTCGTCGAACAGGTCGCGCGCGAAGGAGAACTCCGCGTACATGCCCGCGTCGTCGGGGTTCTCCCCTGCCTCGCGGATGGTCAGCGACAGGTCGAACTTGGCGGTGTCGACGTCGAAATCGACCGCGCCCACGTGCAGTCCGGGGAGCTCGAAGCTGCTCTCGGGCAAGTTCTCGAACGACAGCGCCACCTGGAACAGCGGGTGCCGCGCGGTGGAGCGCTCCGGGTTGAGCAGTTCCACCAGCCGCTCGAACGGCAGGTCCGCGTGCGCGAACGCCTGCAGGTCGGCGTCCTTGGTGCGGGCCAGGAACTGGTCGAAGGTGAGGTCGCCGTCCACGTGCGAACGCAGCACCAGGGTGTTGACGAACATGCCGATCACGTCGTCGAGTTCGGCCTCGCCGCGGCCCGCGATGGGCGTGCCGACGGCGATGTCGTCGGTGCCGGACATACGCGCCAGGAACAGCGCCAGCGCGGCGTGCACCACCATGAACAGCGTCGCGTTCTGCTGCCTGGCGATCTCGGTGAGCCTGCCGTGCAGTTCCCCGGAGATCGGGAACACCACGCGCCCCCCGGCGAACGACTGCGTCGTCGGACGCGGCCGGTCGGCGGGCAGGTTCAGCTCGTCGGGCAGCCCGGCCAGCGCGGCACGCCAGTATTCGGCCTGCTGGGAGATCAGGCTCTGCGCGTCGTCCTCGGAGCCGAGCACGTCACGCTGCCAGAGGCTGAAGTCGGCGTACTGCACCGGCAGCG
>NZ_JBSGCA010000152.1:0-1493 GCF_053601535.1 Nocardia sp. NPDC004718
CCATCGGCCAGAACCTGACCGCGCTCCACCCGCTGGCCCTCGTCCACGATCGGACGCTGGTTGGAGCAGGTGCCCTGGTTCGACCGGTTGAACTTGCGCATCCGGTAGCTCTTGCGGGTGCCGTCGTCGGCCATCACGGTAACGTAATCGGCGGACACCTCCTCGACCACACCGGCCTTCTCGTTCACCACCACGTCACCGGCGTCGACCGCGGCACGCAACTCCATACCGGTACCGACGATCGGCGCCTCGGAACGGATCAGCGGAACCGCCTGACGCTGCATGTTCGCACCCATCAGGGCGCGGTTGGCGTCGTCGTGCTCGAGGAACGGGATCATCGCCGTCGCCACCGACACCATCTGGCGCGGCGAGACGTCCATGAAGTCGACCTCGCTGGCGGCGACGAGCTCGTTCTCCTCGTTGCCGCGGCGGCACAGGACCCGATCCTCGAGGAAGCGGCCGTCCGCGCCCACCGGCGAGTTCGCCTGGGCGCGCACGTGGCGGTCCTCTTCGTCGGCGGTCAGGTAGACCACCTCGTCGGTGACCCGGCCGTCGACGACCCTGCGGTACGGGGTCTCGATGAAGCCGAACGGGTTGACCCGCGCGTACACAGACAGCGAGCCGATCAGGCCGATGTTCGGGCCTTCCGGGGTCTCGATCGGGCACATGCGGCCGTAGTGCGACGGGTGGACGTCACGGACTTCCAGACCGGCGCGCTCACGGGACAGACCACCCGGGCCCAGCGCCGAGAGACGACGCTTGTGGGTCAGGCCCGACAGCGGGTTGTTCTGGTCCATGAACTGCGACAGCTGGGACGTTCCGAAGAACTCCTTGATCGCGGCGACGACCGGACGGATGTTGATCAGGGTCTGCGGCGTGATCGCCTCGACGTCCTGGGTGGTCATCCGCTCGCGGACCACGCGCTCCATACGGGAGAGGCCGACCCGGATCTGGTTCTGGATCAGCTCGCCGACGGTGCGCAGGCGGCGGTTGCCGAAGTGGTCGATGTCGTCCACTTCCACCGGGACCTCGACGCCACCGGGGGCGGTCATGGTCTTGTCACCCGCGTGCAGGCGCACGAGGTACTCGATGGTGTTGACGATGTCTTCCTTCGTCAAGACCGAACCGACGACCTGCTCGCCCAGGTGGATGCCGAGCTTCTTGTTGATCTTGTACCGGCCCACGCGCGCCAAGTCGTAGCGCTTCTCCTTGAAGAACAAGTTCTCCAACAGGGTCTGCGCGGACTCCTTCGTCGGCGGCTCGCCCGGACGCAGCTTGCGGTAGATGTCCAGCAGCGCCTCGTCCTGACCGGCGGTGTTGTCCTTCTCCAGGGTCGACATCATGATCTCGGAGAAGCCGAAGCGCTCGACGATCTCCTCGGTGGTCCACCCGAGCGCCTTGAGCAGCACGGTGACCGGCTGGCGGCGCTTGCGGTCGATGCGCACACCCACGGTGTCGCGCTTGTCCACGTCGAACTCCAGCCACGCGCCACG
>NZ_JBSGCA010000153.1:0-1468 GCF_053601535.1 Nocardia sp. NPDC004718
GTCGCGTACGCGGCGGCCGCGCAAACGCGAGCCGGGCCGCGAACGGCGCATGCTCGGTCTCGCTTCGCTCGAAAGACGTGGTTGAGGTGTGCTGGGCGCGTCGGTTGCGGAGCTGGCTACTCACTGCGCGCGGGAGCGGTGCTCGCTGGTGGCGTGGGCATGGTTACCCGGCCGGGGGATCACCAGCGAGGGGGCGACCGTTGCGGTCGATGTTCGACTGCTACCCGCGAGTAGGGGATCGGTGGTTGCCCGTTACGCTGCACCGCATGCCGTATCTGGAACGCCAAGGTGAAGTGTTCGTCGTGTACCTCGGCGCCGAGGGACAGGCGGACAGCGAGAACCGATTCCACCCGGACTGGATCGACGCGTTGCACGGGCTGCTGGACGAGGTCGAGAGTTCCGTGGGGCCCGCCGCGCTGGTGACGACGGCGACCGGGAAGTTCTTCAGCAACGGTCTGGACACCGATTGGCTGTTCGGCAACCTGGACAAGATGCACGGCTACCTCGACCGCGTGCACTCGCTCTACACCCGCCTGCTCGCATTCCCGCTGCCGACCGTCGCCGCGATCAACGGCCATGCCTTCGGCGCGGGCGCCATGCTGGCCACCTCACACGATTTCCGGGTGATGCGCGCCGATCGCGGCTTCTACTGCCTGCCCGAGGTGCACCTGGGCATGCCGTTCACCATCGGGATGAACGCCCTGCTCACCGAGCGGCTGAGCAACCAGGTCTGCGTACAGGCGATGACCACCGGCCACCGCTACCCGGCCGACGAGGCGATCGCCGCGGGCATCGTGGACGACAAGGCCGAAGCCGACGAGCTGCTCGCGACCGCCGTCCAGCGGGCGGCGGCACTGGCGAGCAACCGCAGGCCCAACCTGCCGGTGATCAAGCGCGCCCTACACGCAAAAGCGCTGGCCGGCCTCGCGGTCCCGACAACCCCGGAAAACCTGGCGTTCGCCACGAACTGACCCGCCTTCACGGACAGCCCAGGTCCGCGCGGCCACCTCATACTGCCGTCCGCGTCGGCCGATGAACGGGCTTGCAGGGCCCCGTCTGGGCCCGCCGCGGCACAAGACGCACACGCTTCAGACGGCTTGTGAACCGGCCCAGCAGTGAAATCCCGGGTCGCGCAGGTGGATCGCCACGCACGGAACTGCCTGGGCTTTGCGAGACCGAGCATCCACCGTTCACGGCCCGGCTCGCGAATATCCAGCACCGCAGGCGCTGGAACGCCGAACAGCCCGTCTCGCGTTCGCGGAGCCGCAGCGGCGAAGGAGTAAGCGCGGCATTCGGGCCGAGCCGATAGCCGAGCCACCATAACCGCGCGCATTTGGTGGCGAGTTCCGATACCGACGCGCCCAGCGCACCGCAACCACGTCTTTCGAGCGAAGCGAGACCGAGCATGCGCCGTTCGCGGCCCGGCTCGCGTTTGCGCGGCCGCCGCGTACGCGACGAAGGAGCAAGC
>NZ_JBSGCA010000154.1:0-1454 GCF_053601535.1 Nocardia sp. NPDC004718
AGTATCCTGAGTAGGGCTGGACACGCGAAATCCAGTTTGAATCCGGGAGGACCATCTCCCAACCCTAAATACTTCTTAGTGACCGATAGTGAACCAGTACCGTGAGGGAAAGGTGAAAAGAACCCCGAGAGGGGAGTGAAATAGCACCTGAAACCGTGTGCCTACAAGAAGTTCGAGCCCGTTAATGGGTGAGAGCGTGCCTTTTGTAGAATGAACCGGCGAGTTACGTTATGATGCGAGGTTAAGTTGAAGAGACGGAGCCGTAGGGAAACCGAGTCTGAATAGGGCGACTTAGTATCATGATGTAGACCCGAAACCTAGTGACCTATCCATGAGCAGGGTGAAGGTGTGGTAAGACGCACTGGAGGCCCGAACCAGGACACGTTGAAAAGTGTTTGGATGACTTGTGGATAGCGGAGAAATTCCAAACGAACTGGGAGATAGCTGGTTCTCTCCGAAATAGCTTTAGGGCTAGCGTCGAAATGTAAGTGTATTGGAGGTAGAGCACTGTTTGGGTGAGGGGTCCGTCTAGGATTACCAATCTCAGATAAACTCCGAATGCTAATACACATGTTCGGCAGTCAGACTGCGAGTGCTAAGATCCGTAGTCGAAAGGGAAACAGCCCAGACCAACAGCTAAGGTCCCAAAATATATGTTAAGTGGAAAAGGATGTGGGGTTGCACAGACAACTAGGATGTTAGCTCAGAAGCAGCTATCATTCAAAGAGTGCGTAATAGCTCACTAGTCGAGTGACCCTGCGCCGAAAATGTACCGGGGCTAAACATATTACCGAAGCTTTGGATTGATATTTTATCAATGGTAGGAGAGCGTTCTTAACCGCGATGAAGGTATACCGTGAGGAGTGCTGGAGCGTTAAGAAGTGAGAATGCCGGTATGAGTAGCGCAAGATAAGTGAGAATCTTATCCACCGTAAGACTAAGGTTTCCAGGGGAAGGCTCGTCCGCCCTGGGTTAGTCGGGACCTAAGGCGAGGCCGAAAGGCGTAGTCGATGGACAACTGGTTGATATTCCAGTACTAGATATGATCGTGATGGAGGGACGCAGTAGGCTAAGAGATGCCAGTTAATGGATTCTGGTCTAAGCAGTGAGGTGTGAGATGTGTCAAATGCATTTCTCTTTAACATTGAGCTGTGATGGGGAAGCAACTACGGTTGCGAACTCTCTGATGTCACACTGCCAAGAAAAGCTTCTAGCGTAAAGTCATATCTACCCGTACCGCAAACCGACACAGGTAGTCGAGGCGAGTAGCCTCAGGTGATCGAGAGAACTCTCGTTAAGGAACTCGGCAAAATAGCCCCGTAACTTCGGGAGAAGGGGTGCTGGTGTAAAAGCCAGCCGCAGTGAATAGGCCCAAGCAACTGTTTATCAAACGCAGTGACCCGAGCTGGTCCGGAGTGGCGAAAGAGGTTCCCGCGTAAGCGGACTCGTAGCCG
>NZ_JBSGCA010000155.1:0-1424 GCF_053601535.1 Nocardia sp. NPDC004718
CGAAAGTTGGACCTTGGAATTAAACCTTATGCGGCAGTAGAGGTTTGGGCGAGATACTCGTCGGGGCTGAGGTAGCCGAGCCGTTGTTGGATGCGGGTCGTGTTCCACCACTGCAGGTAGTCGGTCAGTCCGGCGTGGAACTCGTCAATGGTCGCGGGCTGCTGGATTCGGAACCATTCCTCTTTGAGATGGCTGAAGAATCCTTCCATGACGGCGTTGTCGAGGCACGTGCCCTTTCTGGACATGGATTGCGTGAGGCCGGCCTCGCGGAGCACGTCCTGCCAGAGGGGGTGGCGGTACTGAAATCCTTGATCAGAGTGAACCAGCGGTTTCTCACCTGACTGCAGGCTGTCGATCGCGGTGCGCAGGCCATCGGTGACCATCTTCACGCTCGGTGATGGCCCGGCCGCGGCAGAGATGACCCGGTTGTTATAGAGGTCGAGGACCGGCGAGACATACACCTTGGAGGTCCCGATCGCGAACTCGGTTACGTCGGTGACCCACTTGGTGTGCTTGGCCGCTGCGGTGAACTGGCGGTTCAGCACGTTGTCGGCCGCCTGGCCAACCTCGCCCCGGAAGGAGTTGTATCTCCGCCGACGGCGCACCGGGCATTGCAGGCCGAGCGTGCGCATCAGTTTCAGAACGGTCTTCTTCGAGACCCGCCATCCGCGACGCAGCAGGATCGCCAGGATGCGGCGGTGCCCGTATGCGCGTCTTGCCTCTTCAAAGGCTTGACCGATGGCTTCTTTCAGCTCAGCATGCCGATCCGCGCGGGCGATTCTGTTCCGGTGGTCGTAGAACGTTGACCGGGGAAGGTGCGCGATCTGCAGCAAGAGCGACAGCGGGTACTGCGCCTTGAGGTCTTCGACGGCTTGAACCTTCAGCGTCGTTCCTGTGACTTCAAGGCCCGCAATTTTCCCAGGTAAGCGACCTCTGCGCGCAACCGCTCGTTCTCTTTGCGCAGCGTCTCGATCTCGTTCTGCGGTGCAGGGGTTCCGCGATCGGTCGGGGGCCGGCCGCGTCTCTTGGGTCGCAGCCCGTCTTCGCCCTCGCGTCGATAGGTAGTCGTCCAGTTGGCGACGGTGCTGGGCGAGGGGAGCCCGTATTCCTCGGCGAGAGCCCGTCCCGACTCGCCCGCAACATGACGGAGCACGATCTCGAGCTTGGTCCCGAAGTCGTACTGCCTGCGTTCCCTCGTCACCAGCGCGTCCCGTCCTCTCAGTTGCCATCGCTGGTACAGCATTTGAACGGGGTTTGTGGCCAGGTCAAGCGACAAGGACGCGGACTTCGCGGTGAAGCCTTGTTCAAACAGTTCGACGGCCGAGACGGCGTCGGCCTGACTCAACGTGCTTCCCGAGTACATCGGCCTGCTCTCCTGAAGATGGACACTTACTTACGGTGTCCAACTTCTGGGGACCACTCCA
>NZ_JBSGCA010000156.1:0-1420 GCF_053601535.1 Nocardia sp. NPDC004718
TTTTCAGGCAGCCGTGCAGGATGCCCACGAGCCGGTTCCCGAGCTGGCGGAGGGCGGCGTTGTGGTTCATCTCCCGGCCGCGTAGTTCCTGGTAGTAGGCACGGGCTCCGGGGTCGTGCAGCATCGCGGCGTGGGCTTGGGCGTGCAGGGCGTCGACGAGGCGGTCGTTGTGGACGAACCGAGCGTGGACGGTCTTGGTTTTGCCGGACTGACGGGTGATCGGGGCGGTCCCGGCGTAGTTCTTGCGGGATTTGGCGTCGGTGTAACGGTTTTCGGCGTCGCCGAACTCGGCAAGCACCCGGGCGCCGGTGATCACGCCCATGCCGGGCTGGCTGAGGTAGACCTCAGCGTCCGGGTGCCGGCCAAAACACGACTCGACCTCGCCCCTGGAGGATCTTGATCTGCTCGTTGAGGGTGCCTAGGACCGCGACCGTCGCACGGACCGACGCCGCGTAGGCGCCGGCCACCGTGTCGGCTTGGCCGAGATGCTCGGTGCGCAGTGCCGCCTGGATCGCGGCGGCCTTGGCGGGGACATCGCGGCGTCGCGCCCGTTTCAGTGCGGCGGTGACCTGGCCGATCGTCAACCGGGCCGCTGCCGTGGGATCGGCGGCCTTGCCCAGCAGCTCGAGGGTGTCGACACCGGCGAGCCCGAGTGGCTTGTAGGCGGCGAGCGCGGCCGGGAAGTACTCGCGCAGCGTGGTGCGCAGCCGCAGCATGTGCCGGGTGCGTTCCCAGATCATGGTCTGGTGGGCGCGCGCGGCGACCTTGACCGCGGCGGCCTCGTCGGAGTCAGCGGCGACGGGGCGTAGCTGGTGGCGGCGAGTCCGCAGCAGGTCGGCCAGGGTGCGGGCGTCGGCCTTGTCGTCCTTCGCTCCCGACAACGACATCAATTCCCTATGGCGCGCAGCGGTTTTCGGGTTGACCCCGTAGACCTGGTAGCCGGCCGCGACCAGTGCACGCACCCACGGGCCGCGATCGGTTTCGATGCACACCAGCACCTGGCCGGGATCGGAGTCCTGCGGCAGGAATCGGGCGATCAGCTCATGCAACCGGCTCATGCCCTCGACACCCTCCGGCAGCCGGGCTGCCTTCAGGGTCCGACCGTGTTCGTCTTACACCTCCACGTCATGGTGATCTTCGGCCCAGTCGTCTCCGACGAACAGCACGTACGCTCCTGAATCTGCCTCGTTCGGTTGTCAGCAGCCGACGGGAGACTCAGCGCCCTAATGGACCAGTGCTCACACCAAAGTTGCTGGCGGGCACGACATCCCATAAGTTGTTTCGCTCCCGACCACCGGCAGGGGCACGGTCTGACACCAGAACTCGAAGTTCAGGTGAGGTTAGTGCTCACCTGCCGGGGCTACCGGCACCGAGTCTGCCCTACTGGCTGGCCCGGTAACTCCCATTAGCAGCGGCAAAC
>NZ_JBSGCA010000157.1:0-1394 GCF_053601535.1 Nocardia sp. NPDC004718
GGTCCTCGACCGGCTGACGCAAGCGCTGGTCGCCGCCGAGCAGGCCATTGGTGAGGCCGCGCTCGCGCTGCGTCTCGTGCACCAGGTCCTGCACCGCCAGCGCGAGCGTCACCGCGGCGACGGTGTCCCGGCTCTTCCGATACGCGCCCACTTCGCGCGCCACCAGCGTGCCCAACAGCGCGAGCACCAGCACGAGCGACACCACGAGGATGCGGGCCAGCTGCCCGCGGATGGTTCGCGGGCGCACAATTCCGCTGCCGGACACCTGGCGTTCACCATCGGAAATGCGGAGGGGGACAACCGGTGTGCCGCCGGAATTCTCCGGTCGCCCAGGTGACCGCACCACCCTCTGTTCCTCCGATCAGCCGCCGCGCCTGCTCCACAGCGAGCACGTGGAAATCAAGGGGAAACTGTCACACGGCCTACCCGTCGTCAACGCGAGAATCGGGCAAAACGGACATTGTGCGGACTTCTAAACACACTGGCAACGAAGAGTTACGAGTGCGACAAAACCGGCATCCGCGAACGAATGCCGAGACTCGTTGTGTCCTACCCACCTTCGCCCGCCGCGAAACCTCGCGGCCCCACTCTGATACAGTCCGGCGCGACACACCGGATGGCAAGAGGGCTGGATGGCGCACCGAATTACTTTGGTTCCCTTGGCGATAGCGCTCGCATTAGGACTGGCCGCCTGCGGCGACGAGTCCGGCGGGTCCCCCGCGACGACCAGCACGCAGACCGCGAGCGCCGCGGGCACGGCCACCCAGCTGTTCGATCCCTGCACCGGCATCCCCGACGCCACACTGACGAGCGCCGGACTCGACCCGGCGAGCAAGCAGGTCGGCGTCGGCGGGGTGAAGCAGCCCGGTTGGGAGATCTGCGGATGGAAGGGCGCCGACTTCACCCTCGGCGTGTTCTCCAACAACATGTCCGTGGCCGAGTTCGAGCGGAAGCCGGGCAATGTCGACTTCCAGGACGTCACCATCGCCGGACGCACCGGACGCCAGTTCCGCGTGGACGACGCCGCCAAAGACCAGATGTGCGACGTGCTCTTCCCCGCCCGGCAGGGCCTGCTGCAACTGACCCTGGTCAACAAGACCGCGGACCAGAACCCCTGCGATCGCCTCGCGACCGTCGGCGAAGCTATCGTCCCGGCGCTGCCGAAGTAGAACCGCCCCACTCGACGCAGGACCGGGTACGGATTCGCCCGGCGCACCCGACAACCACGACCATCTCGCCGCGGCAGCGGCAAACTCAGACGGTTACTCGCGCACGCAACCACACCAGCTCAACCACCGGTTTCGAGCGAAGCGAGACCGAGCATGCGCCGTTCGCGGCCCGGCTCGCGTCCGAGCGGCCGCCGCGTCCGCGACGAAGTCGCCAGCGGTGGTCGC
>NZ_JBSGCA010000158.1:0-1386 GCF_053601535.1 Nocardia sp. NPDC004718
TGAACCGCCCCGGCTTTCCTGCCGGTGTTTTACGGGCCGGTAGTCACTCGGCCCATCGGTCTGTGTCAGCGTAGTGCGCTGCCTCGTACTCGGTCGGTGAGATCATGCCCAGACTCGAATGCAAGCGCCGGTTGTTGTACCACTCGACCCATGCCGCGGTCGCGTACTCGACATCGGCGATCGTCTTCCACGGACCGTCGTGGAACACCGCCGTGCGGATGCATTCGGCCTTGTAGAGGCCGTTTATGGTCTCCATCAGGGCGTTATCGTAGGCGTCGCCGACGCTGCCGATCGATGGGCTGATGCCCTCGATCCGCAGATGCTCGGTGAAGCGGATACTGGTGTATTGAGACCCCGCATCGGAATGGCATGTCAACCGACCTCTTTCGACCGGATTACCTTCATGGCCGCGGCGCCACAGCGCCATCCGTAACGGCACATCGACCAGCTCGACGTCCCGTTTGATCGAGGCATGCCAGCCCACGATCTTCTGGGAGAAGCAGTCCACAATGAACGCGACATACGAAAACGACTGATACGTACGCACATACGTGAAATCTGTCACCCACTTCCGGTCCGGCGCGACCGCGGTGAAGTCCCGGTCAAGTAGATCAGGTGCTCTGGTGTCGGCCGGGTTCGAGATCGTGGTCCTGGCTCGTTTACCACGCACGACACCGGTCAAGCCGAGCGAGCGCATGGCTCGGTCGACGGCCCCGAACCCGGCGTCGGGGAACAGGGTCCGGCGGATGAGAGCCAGCATCTTGCGCCGGCCATAGAGCCCTTCCGGGGTCAGCACACGCTGCCCGGCGGCGTTGGTGGTGAACGCCAGGGTCCGGATCGCGTCCTGGATCAGGGCGTCGGTCACGGTCC
Source organism: Nocardia sp. NPDC004718 (assembly GCF_053601535.1). Lineage (NCBI taxonomy): Bacteria > Bacillati > Actinomycetota > Actinomycetes > Mycobacteriales > Nocardiaceae > Nocardia > Nocardia sp. NPDC004718. Next base: position 871 of record NZ_JBSGCA010000158.1, read on the forward strand.
TGGCCGCCGGCCTGTTCCCGGGTCCAGCCGGGGCACACCAGGCCCGCAAGGTTCGTGCCGCGATCTTGAGCCCAGCGGTGCTGAGGGCGATCAAGATCGACTCGACGGCGTGACCAGCAGCGCGCATCTGGTCGGTGAACGCCACGATCAGCGGTTTCGGGGGTCGAGTTCCCCCGCGAAGAAAATTGTCGCCGATTTCAGGATGTCGTTGACCTCACGCAGCCGCTTGTTCTCCGCCCGCAACCGGCGCAACTCCTCGCGTTCGTCGCTGGTCACACCCGGCACCTGGCCCGCGTCGATCTCTTCCTGCATCACCCAGCGCCGCACCGATTCCCGGGACACGCCGAGGGACTCGGCGACCTGGACATGCACGGCACGCTCGGTCGAGTACTCCGAGCGGTGCTCCCGCACAAGCCTGACGGCCTGGCTCCGAAGCACTGGGTCGATCTTTTTGGGCATGGCCCATATCCTTCCTGCTACCCCATAACGGGGCGGCAGAAAAGCCGGGGCGGTTCA
>NZ_JBSGCA010000159.1:0-1382 GCF_053601535.1 Nocardia sp. NPDC004718
AGTTCACCGGTACTGGTCCAGGCCACCAAGTCACCGGTGCGGTACATCCGCGCACCGGGCTGGAACGGATTCGCCACGAACCGGTCAGCGGTCAGATCCGCACGACCGAAATAACCACGCGCCAACTGCGCACCAGCCAAATACAACTCACCCGACACACCCACCGGCACCGGACGCAAACGCCCATCCAGCACAAACACCCGGCTGTTCCACACCGGCCCGCCGATCGACACCGACACCTCATCAGCGAGCGTCACCCGGTGACTGGTGATCGACACCGCCGCCTCGGTCGGACCATAGAGATTGAACAACTCGGTACGCGGATACTCACGCAGGAACCGCTGCGCCAACGCACCCGGCAACGCTTCACCGATCGCCAGCACCCGCCGTGGCGACCAGTCGTCCGCCGCAGGCCGGTGTGCCGACAGCGCGTCCAGCATCGACGGCACCACATGCAGGGTGGTGACCGATTCCCGCGCCATCAGGTCGTGCAGATACGCGGGGTCCCGATGACCGTCCGGCGCGGCGATCACCAGACGGCCGCCGCGGACCGCGGCCGACCAGAACTCCCACACCGACAAGTCGAACGTGGCCGCCGTCTTCAGCAGCACCGAGTCGTCCTGCGTCAGCTCGAACTCGGCCGCCTTCCAGAGCAACTGGTTCACGACCGCCGCGTGTGGCACCGCGACGCCCTTCGGGCGTCCGGTCGAACCCGACGTGAAGATGACGTAGGCCGTGTTCTCCGGTCGTAGGGGCACGGCCCGCTCGGAGTCGGTGAGCGGCACGCTCGCGACCGCGGTCAGTTCCAGATCTTCGAGCCGCACCACCGGCGCGACATCGGTATCGAAGTCCGACTCCGCGTTGCTCAGCACGCACACGGGGGCGGAGACGGAGAGGATGTAGTCGGTCCGGTCCGCGGCTTGGTCGGGGTCGACCGGTACATACGCCCCACCGGCCTCGGCCACCGCGTACATCGCCACGACCAGATCCACCGATCGGCGGAACGCGAGCGCGACCCGGGTTTCGGGGCCGACGCCCACCGAGATCAGGTAACGGGCCAGGCGGTTCACCCGGGCGGCCAGTTCGGCGTAGCTCAGCTCGACGCGTTCGCCGCCGGATAGGTCCGCGACCAGCGCGACGGCTCCCGGCGCCGCCGCGACGGTCCGGCGCAGTAGCGATGCCAAGGTGGCGGGCTCCACCGAATGGGTGGTGTCGTTCCACGCGGTGAGCACGTCGGTGCGCTCGGTGGCTGCTAGTAGGTCGATATCCCCGACCGGGACGGTGGGATCGGCGACCACGGCGGCGAGGATGCGCGACAACCGCGCCGCGAACCCTTCGACCGTCGCCCGGTCGAAAAGATCGGTCGCATACGTCAAGAACCC
>NZ_JBSGCA010000160.1:0-1373 GCF_053601535.1 Nocardia sp. NPDC004718
GGTTTCGGGCGTCTCGAGGTTGTTGTGGCAACCTCCGGTGCCGGGGGCAATACGTGAGTACGCCTGCCCCCGCGTCAGTGGACCGAATCCGCGGTTCGCGGTCAGGTCACTTACGGCGTTCGCAAGCCCGACCTGCAGGTATGGCGGGTCGAGCTGCTCGACGGCTCACCGCGACCCGAAGACACCGCATGGCCCCTCAACAGCCGGAGGCCCGGCAACCATGCGGGGTCCGCGTTCAGGACGCGAGCAGCTGGGTGTCCTCGACGATCGAGTAGTGCTCGGCGTTGCCCGCGATGATGGTGCTCGTCGAGCCGTCGACGCCGACCGGGACATCGCCGGCCAGGGTGATGCGGGTCAGTTTGCGCGGCTGGTCGTCGTAGTCGTCGATGGCATAGTGCTGGGTGGCGCGGTTGTCCCAGATGGCGACGTCGCCGGGCTCCCAGTTCCAGCGGGCGGTGTTCTCCAGGCGGGTCACCCGGTCCTGGAACAGCCGGAACAGCGCGTGCGACTCCGTGCTGGACAGCCCGACGAAATGCTTGACGAAGTGGCCGAGCAGCAACGCCCGCTCCCCCGTCTCGGGGTGCACGCGCACCACCGGGTGCTCGGTCTCGTAGTAGGTGGACTCGAACTCGGCGCGGTAGGCGGCCGTGTTGGGTCGCGGCGTCTCCTCGGCGCGGGCGTAGTCGTAGACGTTGGTGTGCACGGCGCGCAGGGATTCGGCGAGCCGCTTGAGCGGCTCCGGCAGCGACTCGTAGGCCGCGACGGTGGACGCCCAGGTGGTCGCGCCGCCGTAGGACGGCAGGTGCACCGCGCGCAGGATGGACGCCTTCGGGATGCGGTCGACGAAGGTGACGTCGGTGTGCCAGCTGTTGGCGCGGCCGTGCTCGGAATCGATCGCCAGGCTCTTCACACCATGCGAGGTGACCGTCGGGTGCGGGGTGGTCGGCGAGCCGAGCAGCTGGGCGAACTCGTACTGCCCGTCCTCGGTGAGGTGATCCTGACCGCGGAAGAAGATGACCTTGTGCTCCAGCAGCGCGCGACGGATCACGTCGACGGTGGCCGGATCCAGGTCGCCGCCGAGCCGGACGTTGTCGATCCGCGCGCCGATACGAGCGCCGAGCCTGGTCACCGAGGCTGTGGATGGGGTGGCGGGTGCGACCGTCATGAGATCACCTTCGCTGTCGAGATCGGTTACTGCTCCGGAGAGCAGACCACCCAAACGACCCCTCTGACCAGGGTTTTCGTCGCACTGATCGCAAACGGCGCGAAAGCACCACCACTTCGTCCCACCGAGCGCGAGCCCGACCCGGACACCGCCCAGCTCCATTCCGTTCTGCCGGGCGCTGCCCAAACATCATCGGGACGACCGAGCT
>NZ_JBSGCA010000161.1:0-1349 GCF_053601535.1 Nocardia sp. NPDC004718
ATGCGGTTCGCAAAGATCACGACGGGGGCTCTTGTCAGTGGTTGTGGAGTGTTTCGGTGATGGTGGGCCAGGAGTGGGTGAGTTCGTCGGTCCAGTAGGGCCAGGAGTGGGTGCCGGTGGGTCGCAGGTTCACGGTGGCGGGGATTTGTAGTTGAGTGAGGCGGGTGGCGAGGGCGCGGGCGCATTCGTGGGCTCCGGTTTCGAGGGGGCCTCCGATGGTGATGGTGTCGGGGAGCTCGACCTGGCTGGGGATGTCGTGTTCGCCGGGGATCCCGCTGCCGCTGGAGAGGTAGATTCTCGTGCCACGCAACGCTTGCGCGTGTTCAAGGACGTCGTGGGCGCGCCAGTCGGGGTCGGTGGGTGTGCCGAACATGTTGTCCGGGTCGCCGCCGTAGGTTTTCACGATCGCGCGGGCTTGGGCTTGGCCGGTGCCGGAGGCGACGGTGTAGCAGCCGCTGTGGGCGGCGACGACAGAGTAGAGGCCTGGTGTGCGGAAGGCGAGCATCATCGCGGCTCCGGCGCCCATGGAGACGCCTTGGATTCCGTTGCGTCCGTTGCCTTCGAATCGTGCGTCGATCAGCGGCGGCAGTTCTTTGGTGAGGAATGTCTCCCATTTGTTGGTGCCCAGGACGGGGTCGCGGCGTTGCCAGTCGGTGTAGAGGTTGGCCGGACCGCCGGTGGTGAGCACGACGTTGATGTCTTTGTCGGCGAAGAACTCCACCGCGTGACCGTGCTGCGTCCAGCTGCTGGTGTTCTCGGGAGCACCCCGCCCGTCGAGCATGTAGAGGGTGGGGCGTGCCCGGCCGCGGTCGGCGGGCAGCAGTATCTGCACCTGCACGACCCGTTTCATCGCGGGTGATTGCACAAACACTCGCAGCCAACGGTCGGTGATCGGCTCGATACGGTCGATGACCGCCCGCGTCGGGAACGCGGAACTCTCCGCGGGAGCCTGATACTGCTGCGAGGACCCACTATCGGCCCCGGAGGTCGCAGGCTCACCGCGGGCCACTCCCGGCAACAGCGCCACAACCGCCAACACGATCATCCCGACCGCAGCCACCTCGACAACCCACCGAACGGGTAGGCGCCGATCGACACAAGCAGACCGAGCCACGAGCTCACCGAAAACATCATCCACTCACCTAGTAAACCGTGGTGAGGTGATGGCTGTCGTCAGTGGTGTATCGGGATGAGAAGAGCCGGCCACCGACAATCAGGCGGAAACGGTGCTCCGATATCGAGGTAGGCGGCTGGGCGCAGGGAAGCGGGACGATGCTGCGCTCGCCCAGAATTCAGAGGCGTCGGCAGATCACTCGCATACAGCCACCCAAGGACAGCGGCCTGGAGCG
>NZ_JBSGCA010000162.1:0-1346 GCF_053601535.1 Nocardia sp. NPDC004718
GTTTCGGGACAGCTGTCCTGAAACGGTCGGTGAGCCGACGTATCCGGCCAGGTCAGTTCTGTGTTGCTGGCGGCGGAACTCGTTCCCCGGCCGCTAGCATTGGTCTGCAAGGCGGCCTGAAACTCCTTCGACAGCTTGTAACAAGCGTCCGCAGCGGTACCTGTTGCCAATCGCGTCGATTCGCACCTTGGCAGCGACCGCCGATCCGGTGATCTCGCCCCAGCACGTGGTGAGCAGCCCCCGCGACTCCAGATGCCGGATCATCGGCAGGAAGCGCTGGCTCATCTGCGGAGTCAACTGCCCTATCCGCTCCACGTCGATGCGTACTTCGACATGCGGTTTGGCTCGGCTGCCCTGCGCGGAATTCTCGTGCAAGGTGACGAAGAGCAGGCCGATTCCGCCCTCGGTACGAATTTCAACAGCGCGTCGAAAGGTTCGTGCTCCTTGGTCACCTGGACGATTGCTGAACGAGGCAGCAAGGTATAGGCGACGTTCGGCGGATCGTTCACAGGGACCGCCAGGGCCGCGTCTTCGATCCCGATCAGCACATTCGCGTGAAGTTCTGGCCCGCCGTCCCAGTCGTCGTACTCGCGGAGCCAGATCTTGCTCGATGTCGTGGGAAGGAACCCCGATGCGATGATGCGGTTCAGCACCGCCGCCCAGTTCCGTGCGTTGTTGTCCTAAAGGTATCCAATGGTCCGGCCGCCGGTCCGAACGGACACCGCCCACGATCCTCGGGGGCTGTCCGGTTCGGGGACCAGCTGAACCACAGGGGAGAGATGACCGTCGCGTTCGGGAAGCTCGGGCGGATACAGGCTGCGGAGCGCAGGCAGGAACTCCTTTTCGATCGTCAACTCGTAGCTCTGCCAGCTCCGGTTCTGTCCCCACAGTCGATAAGCCGAGTCGGCAAGGTGCTCGACACAGGGTTGTGGCGCTTCCTTCCGTACAGCTTCCGAGTCGGCATCGTCGTCGACCGACACACCGAAGTCTGTAGCCAAACCTGCCAATCCGGAGTCCCAGCCCTGCCCGACAGCACGGACCTTCCACACGCCCGCGCGGCGGTAGATCTCGCCGAACAGGAACGCGGACTCGGTAGTGGCCTCGGAGGTGACGAACAGGGCCAGTGGCGTGCCTGTGTCGTCGAGGATGGTCAACTACAGCTTTCCGAGTGCGCCGAAACTGCCGGAATCGATGCTGCCGAGCGAGGTCTCCGGTAGTTGGTTGATCGACCAAGATTCAACTGAACACCGAAGACCTCGTGACCACCCTAGCGGTGACCGCGCGAGCGGATCTGACCGATGCTCAATGGGCACGGCTGGAACCGCTGCTACCTGCCCCGAAACGAC
>NZ_JBSGCA010000163.1:0-1327 GCF_053601535.1 Nocardia sp. NPDC004718
GCAAACGCCAACTTGTTGAATCGGGGCCGGAGTTCGTGGTCTGCAGCCATGATCTTCGAGGCTGCGGTCGGGGTCGCTCGGCAAACACCTGTCGCCTGCTGGGGCTGACCTTCTAACGGCTTGCGTCCCGGCCGCGGCCGCCGACGGGAGTGGCTCGAGAGAGGTCTGCATCGCCCGAAGTTGGTTTGCCCTCCTCGTTGGAACCTGTGCCTGTACGAGGTTTTCATGGAGGTGTCGCGGGCGAAATCTGGTCCCGCCGATCGCGTCGTGATCGCTGTCGACCCGCACAAAGCGTCGTGGACGGCGGTCATCGTGGATCAACAATGCCAGCCGCTGGGTTCGCTGCGCGTCGAGGTCAACCGCGCGGGCTATCGGCGGCTACGCTGATTCGCTCGAGACTGGCCCCAGGCGGTCTGGGCGATCGAAGGAGCCCGCGGTCTCGGCGCCCCTCTGGCACAGAAGCTGGCCGACGACGGAATCGAGTGCCTCGATGTGCCAGCGAAACTCGCCCACCGGGTGCGAATGCTTTCCACCGGCCACGGCCGCAAGAACGACGAAGCCGATGCGCTGTCGGTCGGCATCGCCGCGCTCAACAGCACCGGACTGCGATCGGTGCACATCGACGAGACGGCGCAGGTGCTGCGCACGCTCACCGAGTACCGTGACGACCTGATCCGTACCCGAACCCAGACCGCCAACCGGTTGCACGGCATGCTGGCCCGGTTGGTGCCGGCTGGGCTGCCGAAACGACTCACCGCGCAGGCTGCCTCGCAGCTGCTTCGGTCGGTGCGCCCACGCGAACACTGCCGCCGCACGCTGCGGCAGATCGCCGTCGACCTCATCGGCGAGCTTCGCCGGCTCGATCGCCGCATCGACAGCGCAACCAACTCGCTCGACGTTGCCGTCACCGAGTCCCGCACCCAGCTCACCACCATCCATGGCGTCGGCACTGTCGTGGCGGCCAAGATCCTCGCCCACACCAGCGATATACGCCGGTTCCGGTCCGCCGCCGCGTTCGCCTCCTATTGTGGCGTGGCCCCGATCGAGGTGTCCTCCGGAGACACTCGCCGCCACCGGCTCTCCCGCGCTGGCGACCGCCAGCTCAACTACGCGCTGCACGTCATCGCGATCACCCAGATTCGCCGCGACACCGCCGGACGCGCCTACTACCAACGCAAACGAGCCGCCGGAAAGGGCCACAAGGAAGCACTGCGATGCCTCAAGCGCCAGCTCGCCGACGTCGTCTACCGAGTCATGCTTCGCGATACCGGTACCTCTCTACTCATCGAGACTTGACACAGAGAGGAGCCGTTAGCGAGATAGACCC
>NZ_JBSGCA010000164.1:0-1290 GCF_053601535.1 Nocardia sp. NPDC004718
CGGGCGCACCGACCAGCCGTCGCCGGAGATGTGGTGCACCACGAACACCAGCACGTGGGTGTCGGGCTGCGAGCCGTCCATCGAGCCCGCGATGCGGAACAGCGCGGCGCGCACCGGGACCTCGGCGGTGACGTCGAAGCCGGTCAGCACCAGTTCGCTGATCCGCTCGGAGATCTCGGCCTCGGACACCTCGATCGGGGTGAGGTCGACCGCGCTGTGCCCGGCGGGCAGCACGACCTGCACGCCCTGGCCGTCGGCGGTCTCCGGGTAGACCGTGCGCAACACCTCGTGCCGGTCGACCACGTCGGCCACGGCCTGGCGCAGCGCCTCGGTGTCCAGGGTTCCGGTGAGCCGGACCGCGAGCGGGATGTTGTTCACCGCGGTCTGGTTGTCGAACCGGTTCAGGAACCACATGCGCTGCTGGGCCAGCGACAGCGGAATCCTCGGCGGGCGCGGGCCCGCGGCGAGTTCCCGGCGGCGGCCGGTGCCCTGGTGCGCCTCCACCCGCACGGCCAGCGCCGCCACGGTCGGCGCCTCGAACAGCGTGCGGACCGGGATCCTGGTGTCCAGCGCGGCGCCGAGCCGGGCCACCACCTGGGTGGCGATCAGCGAGTTGCCGCCCAGGTCGAAGAAGTCGTCGTCCAAGCCGACCGCGCGTTCCGCCGGTGCCAGGCCGAGCACCTCGGCGAAGACATCGGCGACGATCTCCTCCACCGGCGTCGACGGCGCGCGGAACTCCCGCGCCTCGAAGACCGGCTCGGGCAGCGCGCGGCGATCCAGCTTGCCGTTCGGGTTCAACGGCATGGCGTCGAGCACCACGATCGCGGCGGGCACCATGTAGGACGGCAGCTGCGCGGACAGATGCGCGCGCAGCGCCTCGACGTCCACCGTCGCGCCGTTCGCGGGCACCACATAACCCACCAGCTGGTCGCCGGTGCGCGCGTCGGAGCGCACCAGCGCGACCGACTGCGCGACCGACTCATGCGCCGTCAACGCGGTCTCGATCTCGCCGAGCTCGATGCGCAGACCACGCAGCTTCACCTGGAAGTCGGTGCGGCCCAGGTACTCGATGGCGCCGGTGTCGTCCCGGCGCACCAAGTCGCCGGTGCGGTACATCCGAGCACCTGGCGCGCCGTACGGGTTGGCCACGAAGCGGTCGGCGGTCAGGTCCGTGCGACCGAAGTAGCCGCGCGCCAACTGATCGCCCGCGAGGTACAGCTCACCCGCGACGTTCGAAGGCACCGGGTGCAGACGCGAATCCAGCACGTACGCCTGCGCGTTCCACACCGG
>NZ_JBSGCA010000165.1:0-1283 GCF_053601535.1 Nocardia sp. NPDC004718
GAACGGACCTGGATCAGACGATATCTGCTACGCCGCTACCAACCGACAGAACGCAGTACGCGCAATCATCGTTGATAGTTTCCGTGGAACTGTTTTCCGTCAGAGTCAATTTGCCGAATTTGAACAAAAAATTCATGAAGCAGATGCTGCCGGTGAAGTTTTAACAAGTGAATACTTAAACTCACTTTATGGCGAAATAAATGAAAAATACTATAATTTAGCAGTCAAAGAAAATCCAGAAATTCAGTATGAATGGGCTAGAATTCCGCATTTTTATTATAATTTCTATGTTTTTCAATACGCAACAGGTTTTGCTGCGGCAACTTTCTTAGCTGAAAAAGTTGTTCATGGTTCAACTGAGGATCGTCAAAAATATCTTGAATATTTGAAGGCAGGTTCCTCAGCTTATCCTTTAGAAGTAATTGCCAAAGCTGGAGTTGATATGGAATCTACCGATTATTTAGATGCTGCCTTTGAGCTTTTTGAAAATCGATTGAGTGAATTAGAAAAATTAGTTGAAAAAGGAGTCCATCTTTAAAAATGGTTGAAACATATAAACGTACAAGTAACCCCATGATGAATCGACCAGTTGTCAAAGCAGAGTTAGTAGAATGGATGCGTTCAAGTCAAACACAAATAACCGGAGAACTTGCTTCATTAGCTTCTGTACCAGTTTTAACCCGACTTTTTCCCCTTGTTTAAGTAGAAGATGATGAATTTTAGGAGCACCATAGATTCCTCGGTTAGCATTGAAGAGTTGAGAAATTTTGAGTGACAGGTATTGTCTCCTTAATTGAGTTTTAGATGGATGTCGGTTAATCCGTTCATAATAACTTGATTCAGGAACATCAAGGAGTTGACAGCTTAGTCTGACATTGAGTGCTAAAGTTAAGGAAGAACGAGACATCTATAACTTTCGGAAAAATTACAATTTTTCCGAAACTAATATTGATAATAGGTTTTATGCTGAGAAGCAAACTAATTATTTTGATAAAATTAATCAATAGAAAATATTATTCTAAATTAATTTAAAAAAATCAGTATCCTGGATGTTATAATTAATATTATTCAATAAAGAAATCGAAGGAACTCAAAAATGGAAGATATTTTTCAAATTACAATTATACTTTTCTTCTCTATGTTAGCTACGTTGCTTTCAAAGAAATTAAAAATTCCGAAAGTTGTTGGTCAGATGTTGATAGGAATAATTCTTGCCCCATCAGTACTGGGTTTAATTAATGGAGGACATACTATAGAAGTAATGTCAGAAATTGGAGTTATCC
>NZ_JBSGCA010000166.1:0-1270 GCF_053601535.1 Nocardia sp. NPDC004718
CCACAAGGCGGTATCGCATCGCCCGTCATGTCCAACATCTATCTGGATCGACTCGACCGGTTCGTGGAACAGCAATTGATACCGGAATACACCCAGGGCACACGTCGTCGCAGCAACCCGGCATACCAGCAGGTCACTAACGAGATCGCGCGGGAAACCCGGCACGGCAACCGGGAGGCGGTGCGTCGGCTCCGGTCGGAACGCCGCACCCTGCCCAGCCAGGACCCCAATGATCCCGGATACCGGCGGCTGCGTGATGTCCGCTACTGCGACGACTTCCTGCTCGGGTTCGCCGGTCCCAAACACGAAGCCGAACAGATCAAGTCGAAGATCAGGGCGTTCTTGCGCGAGGAACTCGAGCTGGAACTGTCCGAACCCAAGACGTTGATCACCCACGCCACCAGCCAGGCGGCGCGGTTCCTCGGCTACGAGATCAGGACCCAACACGCCGATGACAAGATCACTCGACACCGTCGAGCAGTCAACGGCGCGATCGGCCTGTTCGTGCCCAAGACCGTGATCCGGGAACGATGCGCCCGCTACATGAGCAAAGGCAAACCCGCGCAACGCGGGCCGCTGTTGTTCGACGACGACTTCACCATCGTCGCCACATACGGGTCCGAATACCGCGGGTTCGTCCAGTACTACCTGATGGCCCAGGACATCTTCCGTTTGCAGCGGTTGCAGTGGGTCATGGAAACCTCGATGCTCAAGACCCTGGCCGGCAAGCACAAGTCCACCGTCACCAAGATGGCCCGCAAATACAAGACGACCATCGACACCGGTGACGGACCCCGGACCTGCTTCCAGGTCACCGTCGCACGCGAGGACAGGAAAGCGCTGATCGCCCGCTTCGGCGGCATCCCGCTCGCACGGCAACGCACCGCAATCATTGTCGATCGAAACCCGCCCCTGGCCACCGCCAACCGCAACGAGCTGATCCACCGTCTCCTTGCCGAAAAGTGCGAGCTCTGCGAGTCGCCCACCGGACTACAAGTCCATCACGTGCGCAAACTCGCCGACCTCGACAAGCCAGGGCGGCCCGACCGCCCAGCATGGATTCGCCTGATGGCCAAACGGCGACGCAAGACTCTGGTCGTCTGCCGCACCCTGCCGCCAGGACATCCACGCTGGACGGGCCACTGCCACCACCCGGAAATAGAACACTGGAGAGCCGGATGCGGGGAAACCCCGCCTGTCCGGTTCGGGAAGAGGCCGTCGGAAAAGGACCCGAGCCACGGGCACCTCGTCGGCGGCCCACTTCACTCGG
>NZ_JBSGCA010000167.1:0-1252 GCF_053601535.1 Nocardia sp. NPDC004718
ACTGCGCACCAGCCAAATACAACTCACCCGACACACCCACCGGCACCGGACGCAAACGCCCATCCAGCACAAACACCCGGCTGTTCCACACCGGCGCACCGATGGGAACCGAAACCCGGTCGGCATCACCGACCCGGTGGCTGGTGATGGACACCGCCGCCTCGGTCGGCCCGTACAGATTGAACAACTCGGTACGCGAATACTCACGCAGGAACCGCTGCGCCAACGCACCCGGAAGGGCTTCACCGATCGCCAGCACCCGCCACAGCGAATCCGGCATACCGGCGGTCAACAGCGCGTCCAGCATCGACGGGACGACGTGCAGCGTGGTAACCCATTCCTGGGCCATGAGTTCGTTGAGGTACGCCGGATCACGGTGACCGTCGGGTGAGGCGATGACCAGGCGACCGCCACAGACAGCGGCCGACCAGAACTCCCACACCGACAAGTCGAACGTCGCCGCCGTCTTCAGCAGAATCGCATCCGCCGCGTCGAGCCCGAACTCGATGTTCTTCCACTGCAACTGGTTCGCGATAGCGCCATGCGAAACAGCCACACCCTTCGGGCGACCCGTCGAACCAGACGTGAAGATCACATACGCCGTGTTCTCCGGACGCAACGGCGCGACCCGATCAGCATCAGCGACCGGCGCGGCATCCAGGTCCGACAGATCCAGTTCATCGATCCGCACCACCGGCGCGACATCGGTCTCGAACTCGGCGTCGGCATTCGTCAGCACACAAACCGGTGCCGCCGTCTCCAAGATGTAGCTCGTCCGCTCGGCAGCCTGATCCGGATCCACCGGCACATACGCACCACCGGACTTCGCCACCGCATACATCGCCACGACCAAATCCACCGAGCGACGCAACGCCAGCGCCACCCGCGACTCCGGACCGACACCCAGCAAAATCAAATGCCGCGCAAGACGATTCACCCGAACATCGAGTTCGGCGTAGGTCAGCTCGACCCGCTCGCCATCGACCGCGTCCGCGACCAGCGCCGTTGAGCGCGGGTCCGCCGCGACACTGGCGTCGAGCAGCGAGGCCAGCGTCGCATCCGCGTCGACCGCTTGGTCGGTGGCGTTCCAGCGTGCCAGCACGTCGTTCCGTTCGGCGGCGTCGAGCAGTTCGAGATCGCCGACCGGCGCGTTGGCGTCGGCGACCACGGCGGCGAGGATGCGCGACAACCGCGCCGCGAACCCTTCGACCGTCGCCCGGTCGAAAAGATCGGTCGCATACGTCAAGAACCC
>NZ_JBSGCA010000168.1:0-1238 GCF_053601535.1 Nocardia sp. NPDC004718
AACTGATCGCCCGCGAGGTACAGCTCACCCGCGACGTTCGAAGGCACCGGGTGCAGACGCGAATCCAGCACGTACGCCTGCGCGTTCCACACCGGCAGGCCGATCGGCACCGCACCGTCCACCTGCTCGGCTACGGGCGCGTGCGTGGCGTGCACGGTGAACTCGGTGGGTCCGTACAGGTTGTACAGCGCGGCGTCGCTCACCCGGCGGATGGCCACGACCGCGTCGGCGGTGAACGCCTCACCGGCGACGAACAGCGTGCGCAGCGAGGCGAGCGCGTCCGCGTCGGCCGGGTCGATCCCGGCCGCGAAGACGGTCAGCATCGACGGCACGAACGAGGTCATCGTGACCCGTTCGGCCGCGATCACCTCGGCCAGGTACTGCGGGTCGCGGTGCCCGTCCGGGCTCGCCACCACGATCCGGCCACCGATGCTCAACGGGCCGAACAGTTCCCACACCGACACGTCGAAGGTGGCGGGGGTCTTGAACAGCACCACGTCGTCGGCGTCGATGCCGTATTCGCCGGTGATCCAGCGGATCTGGTTGACGACCGCGGAGTGCGGCACGGCGACGCCCTTGGGGCGGCCGGTGGAGCCGGAGGTGAAGATCACGTACGCCGGGTGCTGCGGGCGCAGCGGCGCGATGCGCTCGGCGTCGGTGACCTGGTCGTCCGCGTAACCGGACAACTCCAGCTCGTCGATGCGCAGCGTGGCGCGGCCCGCGCCGTCGAACGCGTCGCGCGCGGTGGTCAGCACGCAGACCGGGTCGGCCGAGTCGAGCACGTAGTGCACGCGATCGGCCGGCTGATCGAGATCCAGCGGCACATAGCCGCCACCCGCCGCCTGCACCGCGTAAGCGGCCACGACCAGGTCCACCGAGCGGCGCAGGCCCAAGGCGACCAGCGTCTCCGGACCCACACCCGCCTCGATGAGCCGACGCGCCAACCGCCACACCCGCGAGGCGAATTCGGCGTAGGTGAGCTGCGTCCCGGTGGCCGGATCGATCACCGCGACCGCGTCCGGGGTGGCCGCGGCCTGCGCGGCGAACTCCTCGACCAGCGTGCTCGCCGGGCCGAGGTCGCGGGCGGTGTCGTTCCAGCCGCGCAGCGCCTGCTCGGTCTCCGGCTCGTCCAGCAGTGTGAGATCGCCGATGGGCCGGTCCGGCTCGGCGGCGACGGCCTTCAGCAACCGGCCGAAGCGCCGCCCGAACTCGGCCATGGTGGCCGGGTCGAACAGGTC
>NZ_JBSGCA010000169.1:0-1237 GCF_053601535.1 Nocardia sp. NPDC004718
TCCCTAAGTTTGTAGGTGTCTGGGGTTGGTGCCCTGGATGCCCAGAGCGGTGGGGTGTAGCTGATGGTTGCTTGCCGTTGGTTTGGCTCCGAAGGACTGGCTGCCCCACCGTGCTGGACGCTCCGGCTGCTGATTGAGAGCTTGTTGCGGGTCGTCGCTGGTTAGGGATCTGTCGGCGGGGTTGTCCACGGGCGTAATGGTTTTCGAGTCAGGAGCACGTGGGTGATAACTCGCCCTCAGATATGGGTTGGGATCGACGTCGGCAAGCAGTCGCACCACGCGTGCGCGGTCGACGAGACCGGAAAAACGCTGTTCAGCTACAAGTTCGGCAACGACCAGGCCACGATCGAAGCCTTGATCGCTCGCGTCGCCAAGGCCGCCGATCGGGTGCGGTGGGCGATCGATCTGACCAGCCCATTGGCGTTGATGCTGATCACGGTACTGTTGGCCGCCGAGCAGGACGTGACGTATGTGCCGGGCCGGGTCGTCAACACCATGACTCACGGGTTCCGCGGTGAGGCCAAGACCGACGCCAAGGACGCGAAGGTGATCGCCGAGACCGCCCGCATGCGCCGGGACTTGTCCCAGGTCACGATGCCCGATGAGCTGGTGGTCGGGTTGACCCGGCTGACCAGCTATCGCACCGATCTCATGTCGGACTGGGTCGCCGGGATCAACCGGCTGCGTTCCCTGCTCGGCTCGATCTTCCCCGCGCTGGAGGCCGCATTCGACTTCTCGACCCGTACCCCGTTGATCCTTGTCGCTGGCATGTGCACCCCGGCCGAGATCCGCGCCGCCGGAATCGATGGTGTCGCAACATATTTGACCGAGAACGGGGCCTGGAAGCCGGGGATCGGCAAGACCGCGGCCGCTGCGGTCGAGGCCGCCGGACGCCAAAGCCTGGCATTGCCGGGCGAAGCTGATACCGCGATGTTGGTCAAACGGATCGCCCGCAAACTGCTCGACCTCGATCGCGAGATCAAGGACACCGACAAGCTCATCACGGCTCGCTTCCGGGAACACCCGTGGGCGCACATCATCGAATCGCTGCCCGGGATGGGGCCGGGCTTGGGGGCCGAGTTCCTCGTCGGCACCGGTGGCGACCTGGCCAATTTCGCCAGCGCGGGCCGTTTGGCGTCCTATGCAGGCCTGGTCCCGGTGCCTCGCGACTCCGGCAGGGTTTCGGGCAATCTGCACCGCCCCAAGCGTTACAACCGGCGACTGCGCAGGGTGTTCT
>NZ_JBSGCA010000170.1:0-1234 GCF_053601535.1 Nocardia sp. NPDC004718
CGCACCACGACCACCGCCTGCGCCACCGACTCCAGCGCCGTCAGCGCCGACTCGATCTCGCCCAGCTCGATGCGCAGACCACGCACCTTCACCTGGAAATCGGTACGACCCAGATACACGATCGGCCCGTCGGTTGCCCGACGCACCAGGTCACCGGTGCGGTACATCCGAGCACCTGGCGCGCCGTACGGGTTGGCCACAAACCGATCCGAGGTCAAATCCGCACGCGCGACATAGCCGCGCGCCAGTTGCACACCCGCCAGATACAGCTCACCCACCACACCCTTAGGCACCGGGTGCAGACGCGAATCCAACACGTACGCCTGCGTGTTCCACACCGGCAGACCGATCGGCACCGCCCCGTCCACCTGCTCGGCTACGGGCGCGTGCGTCGCGTGCACGGTGAACTCGGTGGGTCCGTACAAGTTGAACAGCGCGGCATCGCTCACCCGCCGGAATGCCTCGACAGCATCTGAAGTGAACGCCTCACCAGCGACCAACAGCGCCCGCAGCGAGGAAATCGACGCGACATCGACACTCCTGGAAAAAACGGTCAGCATCGACGGCACGAACGAGGTCATCGTGACCCGCTCGGCCGCGATCACCTCGGCCAGGTACTGCGGGTCGCGGTGCCCGTCCGGGCTCGCCACCACGATCCGTCCACCGGCGCTCAACGGGCCGAACAGTTCCCACACCGACACGTCGAAGGTGGCGGGGGTCTTGAACAGCACCACGTCGTCGGCGTCGATGCCGTATTCGCCGGTGATCCAGCGGATCTGGTTGACGACCGCGGCGTGCGGCACGGCGACGCCCTTGGGGCGGCCGGTGGAGCCGGAGGTGAAGATCACGTACGCCGGGTGCTGCGGGCGCAGCGGCGCGACGCGCTCGGCGTCGGTGACCGGGTCGTCCGCGTAACCGGACAACTCCAGCTCGTCGATGCGCAGCGTCGCGCGGCCCGCGCCGTCGAAACCGTCGCGCGCGGTAGTCAGCACGCAGACCGGGTCGGCCGAGTCGAGCACGTAGTGCACGCGATCGGCCGGCTGGTCGAGATCCAGCGGCACATAGCCGCCACCCGCCGCATGCACCGCGTAAGCGGCCACGACCAAGTCCACCGAGCGGCGCAGGCCCAAGGCGACCAACGTCTCCGGACCCACACCCGCCTCGATGAGCCGACGCGCCAACCGCCACACCCGCGAGGCGAATTCGGCGTAGGTGAGCTGCGTCCCGGTGGCCG
>NZ_JBSGCA010000171.1:0-1229 GCF_053601535.1 Nocardia sp. NPDC004718
CCCACCGCGATATCCCGGCTGCCCGACAACCGCGCCAGCAACACCGCCAACGCCGCATGCACCACCATGAACACCGTCGCATTGTGCTGCGCGGCGACCCGGCTCAACCCCGCATGCACCTCGGCATCGATCTCGAACCCCAACGTCGCCCCCTGATACGACGCCACCACCGGCCGCGCCCGATCCGCAGGCAACTCCACCTGCTCGGGCAACCCCGCCAACCCCGCCCGCCAGAACTCGACCTGCGCCGCCAGCAACGACCCCGGATCCCGCTCATCCCCCAAAATCTCCCGCTGCCACAACGCGTAATCCGCGTACTGCACCTCCAACGCAGGCCACACCGGCGCCCCACCCCGAGCCCGTTCCACATACGCGCTCATCAAATCCCGCGTCAACGGACCCATCGAGAACCCGTCACCGGCGATATGATGCACCACACACACCAGCACATGCTCGGTCTCGCTCAACACGATCAACCGCACCCGCACCGGCGGCGCCGCGGTCACATCGAAACCCTCCCCCACCGCCGCGGCCACCAACGCGGCCACCTCCGACTCATGCGCCCGCCGCACCAGCACATCCGGCACCGCCCGCGCATCCTCCACCGGCAACACCAACTGGAAACCCGCACCATCCACATCCGGATACACCGTGCGCAACACCTCGTGCCGCGCCACCACATCCGCCACCGCCGCCCGCAACGCCGCCACATCCAACGCACCGCTCAACCGCACCGCGACCGGAATATTGTTCACCCCACTCGCGGGATCGAACCGGTTCAAAAACCACATCCGCTGCTGGGCATACGACAACGGCACCCGCTCCGGCCGCGGCCACGCCCGCAACGCCTGCCCCGCCGCCGACCCCGCATGCGCCTCCACCCGCGCAGCCAGCCCCGCCACCGTGCTCACCTCGAACAACAACTGCACCGGCACCCGCACATCCAACGCCGCACCGATCCGCGCCGCCGCCTGCGCCGCCAACAACGAATTCCCACCCAACTCGAAGAAATCGTCATCCGCACCGACCCGGCCGTCCTCCTCCGCCACCAACAACGCCGCGAACACCCCCGCCACGATCTCCTCCACCGGCGTCGACGGCGCACGAAACGCCCGCACCGCGAACACCGGCTCCGGCAACGCCGCCCGATCCAACTTCCCCACCGGCGTCAACGGAATCTCATCCAACACCACAATCGACGCCGGAATCATGTACCCCGGCAACGACTC
>NZ_JBSGCA010000172.1:0-1219 GCF_053601535.1 Nocardia sp. NPDC004718
TGAATGTTTTTTACACCGCTATTTTCTGCATATTGTTTGTACTTTTCCAAATTAAGTGACAATTGACTTTGTTTCTGCCTCAAGTACTCAGGGTCTAACGCTTCATAAACATTCAGCTCTTCAATTTCTAAAATTGAGGCAATCAGTAATGCGGCTCCAGTTTTACTCGCTTGCTTTACAGCATATTGAAAGGCTTTTTGAGCTCCTTCTGATTCATCTACCCCAACTAAAATATTTTTAAATTCATCAAATCCTTCCATAGTGCTTCTTACCTTTCATTAATTAATTGATTATATTTTTTATTTCCTTTATACAGTTCAATAATTGTCCACGCTAACAGTAGTAATACTGCGACGATAATGACATAGGCAATAGAATCAGCTAGTACAAGTTGGCTTGATGTCACCTTTTCACCAAAAAAACCTTCAATTTGGCCGGGCAATCCAATCAAATTTAAATATGTCAATCCAATTACTGAACCCCATCCTATTATCCGAATAACTATCGAATTTTTAAACCGGCTTCCCATTTCCACCTCACTATTGGTCATCATTAATAATGGTACCATCGAAAATGGTAACGCAAAAGCTAAGAAGACTTGTGAATTATTCATTAGTGTATTTAACGCTGTGTGCTCCCGAATCGTTCCTTGCCTGCTTGTAATAATTACACAGATTAACACTGGGATAACTGAAATCAAACGCGTAATTAAGCGTCTTAGCCAAATTGGCATTCTCATATGAATGAATCCCTCCATAATTACTTGTCCAGTTAAAGTTCCGGTAATCGTTGAATTTTGTCCAGAAGCTAGTAACGCGACTGCGAATAATGTAGAAAGAAGACCTGATTTTGCAACGGTGATTAAAATTCCGTTACTCAATGTATCCGAATTTGATAAAGCCTCATACAACCCAAAGAATGATGGATCTTTCACTGCCCCTGTTTTAAAAACAGCAACTCCCATTATGAGCAATAAGGAGTTAACAAAAAAAGCGAGAGTCAATTGAATGTTAGAATCCCATGTTGAAAATCGTACAGCATTGGCGATTTCATCTTCATCCGTACGATTTATCTTTCGAGTCTGAGACACAGCCGAATGTAGATATAAATTATGAGGCATAACGGTTGCACCAATAATCCCTAATGCACCAGTTAAAGGCGTTTGACCACCAATTGAATGTGTAGAGGAGAACGTTTCACCAGTCGGAACCAATCCTTT
>NZ_JBSGCA010000173.1:0-1212 GCF_053601535.1 Nocardia sp. NPDC004718
GTAGACCTCGACGCCGGTGCGGGCGGTGAACCGTGCGTGGTCGGACAATTCCTTGCCCCGGTCCCAGGTCAGCGATCGACGCAGCGGCGGCGGCAGCGGGCGCAGCGTTCGGGTGAGCGCGTCGGTCATGGTCACCGCGCCGTAGCCAGCGAGAGCGGGTCCGTTCTTGGTGCGTGCGATGACACCGTATCCGTCCTCGCGAGGCAGGTGGATCAGCATCGTGAACCGGGTCGTCCGCTCGACCAGGGTGCCGATCGCCGAACGCTGCAACCCGATGATCAGATCGCCTTCCCAATGCCCCGCGACCACCCGCTCGCCGATCTCCGCGGGCCGGTTACCGATGAGCGTCTCGGCGGTCACATGTGCCCACGCTTTCTGCTTGGCGCGTGCGCGCGGGACCCGCAACGCCCGGCCTCGGCGCAGGCAGCCGACGAGTTCGCGTTCGAGCCCGCCCCGGGAATCGACATACAGTGCCTGGTAGATCGCCTCATGACTGAGTCGCATTGACTCGTCGTCGGGGAATTCGAGTTTCAGCCGGTTCGAGATCTGCTGCGGGCTCCACGCGTTCACCCACGCCCGATCACCGCGATGCGGCTTGTTGCGCCCTTTCCACTCCGGACCGACCGGGCCGGCCACGGCACGTCCATCGGCAGTTCGCACGACCCCGGAGAGCTTGTCTTGCACGTATGCGCGCAGCCGGTCGTTGGCGACCAGTTTGGCGATCTTGGGGCGCCTGGCCCGACGTTCGGCATGCCATTGCGCCGTCGAGGCCTTGTAGTCCAGCCAGTACGAACGGGTCGAGGCGTTGCGACGCAACTCCCGCGAGATCGTCGACGGACTCCGACCGAGCCGACGAGCGATCTCCCGCACTCCCTCGCCCCGAGCCCGCCGCAACGCGATGTCCTCCCGCTCGCCCGAAGATAAATACCGGCCCGAAACAGACTGAGGCAAACGCGGGTTCACGCCGCGGGCATGCCGGAACCATCGGAACCCGACCGGCGAGGACACCCCCGCTTCCACCGCCGCGTCCGCGGTCATCACCCCGCGCGCGATCGCCGCCCAGAACCGCACCCGATCCTCACGCCAGGCCACCGTCGGCCGACCCGGCGACGGAATCTGGCCCCGGTACTCACGAACCCACTTCTGCTGCGGACCAATTCCCACCTCCACACCTCCACGATCGAGGTGTTGCAACGATCAGTTGAATCCGGC
>NZ_JBSGCA010000174.1:0-1199 GCF_053601535.1 Nocardia sp. NPDC004718
CGTGGCGCGTGGCTGGAGTTCGACGTGGACAAGCGCGACACCGTGGGTGTGCGCATCGACCGCAAGCGCCGCCAGCCGGTCACCGTGCTGCTCAAAGCGCTCGGCTGGACGAGTGCGCAGATCGTCGAGCGGTTCGGCTTCTCCGAGGTGATGATGACGTCCCTGGAAAAGGACGGCACATCGGGCACCGATGAGGCGCTGCTGGACATCCATCGCAAGCTGCGTCCGGGCGAGCCGCCGACGAAGGAGTCCGCGCAGGCCCTGTTGGAGAACCTGTTCTTCAAGGAGAAGCGCTACGACTTGGCGCGCGTGGGCCGGTACAAGGTCGACAAGAAGCTCGGCATCCGCAGCGGCGGCTCGCCCGCGCTCACCGAGGACGACATCGTCACGATCATCGAATACCTGCTGCGGCTGCACGCGGGTGACAAGACCATGACCGCTCCCGGCGGAGTCGAGGTCCGGGTCGAGGTCGACGACATCGACCATTTCGGCAACCGGCGGCTGCGCACCGTCGGCGAGTTGATTCAGTCCCAGGTCCGGCTGGGGCTGTCACGGATGGAGCGCGTGGTCCGCGAGCGGATGACCACCCAGGACGTCGAGGCGATCACGCCGCAGACCCTGATGAACATTCGTCCGGTCGTCGCGGTGCTCAAGGAGTTCTTCGGAACCTCGCAGCTGTCCGTATTTCTGGATGAGCGCAACCCGCTGGCGAGCTTGACTCAGAAACGCCGTCTCTCGGCGCTGGGCCCGGGTGGTCTGTCCCGGGAGCGCGCCGGTCTGGAAGTCCGCGATGTGCACTACAGCCATTACGGCCGCATGTGCCCGATCGAGACTCCGGAAGGGCCGAATATCGGCCTGATCGGCTACATGTCGGTGTACGCGCGGGTGAATCCGTTCGGTTTCATCGAGACGCCGTACCGAAAAGTGGTCGACGGCAGGGTCACCGACGAGGTGGACTACCTGACCGCCGACCAGGAAGACCTGCATGTCGTGGCGCAGGCGAACGAGCCGCTCGACGCCGCAGGGCGTTTCGTGAACGCGCGAATCGCAGTGCGCCGCAAGAATTCCGAGGTAGAGCTCGTCGGATCCGCCGAGATCGACTATATGGACGTCTCGCCGCGCCAGATGGTGTCGGTGGCGACGGCGATGATCCCGTTCCTCGAGCACGACGACGCCAACCGCGCCCTGATGGGTGCGAA
>NZ_JBSGCA010000175.1:0-1192 GCF_053601535.1 Nocardia sp. NPDC004718
GTCCCCCATGCCGAAGCCGTATCCCGAAGAGTTCCGCCGCGATGTCGTCGCGGTCGCCCGCAAGGGCGAGATCTCGTTGACGCAGGTCGCGAGAGACTTCGGGATTTCGCAGAGTTGTGTGAAGAACTGGCTCAAACAGGCCGATATCGAAGACGGTCATCGGCCCGGCGTCACCCGTGATGAGTCAGCCGAGTTGCGGGAAGCGCGCAAACGGATCCGTCAGTTGGAACAAGAAGCCGAGGTCATGCGCCGCGCGGTCGCCTATTTCTCGCGTGACATCAACCCAAAATGAGATACCCGCTGGTCCTCGACCTGGCCGCTGACGGAATCCCCGTCGCGGTGACCTGCCGGGTGCTCGGCTTCTCCACCCAAGCGTTCTACAAGTGGAAACGATGCCCTGTCTCGCAACGTGATTGGGACGACGCCCATCTGATCGACGCCGCTCTCGAAATCCATTCCGACGACCCGGCCTTCGGCTACCGATTCATCGCCGACGAGCTGCCTGCCCGCGGCATCTGTGCCAGCGAAAACAGAGTCGCCAGATTGTGTTCGGCGCAGCGGATCTGGAGTGTGTTCGCCAAGAAGCGCGGGTTGAACCGCAAGGCCGGCCCGCCGGTCCACGACGACCTCGTCGGACGCCACTTCACCGCCGCCGTCCCGGACGCGGTGTGGTTGACAGACATCACCGAGCACTCCACCGATGAAGGAAAACTGTACTTGTGCGCTGTCAAGGACGTGTTCTCCAACCGGATCGTCGGGTACTCGATCGATTCCGGGATGAAGGCATCTCTGGCGGTATCGGCACTGAACCATGCCGTCGCTCTCCGAGCACCTACCGCGACGATCGTCCACTCCGACAGGGGTAGTCAATTTCGCTCTCGAAAGTTCGTCAATGCGTTGTCGGTCAATGGTTTACGAGGGTCCATGGGCAGAGTCGGGGCGTGTGGTGACAACGCCGCGATGGAGTCGTTCTTCGCGTTACTGCAGAAAAACGTGCTTGACCGGAAGCGGTGGGCGACCCGCAGCGAACTCCGTCTGGCGATCGTGGTCTGGATCGAGAAGACCTACCACCGCACCCGGCGGCAACGCAGACTCGGTCGGCTCACCCCGATCGAGTTTGAGACAATAAACCGGCCCGCAGTCGCGGCCTGAAAGACCAAACCCACGAGTCAACCAAACTCGGGGCAGTCCC
>NZ_JBSGCA010000176.1:0-1172 GCF_053601535.1 Nocardia sp. NPDC004718
CGGTCTTTGTCGGTGATGGGTGGGGTGGTGGTGTGTGGGGTGTTGTCGATGGTGAGCCAGTTGATGGTGTGGGGGAGGTGTGGGTGTGTGGGGGTGGTGGTGAGGCCGATGGTGGTGTGGGAGGTGGTGGTGATGTGGGTGATTCGTTGGGTGGGGTGTGTGGGGTCGATGGGTAGGAAGGCGGCGCCGGTTTTGGTGATGGCCCAGATGGCGATGATGGTTTCGGGGGAGCGGGGGATGGCGATGGCGACGATGTCTTCGGGGCCGATGTGGTGGTGGAGGAGTTGGTGGGCGAGGTGGTTGGAGCGTTGGTCGAGTTCTTGGTAGGTGATGTGGTGGTTGTTGTGGATGATGGCGGTGTTGTGGGGGTGGTTGTGGGCGGTGGTGGTGAGGAGGTCGGGCAGTGTGGTGGGTGGTGTGGGTGGTGGTCCGGTGCGGGTGAGGAGGTCGGTTTTTTCGGTGGGGTCGAGGATGTCGATGGTGGCGATGGGTTGGGTGGGGTTGGTGGTGATGGCGTGCAGGATGTGGAGCCATCGGTGGGTGAGGGTGTCGATGGTGGTGGGGTTGTAGAGGTCGGTGGCGTAGGTGATGGTGGCGGTCATCTCGCCGTTGTGGTTGTCGGTGAGGATGATTTGTAGGTCGAATCGTGCTGTGGGGGTGGGTGGTTCGGTGGGGGTGATGTCGAGGTGGGGGAGGTGGAGGTGGGGTTGGTCGAGGTTTTGGAAGGCGAGGAGTGTTTGGAAGAGGGGGTGGTGGGAGCGGGTGCGGTGGGGGGTGAGGTGGTCGACGAGTTGTTCGAAGGGGATGTCGGCGTGTTGGAAGGCTTGCAGGTCGGTGTTTCTGGTGCGGGTGAGCAGGTCGGTGAAGGGTTCGTGGGGGTTGATGTGGGTGCGCAGGACGAGGGTGTTGACGAACATGCCGATGAGGTCGTCGAGGGCGGGGTCGCCGCGTCCGGCGATGGGGGTGCCGATGGGGATGTCGGTGCTGTTGCTGAGGCGGGCGAGCAGGACTGCGAGGGTGGCGTGGATGACCATGAACAGGGAGCAGTCGTGTTGGCGTGCGAGGGTGTGTAGTGCGGTGATGAGTTCGGTGTCGAATGTGTAGGTGGTGGTGGCGCCGTGGTGGGAGGCCACTGCGGGGCGGGGGCGGTCCACCGGCAAAGACAACTCCTC
>NZ_JBSGCA010000177.1:0-1118 GCF_053601535.1 Nocardia sp. NPDC004718
TGTGATGTCCAGGGAGGTTGTCCGGCCTACTCACTGTGGTGAGTCCGGCTGACAGGTGAAGGCCTCCGGCTGTGAAGTGGAGCTGTCTAGGAACCGCTTCACGAGCCCGGAGACCTTCGTGTCCCACGCTAACGCAACACTCACCCCGATCACCCGTCTGCGACTGGCACGGTTGATCGTCGATCGCGGCTGGACTTATCGCGCGGCAGCGAAAATGTTCATGGTCTCCCCACCCACGGCCAGGAAGTGGGCCGACCGTTACCGGACCGAAGGCGTAGCCGGGATGACCGACCGCAGCTCACGCCCGCATACCAGCCCGAACAAGACCACCCCGCAGCTCGTACGCGCCATCGTCGCACTGCGCTGGCGGCACCGGCTGGGACCGGTACAGATCGCCGGGCGGCTCGATATGGCAGCCTCGACCGTGCACGCGGTCCTGGTGCGTTGCCGCATCAACCGGCTCTCCCGTATCGACCGAGTCACCGGCGAACCCTTACGCCGCTACGAGCACGACCATCCCGGATCATTGGTCCATGTCGATGTCACCAAGTTCGCCCACATCCCCGACGGCGGTGGCCACAAATTCCTCACCCCGCCGCCAAGGCAAGCTCAACGCCGTCCAGACCGCGCGGCGCACCGGCAAGCGCGGCAACCAGTACCGGCCTCTGATCGGGATTGCGTTCGTGCACACCGTCATCGACGACCACTCCCGCATGGCATACGCCGAGATCCGCGCCGACGAGAAAGCCGCCACCGCGATCGAGGTACTCCAGCACGCAGCGGCGTGGTTCGCCGACCACGGCGTCACCATCGAACGAGTGCTCTCCGACAACGGGTCGGCCTACCGGTCCCACGCCTGGCGCGAGGCCTGCGACGAACCGCGCATCACCCACAAGCGGACCCGCCCCTACCGGCCCCAGACCAACGGCAAGATCGAACGCTTCCACCGCACCCTCGCCGACGGCTGGGCCTACGCCCGCTTCTACCAATCGACCGAACACCGCAACCAAGCCCTACCCGACTGGCTCCACTTCCACAATCACCACCGAGCCCACTCCGCCATCGGCGGTCGCCCACCGGTCACCCGACTGACCAACCTCCCCGGACATCACAGCTAG
>NZ_JBSGCA010000178.1:0-1073 GCF_053601535.1 Nocardia sp. NPDC004718
CTTCAGATTGCACAGCGCCCGCAGGTCGCCGAGCCATTCGTCGGCCATCCGCGAACTCCAGGCCCATGGGAACTCGTCCGCGTGCGCGGTGAAGGCCCGCACCGCCTTGTCTCGCGAATTGATCGTCGAGAATGCCAGGTTCCGGGCCAGTTGCTGATTCCGCCAGCCGTCGAGCATCGCGGTGAACACCTGCCCGTCCGGCCGCAGCAGTGAGACACCATTGACCAGCTGCAACCGGGCCGCGCCCGGCGCCAGAACATCCCGCGACACCCGCATCACACCTTCGCGAACCGCTTTCATCAGACGCAGAAATCCTTCATCAGATTGTAAGCGTCTCGCAAGTGTGCAGGTCAGAACAGGTGCTCCGAACCTCCACTGCCGCTATGATTCTCGGCAGCCGGTCGCGACATCAGGTTGCCGACGTGCGTGCCTGCGCACTGCCGATGTGCATTCCAATATGTCGAGTAGTCGGATTTCTCATCAGACGAAATAGCGATCAGAAGTAGTACCGGCCGAAAATCGGGCAGATATGTACCCGCCGCCGCAGGGCACCGGCCACCAAACCCGTCCCCTGTGCGATTGCCCCGCGCGGCTTTATACCCCACGACCGTCAGTATGACGGGAGGACCCGGTCCGAGCGGCCGGTTAGCGAACCGTGTGAGGGTGTTCAGCCGCCAATAACGATCACCTTCGAGCGATTGCCGGTGTTCAGTCGCTACGACAAACGATGCCCACGCTGCCGCGGACCCTGCATCGGATGTTGACCTCGGACAAAGGCCAAGAGTTGGCCGACCACATCCAGATCACCGCGGCAACCGGCCTCCAAATTCGGGAGCAGAACCCTCATCAGTCCGAGATCAGAACACCCGCAATATGATGCTATCAACGAGTCTTCCGCATCTCGACCCGGGTCGATCGCTGAGTAGGCCCGGGGCGCGGTTGCGGGATAGCTCCTGCCCCGTTTCCCCGGACCTCTCGCCGAGTGAAGTGGGCCGCCGACGAGGTGCCCGTGGCTCGGGTCCTTTTCCGACGGCCTCTTCCCGAACCGGACAGGCGGGGTTTCCCCGCATCCG
>NZ_JBSGCA010000179.1:0-1056 GCF_053601535.1 Nocardia sp. NPDC004718
GTGCTGGAGCTGGGGGTGCGCGAAGTCCGCTTCACCGGGGGCGAGCCGCTGATGCGCCGCGACCTGGAACAGATCATCGCGGGCTGTCATGCCGAGGTGCCGCACATCCCGCTGGCCATGACGAGTAACGGCATCGGGCTCGAGCACCGCGCGATCGGCCTCGCCGCGGCCGGTCTGCACCGGGTGAACGTCTCGCTGGACACCGTGGATAGGGCCGGTTTCGCGCGGTTGACGCGCCGCGACCGCCTCGAATCGGTGTTCGCGGGCATCCGCGCCGCCCGCGCCGCCGGGCTGGCCCCGGTCAAGGTCAACGCCGTCTTGATGCGGGAAACCCTTTCCGGCGCGCCCGATCTGCTGCGCTGGTGCCTGGACGAGGGCTGTGAGCTGCGTTTCATCGAGGAGATGCCGCTGGACGCCGACCACGAGTGGGCCCGCGCCAACATGGTCACCGCCGCCGAACTGCTCGACGTGCTCGGCGCCCGGTTCTCCCTCGATGAGGTCGGCCGCCCCGATCCGTCGGCGCCCGCGGAGAAGTGGCTGGTCGACGGCGGGCCCGGCACCGTGGGCATCATCGCCACGGTGACCAGGAAGTTCTGCGACACCTGCGACCGCACCCGGCTCACCGCGGACGGCATGCTGCGCTCTTGCCTGTTCAGCGACCAGGAATTCGACCTGCGCCAGGCGCTGCGCTCCGGCGCCGACGACGAGGAGCTCGCGACGCTCTGGCGCGGTGCGATGTGGAACAAGTGGGCCGGTCACGGCATCGACGCCGAGGGCTTCGTCCCCCCCGAGCGGACGATGGGAGCCATCGGTGGTTGAGATCCGCTACTTCGCCGCGATCGCCGACGCCGTCGGCAAGGACGGCGAGACCCTCGACCTCCCGGCCGGAGCGACGGTGGCCGACCTGCGCGCGACCCTGGTGGCGGCCTACGGCCCGGACCTGGACAAGATGTTGTCGGTGTGCGCCTACCTGGTCGGTGACGAACTCACCCGAGATCCCGCGGTCGCGCTGAGCCCGCGCGTCGACGTCCTGCCACCCTTCGCGGGCGGCTAGGC
>NZ_JBSGCA010000180.1:0-1014 GCF_053601535.1 Nocardia sp. NPDC004718
TCACCGATCCGGAGGCCTTCGTGTCCCACGCTAACGCAGCGTTGACCCCGCGTACTCGTCTACGACTGGCCCAGCTCGTCGTCGACCGCGGCTGGAGCTATACCGCAGCAGCGAAAATGTTCATGGTCTCCCCGCGAACCGCCAGGAAATGGTCCGACCGCTACCGCGGCGAGGGTCCTGCCGGGATGGCCGACCGCAGCTCGCGTCCGGTGACCAGCCCGGCCAAGACCCCGCCACACGCGGTACGCCGGATCGTGCGGCTTCGGTGGCGTCACCGGCTCGGACCGATCCAGATCGCCGGCCTGCCGGCGATGCCGGCCTCGACCGTGCACGCGGTGCTGACCCGGTGCCGGATCAACCGTTTGTCGCGCATCGACAGGGTCACCGGCGAACCGCTGCGCCGCTACGAACACCCCCATCCCGGGTCGCTGATCCATGTCGACGTCACCAAGTTCGCCAACATCCCCGACGGCGGCGGGCACAAGTTCCTCGACCGCCGCGCCAGCAAGTCCAACGCCCGCGCCACCGCCCACCGAACCGGCAAGCGCGGCAACAACTACCGGCCCGCCATCGGCACCGCATACGTGCACACCGTCATCGACGACCACTCCCGCCTCGCCTACGCCGAGATCCACTCCGACGAGAAGGCCGCCACCGCGATCGGTGTGCTGCAGCAGGCCGTGGCATGGCTGGCCGACCACGGCGTCGCCACCGAACGGGTGCTGTCGGACAACGGCTCGGCCTACAAATCACATGCCTGGCGCGAGGCCTGCACCGAACTGGGCATCACCCACAAACGCACCCGCCCCTACCGGCCACAAACCAACGGAAAGATCGAACGCTTCCACCGCACCATGGCCGAGGGCTGGGCTTACGCCCGGCTGTATGAATCCACCGAACAACGCAACACAACCCTGCCCGCATGGCTCCACTTCTACAATCACCACCGAGCCCACTCCGCCCTCGGAGGTCGGCCACCGGTCACCCGGCTGACCAACCTCCCCGGACATCACA